>NZ_JBBMRD010000004.1:0-248006 GCF_038900355.1 Olleya sp. AS48 | reverse complement strand
CCTACAGAAGTAGGATTTTTTCAATTTCTAGAATCAGCACAAAAACTAATGTCACATTGAGCGCAGTCGAAATGCTATTAAAACCTAAATCTTAAGGTTTTCGACTGCGCTCAAACTGACAGTTATAAGCCTAAAATACTTTCTTGTTTTGAACGCCTATTCAAAAAGGAGAATAAACTTAAATTAAATCCTACAGAAGTAGGATTTTTTCAATTTCTAGAATCAGCACAAAAACTAATGTCACATTGAGCGCAGTCGAAATGCTACTAAACCTAAATCTTAAAGTTTTCGACTGCGCTCAAACTGACAGTTATATGCCTGAAATTTTACTCAGGATACTTGCCTCTAATCCCATCTAAACACAAATTACCAATACTACCAACATGCGTGTGTTTTTTAGAGGTATCTGGCACATAAGTTCCACTTTCCACTTCGCCTCCAATTTTTTGATACGCTTCTCTAAAAGGCATGCCTCCCACAACCAACGTGTTAATATTATCTACCGTAAACAAGTATTGATACTTAGCATCATTTAAATCGATGTCTTTTACAATAACTTGCTGAATAGCGTAATTAAAAATATCCAATAAGTCTTTTACATCTTCGATTGCTGCAATAATATTTTCTTTTAATAACTGAAAATCTCTATGGTAACCACTTGGTAAATTATTAGTAATTAACACCATTTCGGTATGCAAAGCTTGAATTTTATTGGCTTTACCTCTAATCAATTCAAACACATCAGGATTCTTTTTATGTGGCATAATACTGCTTCCTGTCGTTAGCTCATCCGGAAAGGCTATAAAGCCGAAATTTTGACTGTTATACACGCAAATATCCATTGCAAAACGCGCTAAAGTATTACACACACTTCCTAAAGCTAAAGCGATAGTTCGTTCGCTTTTTCCTCTACTCATTTGCGCAGCAACAACGTTGTATTTTAAGGTTGAAAAGTTTAATTCTTTAGTCGTTAATTCTCGATCAATAGGAAACGAGCTTCCGTAACCTGCTGCAGAACCTAATGGATTTTGATCTACGGTTTTCAAGGCTGCATTTAACAAGTAAACATCATCTATTAAAACCTCAGCATATGCAGAAAACCATAATCCGAAAGAAGATGGCATTGCTACTTGTAAATGTGTATAACCAGGAAGTAAAGCTTCTTTATGCGTTTCTGCCAAACCTAAAAGGGTATCAAAAAACGTTTTTGTCTTCGTATTAATTTCTTTTAAATTCTCCTTGTAATAAAGCTGAAGCGCAACTAAAACTTGATCATTTCTTGAACGTGCGGTATGGATTTTCTTTCCGACCTCGCCTAAGGTTTTAGTCAATTCATATTCAATTTTAGAATGCACATCTTCAAAGGACGCTTCAATAACAAAGGTTCCGTTTTCTATAGTTTCCGCAATAGCGTGCAAACCACTTTTAAGCTGTTGTAATTCTTCCGAAGAAATAATGCCAATAGACTCCAACATTATTGCATGCGCTAAAGACGCTTGCACATCGTACTTTGCAATATGTAGGTCAATCTTTCTATCGTTTCCAACGGTAAATTGTTCTATTTTTTTATCGATACTTATTCCTTTGTCCCAGAGTTTCATAATTTGATTTTTTTGTCTCCTCGAGCGCAGTCGAGAGGTCTTTAATACTAATAGGTCTCGACTGCGCTCGACCTGACATTACAGTACTTTTTCTAATAATTCAATATAAATTTTAATGCCTTCTTCAATCTCATTAATATAAATAAACTCATCGGCAGAATGCGACCTTGTACTATCACCAGGACCTAATTTTAAAGACGGACAAGTTAAAACTGCTTGATCGGACAAGGTTGGCGAGCCATAAGTACTTCTTCCAATTTCTATTCCCGCAATTACCAATGGATGATCGATTGGAATGGACGATGAATTTAATTTTATACTACGCGGAATAATACTATCACATGGCGCTTCTTTCTGTAAAATATCGACAATGTCTTGGTTAGAATATTTATCGTTTACACGGACATCAACCACTAGTTTCACATCTGCAGGAACTGCATTATGCTGCTTTCCTGCATTTATTTGCGTAACAGTCATCTTTACATCTCCCAAAGCTTCCGACGTCTTGTCGAACGTGTAATTTTTAAACCATTCTAACACTGGAATTGTTTTATAAATGGCGTTATCGTGATTTGGATGCGCAGCATGACTTGGCGTACCTTTTACAACTGCATCAAACACGACTAAGCCTTTTTCAGCAACAGCCAAATTCATCAATGTTGGTTCTCCAACAATAGCGACATCCACTTTTGGAATTATTGACAACATACTATTTAACCCATTTTCTCCACTGCTTTCTTCTTCAGCGGAAGCGACAATAACCAGATTAAAATTTAGATTTTCTCTGCTATAGAAATAAGCAAACGTTGCTAACAAACTCACCAAACAACCTCCAGCATCATTACTACCTAAACCATATAATTTTCCGTCTTCAACAATGGCTATAAACGGATCTTTGGTGTACCCATTATTTGGTTTTACCGTATCGTGATGCGAGTTTAATAACAACGTTGGTTTACTATCGTCAAAATGTTTATTAGTTGCCCAAACATTATGTTTTGTTCTTTTAAAAGGAATATCCTGTTGCACAAACCATTGCTCAATATGTGCTGCTGTTGGTCCTTCTTCTGAAGAAAACGACTGCGTTTCTATCAATTGTTTCAATAAAGCAATTGCTCTTGTTGTTAGTTTTTCTTTCATTTTGAAATGGTTGTGTGTTTATTATTTTTATCGAAAAGCATTTCTGATTTACCAATACAAACTTTTTGAACTTGATTATTTATAGCATAAAAACAGTTGTTTAATTTTGGCAACATGCCTTCATATATAATACCATTTTCAATCAACGGTTGGTAGGTTTTAGTGTTGATGTTTTGGATAACAGAATCGTCATTATTTACATCTTCTAAAACGCCCTTTTTTTCGAAGCAATAATATAATTCAGTTTTATATTTTGTTGCAAAACCTATTGCTAATTCAGAAGCAATCGTATCTGCATTGGTATTTAATAATTGCCCGTTTTTATCATGAGTAATCGCACAAAACACAGGTGTAATTGAATTGTTTAAAAGAATTTCTAAGGTTTCTGTATTTACCTTTTTGACGTCTCCAGCAAATCCATAATCGATAGGTTTAGATGGTCTTAAATCCGAAACTATCGTGTTGCCATCTGCTCCTGAAAAACCAACAGCATTACAACTGTTAGCTTGTAATTGTGCGACTATAGTTTTATTGATTTTTCCAGCATACACCATGGTGATAATATCTAAAGTGACTTGATCGGTTACGCGTCTTCCGTCAATCATTTTAACCTCAACTTGCATTTGTCGTGCTAATTTAGTTGCTAATTTACCACCACCATGCACTAGGATTTTAGGAGCATCTATAGTCGCGAATGCTTTTAGGAATTGCTGCAAAGCGTTATCATCATCGATGATGTTTCCTCCAATTTTTATGATTTTTAGTGTTTTCATATTATAAATTTTCCAAAACCTGCTTCAAGACAATTTGCGCAGCAAAAGTCCTATTATTAGCTTGTTTAATTACAACAGACTGTTCACTATCTAAAACCGCATCTTCAACAACCACATTACGTCTTACAGGCAAGCAATGCATAAATTTCGCATTACCCAACTTCGCTTTTGTCATCATCCAATTTTCGTCTTGACTAAGTACTTTTCCGTAATCTTTATAATTACTCCAGTTTTTAACATACACAAAATCGGCATCTTTTAAAGCCTCTTCTTGATTGTGATTTACTGGTGTTTTTTTCGTGAATGCTTCGCTTAACTCATAACCTTCAGGATGTGTAATAGTTAAATCGACATCCAAGTTTTGCATCATTTCTACAAACGAATTAGCAACTGCTTGTGGTAACGCTTTTGGGTGTGGTGCCCAAGACAAAACAACTTTTGGTTTCGCTTTTTTTGATAATTCAGTAATAGTAATCGCATCTGCCAACGACTGTAAAGGATGCGCTGTTGCACTTTCCATATTTACAATTGGAACCGTTGCATATTTTATAAAGCTGTTAATCACAAACTCACTTTCATCTTTTTTCTTATCCGTTAAACTTGGGAATGCTCTTACAGCAATTACATCTCCATATTGCGAAATCACTTGTGCTGCTTCTTTAATATGTTCTGACGTGTTTGCATTCATAATCGTTCCATCTTCAAATTCTAAGTTCCAGGCGTCATTCACATTTAAAATCATCACATCCATTCCTAAGTTTTTTGCAGCTTTCTCCGTGCTTAATCGCGTTCGTAAACTGGAATTAAAAAACAGCATCACTAATGTTTTATGTTTTCCTAAATCTTGGAATTTAAAAGGATTATTTTTTAATAAAATCGCGTCCTTTATGGTTTCTTGAAGATTTGATATGTCTTTTATTTCTGTGTACTTTTTCATCTATTTATTACTTTAATCTTACTGAATTTATTTCAACTTCTCACTGCTATGTGATTCTGAAACTAGTTCAGAATGACGTTGCTATTTAGTTCTTCTTTCTAAGTTTTAAATACTCAATATAAATACTATCACAAACACATATTATTATGTATCCACCATTCTCGTCAAGCTGAATTTAGTTCAGCGTCTCATTATTATGCGATTCTGAAACTAGTTCAGAATGACGTTGCTCAAGCTAGCCTTGCAACTCACTTTTTAAAGCCTCAAAAAACAAATCGACATGTTCTTTTCTGATGGTTAAAGGCGGAAGAATCCTTAATAAATTTGGATTTTTAGCACTTCCTGTAAATATCTTATGTTCAAAAATTAACTTTTTACGAAGGTCTGCTATTGGAAAATCAAACTCCAACCCTAACATTAATCCACGACCTTTTATATTTTTTATTTCTGAAATTTCTTTTGCTTTCTCTAGAAAATAAGCTGAGATGTCTTTAGCATTTTGCATCAAATCCTCTTCTTCAATAACTTCTAATACAGTCGAAGATGCAACACATGCCAAGTGATTCCCACCAAAAGTGGTTCCTAATAAACCAAAAGAGGCTTTAATATTTGGGTGAATTAAAATTCCACCAATCGGAAAACCATTTCCCATGCCTTTGGCAATCGAAACAATATCTGGTATCACATTATATTTCTGAAATGCGAAGAAATCTCCAGTTCTTCCAAAACCTGATTGCACCTCATCTGCAATAAAACACGTATTATATTTTTTGCATAAAACATCTACACCTTCGTAGAACGCAGCAGTACTTTCATCTAATCCTCCAACACCTTGAATACATTCAATAATTACAGCACAGACATCGTTTTTAGCCAATGCTTTCTCGACTCCTTCTATGTCACCTAATGCCAGAATCTCAACCTGTTGCTGTGCGTTAATTGGTGCTATAATCTTCGCATTATCGGTTGCTGCAACAGCTGCTGATGTACGACCATGAAACCCATTTTTAAAAGCAACAACTTTTTTCTTTTCGTTATGAAATGACGCCAGTTTTAAAGCATTTTCATTGGCTTCTGCTCCAGAATTACACAAAAACAACTCATAGTCTTTACAGCCGGATAATTGCTCTAGCTTGTCGGCTAATTGCACTTGTAAAGGATTCTGAATCGAGTTACTATAAAATCCTAATTTGGCTACTTGATCAGAAATTGCAGCCACATATTTTGGATGCGAATGCCCAATAGAAATCACCGCATGTCCACCATATAAATCTAAATATTTGGTGTTGTTTTCATCGTAAACAAAAACATCTACACCCTTTACAGGTGTGATATCAAACAAAGGATACACGTTAAATAAACTCATATCTGCTCTTCTTTAATGTTACTAATCTTGTTAAACGAGGCAATCATACCTTGTATTAAAGACGAACTCAATCCTTTGTGTTCCATCTCATTCAAACCTTCAATCGTACACCCTTTTGGCGTCGTTACACGATCTATTTCCTCTTCCGGATGATTCCCGTTGGTAATCAATAAACTCGCCGCACCTTCGCTGGTATACATCGCTAGTTCTTGCGCTTCTTTAGCATCAAACCCTAACTGAATTGCTGCTTGTGTTGTTGCTCTAATTAATCGCATCCAAAACGCAACACCACTTGCACAAACCACAGTAGCAGCTTGCATTTGACTTTCTGGAATACTCAACGAATGTCCTAAACGGTTAAAAATAGCTTCAGCAATTTTAATGCGTTTTGCTCCTTGCTCATTACTACACAAACACGTCATCGATTTACCAACTGCAATTGCGGTATTTGGCATCGCACGAATGATAAATTTATCCGCACCAACTTGCGCTTCAATCTTAGGAATTAGAAAACCTGTAATAGTCGAAATCAACACGTGTTTCTCTGTTAATTCCGGCTTAATGTCATTCAATATTTGCTCAAAATGCGCTGGTTGCACTGCAAAAATGATGATATCAGATTGCCTTACAGCTTCAGTATTATCCGTCGTTAAATGCACATTTTTATAACCATCAAATTCTTGAATGTCTTCCAAATTCCGTTTGGTTAAATACAAACTAGTAATGGCATTGTTGGTTATCAATCCTTTTGCGATGGACTTTCCTAAGTTTCCTGTTCCTATAATTGCTATTTTCATTTGTTTGTTTTTTTGTTTGGGCGTTACCACAAGGGTCGCGTTTTCCGTTATATCTTTTTTGCCTTGTTCTCGATACAAATTTGCTCATGCTTCACAAATCCACTCGAACTGACGTCAAAAAAGGATGCCACTTCAACCGCTAACGCAGCTGCAGTACTTTTAAAAATAAGTTGCTTTCAGTTTTAAACCTTCTGTTTCATCAAAACCAAACATTAAGTTCATGTTTTGAACTGCTGCTCCTGAAGCGCCTTTTAACAAATTATCAATTGTACTTGTAATTAGTAATTTGTCTCCATGTTTTTCAAGACTTATAATACATTTATTGGTATTTACCACTTGCTTTAAAAAGATACTTTCATCTGAAACAATAGTAAATCCTGCGTCTTTATAATATTTTTTGTAAAGCACTTTTGCATCTTCCAAAGCACCTTTAAACTTTGTGTATGTTGTAGCAAAAATTCCTCTAGAAAAATCGCCTCTATTTGGCATAAAGTTGATTTCGGAATTAAAGTCACTCTGCAACTGTTTTACTGTCTGATTAATTTCACCTAAATGTTGATGATTAAAGGCTTTATAATGTGAAAAATTATTATCTCTCCATGTAAAATGTGTTGTTGCAGATAAAGAAGTTCCTGCTCCAGTTGCTCCAGTTACTGCATTTATATGCACATCGTTAGTTAATAATCCATTTGCAGCTAAAGGCAAAATTGCTAATTGTAATGCTGTTGCAAAACAACCAGGATTTGCAATATAATTGGCTATTTTAATAGCTTCTTTATTTAATTCTGCTAAGCCATAAACAAATTCTTTTCCTTGAAAATTCTTATCTGCAAGTAATCTAAAATCATTACTTAAATCAATGATTTTAGTGTTTTTAGAAAATGTGTTTTTTTCTAAAAATGCTTTAGAATTTCCGTGACCTAAACACAAAAACAACACGTCTACTTCTGAGTTAATTTGACTTGAAAACTCCAAATCTGTACTCCCAATTAAATCTTGGTGTACTTTTGATATTTTGTTGCCAGCATTAGAAGTACTGTAAATAAAATTGATGTTTGTTTTTGAATGATTTAACAACAATCTAATAAGTTCTCCAGCTGTATAACCTGCACCTCCAATGATTCCTATTTCTAATTTTTTCATTTTGATTCTTTTACTTTGCCATTCTTCGCTTAACACTTCGACTGCGCTCAGTGTGACACAGGATAACAATTTCCTTTAATTACCATTTTTGAGATACTGAAACAAGTTCAGCATGACTAAAGTTTAGAGTTTACTTGTTTATATATTTTGTTTTGGTTTCCAATAATCTTAATAAATCCTTTAGCGTCATCAGCTGTCCAAGCTTTATTTTCTTCACCATAGGTACTAAATGCACTAGACATTAAATCGTGATCGGAAACAATACCATCTAAAGAAAAATGATATGGTTTTAAAGTCACTACAACATTACCAGACACCATTTTTTGAGAGCTTTGTAAAAAAGCTTCTGTATCTCTCATCACTGGATCTAAATATTGACCTTCGTGCAAATGCATTCCGTAAAAACTTGACAAGTATTCTTTATGTTGTAACTGCCATTTTGTAAGCGTATGTTTTTCTAATAAATGATGTGCTTTTATTGTAATTAAAGCAGCAGCAGCTTCAAAACCAACTCGTCCTTTTGTACCAACAATAGTATCTCCAACATGAATATCTCTACCAATTGCATATGCAGAAGCAATAGTGTTTAGGTTTTCAATATTTACTTCTGGCGTATTTTCTTGTCCGTTTAAAGCAACAAATTCTCCATTTTTAAAAGTCAATGTTACTTTTTCTTCTCCTTCTTTTTCTAATTGAGAAGGATAGGCTTCGCTTGGCAAAGGTTTTTCAGACTCTAAAGTTTCTACACCACCAACACTAGTTCCCCAAAGTCCTTTGTTAACAGAGTATTTTGATTTTTCCCAAGACATATCTACACCTTCCGACTTCAAATATTCAATTTCTTCTTCTCTAGTGAGTTTTTGATCTCTAATAGGTGTTATAATTTTAATATGTGGCGCCAAGGTTTGAAAAATCATATCAAAACGCACTTGATCGTTTCCTGCTCCTGTACTTCCATGAGCGATATATTCTGCATCAATACTTTTAGCATATTCTATAATTTCTATGGCTTGAATAATACGCTCTGCACTTACAGACAATGGATATGTGGCATTTTTTAATACATTCCCGAAGATTAAATACTTGACTACTTTATTATAAAAAGTAGCAACCGCATCAATATTTTTATACGTAGAAACACCCATTTTATAGGCATTACTTTCTATGTGTTTAATCTCTTCCGTAGTAAAACCTCCTGTATTTACACTTACTGCGTGTACATCGTATTCTTTCGATAAACTCACTGCGCAATATGACGTGTCTAAACCACCACTATATGCTATTACTAATTTGCCTTTATTTTTCATTTTTATCTTTTTTTAGAAACATGGATTGCTTAATATTTTTCAATCTGGTCCATACTTTTTTATCATGATTATTTGCTGCTGGTCTTGCTGCTTCCTTTTTAGAAGGATCATACAACATACCTGTACATAAGCACATTTTTTGCTCTGTTCTAGTTAAAACATCAAAATTTTTACAGGTTTGGCAACCATTCCAAAAGGACTGATCGTCTGTTAATTCTGAAAACGTGACTGGTTTGTAACCTAAATCACTATTCATTTTCATAACTGCTAAACCTGTAGTAATACTAAATACTTTAGCCTCCGGAAACTTGGTTCTAGAATGCTCGAATATTTTCTGTTTGATCTGTTTAGCTAAGCCCATGTTTCTAAAATCTGGATGTACAATTAATCCAGAGTTAGCCACAAATTTACCATGACCCCATTGTTCGATATAACAAAAGCCTGCAAATTTATCGTCCTCTAAAGCAATAACAGCATTACCATTTTCCATTTTGGTAATAATGTATTCAGGCTTGCGTTTTGCAATACCTGTTCCTCTAACTTGAGCAGCATCAGCAATAGTATTACAAATAATATCTGCGTAAATACTATGCGATTTATCAGCAATAACAATTTCCATTGTAATTGAATTTTAAATTAAAAAATGTGATAATTTTTGTTTTTGAAAGCAGAACCGGACTCACCTTAGTTCTATAAATAGAAGTACACCCTAAGGGCGACGACGGAAAATTGGACGTAGGGTTATCCTGTTATTATTTCTAATAACTGTATTTAAAAAAGAAACTATTTGTGTTGAATTGTTCACTGTCTGAAAAAAAATAAAAACTATTAACTAAAAGCTTGAAGTATGCGTATTAGCGACGTCGTCTGCGTAATAGCAAACTTGTGGGTCTTTCGTTTTTATTTAGTGTTGTAAACATGGTACAAACGTATAATTTAATTTGATACAAAAGTTTATTTTGTGTCATTTTTAATGAATTTTTACGAATTTGAAAGTATTTAAGGTCATAATTATCAAAATCACACTAAAAACTGAAATAAATCAGGCTTATCATTTAGATAATCTCCATAAAAATTGTGACGCTTCATTTTTGTAATTAAAGGCTCTAAGTCATTTGGAGATTTTAACTCAATTCCAACCACAGCAACATCATTTTCACGGTTTGCTTTTTTGGTGTATTCAAAATGAGTAATATCATCTGTATCACCTAAAATATCAACAACAAAATCTCTTAATGCTCCAGATCGCTGTGGAAACTTAACAATAAAATAGTGCTTTAAATCGGCATGTAATAGCGCGCGTTCTTTAATTTCTGCAGTACGCGTAATATCATTATTACTTCCGCTTATAACACAAACTACATTTTTACCTTTAATTTCTTCTTTAAAATACTCTAAAGCAGATAAACTTAAAACCCCTGCAGGTTCTGCTACAATCGCTTCTTTATTGTATAAATCTAAAATGGTTTGGCAAACCTTACCCTCATCCACAGTAACCACACGATGTAAGGTCTCTTTACAAATGGCGAAATTTAAATCACCAACACGTTTAACCGCAGCACCATCTACAAAACTATCGATCTCTTCTAACTCGGTGTTTTTATTATTTCTTATTGATGTTAACATCGAAGGTGCCCCTTTTGGCTCCACACCTATAATTTTTGTATGTGGCGATAACAACTTAAAAACAGAGGATAATCCTGAAGACAAACCACCACCTCCAATAGGTACAAAAACGTAATCTATTGGATGAAACTCCGTTTGATCTATAATCTCTAAACCAACCGTTGCTTGACCTTCTATAACTTTTTTATCATTAAATGGATGAATAAACGCTTTGTTTAAACGCTCGCAATCTTCCATTGCTGCTTGATAAGCATCATCAAACGTATCGCCCACTAAAACAACCTCTATATAATCTTCTCCAAACATTTTAACCTGTTCCACCTTTTGATTTGGTGTTGGAGAAGGCATAAAAATAGTCCCTTTTATTTTTAACAATTTACAAGATAAGGCCACACCTTGTGCATGGTTTCCAGCACTTGCACATACAATTCCTTTTTTAGCTTCAGCTTGAGTTAAAGATGACATTTTATTGTAAGCTCCTCTAATTTTATAGGAACGTACTTGCTGTAAGTCTTCGCGTTTAAACATGATATTTGCTTCAAATTGCTTTGAATATCTCATGTTTGAAATTAAAGGAGTCACAGCAGCAACTCCTCTTAATTTTTCGGCAGCAGCCTCAACAGCTTCTATAGTAGGCCTGTATGTTGTTTTGGTTTCTTCCATGTTTATTTCCCACGACAGTGGAAATGTTTTTGTTTTATAAATTAGACACTTCGACTGCGCTCAGTGTGAGAAGCTAATTAGCTATTATACTAAAACTGAGGCTTCTGTTTTAACATCTGATTTTATAATCTTCATTGCTGTCATTGCAGCTCTTAATCGTTTTCCGACTGCTTCGATTGGATGATTTCTAATCGCATCGTTTACTGCTATTAATTCGATATTATCAACGCCTGTTGTTGGAGAAAATGATTTACCAATTATATCTGTTTTAACCGTTTTCATGAAATCAGTTAATAACGGTTTACAAGCATGGTCAAATAAATAACATCCGTATTCTGCAGTGTCTGAAATGACACGATTCATTTCAAATAATTTTTTTCTAGCAATGGTATTTGCAATTAATGGTAACTCGTGAAGCGACTCGTAATACGCTGAATCTTCAATAATCCCTGCACTTACCATAGTTTCGTAAGCTAACTCAACACCAGATTTTACAAATGCTACTAATAATGTTCCGTGATCAAAATACTCTTGCTCAGAAATATGATCTGGTGTTAATGCTGTTTTCTCAAAAGCGGTTTCACCAGTTGCAGCTCTCCATTTTAAAAGATTTACATCATCATTTGCCCAATCTTCCATCATTGTTTCTGAGAAATGACCAGAGATAATATCATCCATATGCTTTTCAAACAAAGGACGCATGATATCTTTTAATTTTTCTGACAATTGGTATGCTTTTACTTTTGCTGGATTAGATAAACGATCCATCATGTTAGTAATTCCGCCATGTTTTAAGGCTTCAGTAATTGTTTCCCAACCAAACTGGATTAATTTTGCAGCATAACCAGGTTCAATACCTTCTGCAACCATTTTATCGAAAGACAAAATTGCTCCAGTTTGTAACAAACCACATAAAATAGTTTGCTCACCCATTAAATCACTTTTTACCTCAGCAACAAAAGACGATTCTAACACACCTGCACGATGCCCTCCAGTTGCAGCTGCATAAGCTTTTGCCTGAGCCCAACCTTTATTTTCCGGGTCGTTTTCTGGATGTACGGCAATTAATGTTGGCACACCAAAACCACGTTTATATTCTTCACGCACTTCTGTTCCTGGACACTTTGGAGCGACCATAATAACAGTAATATCCTCTCTTACCTGAGTCCCTTCTTCAACAATATTAAATCCGTGAGAATAACTTAATGTCGCGCCTTTTTTCATTAAAGGCATTACTGCTTCTACAACATTTGTGTGCTGTTTGTCTGGTGTTAAATTTAGCACCAAATCTGCAGTAGGAATTAAATCGTTGTAAGTTCCAACATTAAAGTCGTTAGACGTTGCGTTTTTGTACGATTCGCGTTCTTGATCAATTGCAACTTGCCTTAATGCAAACGCAATATCTAAACCTGAATCACGCATGTTTAGTCCTTGGTTTAAGCCTTGTGCACCACAACCAACAATTACGATTTTCTTTCCTTTTAATGCATTGACACCATCTTCAAACTCTGAAGTATCCATGAATCTACATTTACCTAATTGATCTAATTGGTTTCTTAATGATAATGTGTTGAAATAATTTGACATTGTCTTGTATTTTAATTGTTGGTTATGCTTGAAAAGCTTCTAGCATTGTTGATATTTTCATTTCGTCTTTTGTAACAGCAATACGTCCTGAGCGTGTAAATTGCATAATTCCAAAAGCACTTAATTCTCTATATAATAATTCTATTTCTTCTTTACGTCCAGATTTTTCAATCACAAAAAAATCACGATTTACAGTTACAATCCTAGCATTACTTTCTTTAATAATATTCTGAATTTGTCGTTCTTCAAACAATAAATCAGACTTCATTTTAAAGATGCAAGACTCTTGATAAATGGTGTCTTCATCTGTATGAAAGTAAGCCTTAATAACTTCTACTTGTTTTTCAATTTGACCAATTATTTTTTTCATTTGGTCTTCGGTAATATTAACAACGATTGTAAATTTTGAAACACCTTCAATTTCTGAAACCGAAGAATTTATACTTTCAATATTTATATGTCTACGTTGAAATATTGCCGAAATACGATTTAATAATCCTATATTATTTTCGGTGTAAACCGAAACAGTGTATATGTTGTTTTCTGCTTCCATATTATTCTAATCTTACGTCTGAAACTGATGCTCCTGTTGGTATCATTGGGAACACGTTGCCTTCCTTTTCTACACAAACCTCTAAAAAGTATGGTCCATCTGTGTTTATCATTTTAGCAACTGCTTCTTTTAAATCTTCTCGCTTAGTTACTTTTTCGGCTTCAATAAAATAGCCTTTTGCAATGGCTACAAAATCTGGATTTGTCATTTCTGTAGACGCATAACGTTTATCAAAAAACAACTGTTGCCATTGGCGAACCATACCTAAAAACTCGTTATTTAAAACCACAATTTTCACTGGTACTTTTTGCTGAAAAATAGTACCCAATTCTTGAATCGTCATTTGGTAACCACCATCACCAGAAATTGATATAACTTCTCGATCTGGAGCAGCCATTTTTGCTCCAATTGCTGCAGGTAAACCAAAGCCCATTGTACCTAATCCACCAGAAGTGATATTACTTCTTGTTTTGTTGAAATTGGCATAACGACAAGCAACCATTTGATGCTGACCAACGTCTGTTACAATTGCTGCATCACCTTTGGTTTGAATATTAATTTCTTTTAACACCTCAGCCATAGTTAAGCCTTCCTTTGTAGGATGCAAATCGTGTTTTATAACTTTTTCATATTCAATAGCATATAAATCTTTAAATTTTTGATGCCATTCTGGATGTGTTTTTTCTTCTAAAAGCGGAAGTAAAGCTGCTAAACTTTCTTTTGCATCACCTAAAACTGCCACATCTGTTTTTACATTTTTATCAATTTCGGCAGGATCAATTTCAAAATGAATCACTTTAGCCTGTTTAGCGTATGTAGATAAACTTCCGGTAACACGATCGTCAAATCGCATACCAATTGCAATTAAAAGGTCGCACTGATTAGTCAACACATTTGGTGCATAATTACCATGCATACCAACCATACCAATATTTAAAGGATGAGATGTTGGAATTGCTCCTGCACCTAAAATGGTCCAAGCGGAAGGGATTCCTGATTTTTCAACAACCGCTTTAAATTCGGCTTCAGCCTGACCTAAAGACACGCCTTGACCCCATACAATCATAGGTTTTTTAGCCGCATTAATTAATTTTGCAGCAGCATCAACCTCACTATAATTTAATTTAGGAATTGGAATATAACTTCTGACCCCTTTACATTTTTCGTATTTAAAATCGAACTCTTCAAACTGAGCATCCTTTGTAATGTCTATTAAAACAGGTCCTGGACGTCCACTTCTTGCAATATAAAAGGCTTTAGCCATAACTTCAGGAATCTCTGACGCTTTTGTAACTTGACAATTCCATTTTGTAACTGGCGTAGAAATACCAACAATATCTGTTTCTTGAAATGCATCACTACCCAATAAATGTGACGCTACTTGACCTGTAATACAAACCATTGGTGTGCTATCTATTTGCGCATCTGCAATACCTGTAATTAAGTTAGTTGCTCCTGGACCTGACGTTGCAATTGCTACACCAACTTTACCCGAAATACGTGCATAACCTTGAGCAGAATGTGTTGCACCTTGCTCATGACGGGTTAACACATGGTGAATTTTATCTTGGTATTTGTAAAGCTCATCATAAACTGGCATGATTGCTCCTCCAGGATATCCATAAAGGATATCTACACCTTCTGCTAGCAAACATCTGATAATTGCTTCGCTACCAGAAATACGCTCTGTAGTTTGCGTTGTGTTTGTTTCTCTATTTATTGTTTTTGTATCCATATTATTCTATTTTGGATAATTAGTTTTTTTTAAAACTCGTCAGTTACACATCCTTTTGATGCTGATGATACTGTTTTAGCATATTTGTATAATACACCTCGTTTAAACTTTAAATCTGGTGCTTTCCATTCTTGTCTTCTTTTTTGTAATTCTTCTTCAGACACTTCCAAGACAATACTGTTTGTTTCTGCATCAATAGTAATCATATCGCCATCTTTTACTAAAGCGATAGTTCCTCCTTCTTGTGCTTCAGGAGTAATATGTCCAACAACAAAACCATGTGTCCCACCAGAAAAACGTCCATCTGTAATTAGTGCGACATCTTTACCTAAACCTGCTCCCATGATTGCAGCAGTTGGTTTTAACATTTCTGGCATTCCTGGACCTCCTTTTGGACCTTCGTATCTTATTACGACCACATCTCCTTTTTCTACTAACCCATCTCTTATTCCATCATTTGCAGCATATTCGCCTTCAAAAACTTTTGCTTTTCCGATAAAACTCAAACCTTCTTTTCCTGTAATTTTAGCAACAGAACCTTCGGTAGCAAGATTACCATAAAGCATTCTTAAATGACCTGAAATTTTTATTGGCTCTTCAATTGGCTTTATTACATCTTGACCTTCAGTTAAATCTTCAACATCCAATAAATTCTCTGCAATTGTTTTTCCTGTAACGGTTAAACAATCGCCATGAATTAATCCTTTTTTCAATAAATATTTTAGAACCGCAGGAATTCCGCCAACAGCGTGTACATCTTCCATTAAGTATTTTCCGCTAGGTTTTAAATCTGCTAAAAATGGTGTAGTATCGCTTATTTTTTGAAAATCTTTTAAAGTGAAATCAATATCTGCTGCTCTTGCAATTGCTAAAAAGTGAAGCACTGCATTTGTAGAACCTCCTAAAATAGTAACTAATCTAACCGCGTTTTCAAGAGATTTACGAGTAATAATATCTGATGGCTTGATGTCTTTTTCTAACAACACACGCATCGCTTCTCCTGCTTTTACAGATTCGGCTTTTTTAGCATCACTTAATGCTGGGTTAGACGAGTTAAAAGGCAAGGTCATCCCTAAAGCTTCAATAGCCGAAGCCATTGTGTTTGCAGTGTACATCCCACCACAAGCTCCTGCTCCAGGACACGCTTTTTCAACAATGCTTTGGTATTCCGTTTCTTCCATGGTTCCAGCAACTTTGCTTCCCCAAGCTTCAAAAGCAGAGACAACATCTAGTTTTTGTCCGTTATGACAACCAGAATCTATTGTACCACCATACACTAAAATACTTGGACGATTTAATCTAATCATTGCAATTAATGCACCTGGCATATTCTTATCACAACCTACTACCGTAATTAAACCATCATAACTCATGGCTTGTACTACAGTTTCCATAGAATCTGCTATAATATCTCGAGATGGTAATGAGTAGCGCATACCTGGTGTCCCCATAGAAATACCGTCACTAACACCGATAGTATTAAAAATAAGACCAATAATGTCTTCGTTTTTAGTCCCTTCTTTTGTCAATTTTGCTAAATCATTTAAATGCATATTACAAGGGTTACCTTCGTAACCTGTGCTTGCAATACCAATGATTGGCTTAAAAAAATCTTCTTTAGTTAATCCAATAGCGTGCAACATAGCCTGAGCAGCGGGCTGCGTTGGATCTTGAGTGACTGTTTTACTGTATTTGTTTAATTCCATTTATGGTCTACTTCTATTTAAATAATAATCTAAAGTAGAGGTTTGACCTTTTATAGATAGTCTATTTTTAAAATACAGACTAAATTCAGGTCACAAAATAACAGTTTAAATATTTGACAATCAGCGATTTAAATAACATTTATTATGACACCCAAGATGTATAATTTTATTTAATTTCTATAAAAAAGTATTTATAAATCTTGAGGACAATAAAAAAAGTGAATTAATTGCTTAATAAAACCTTTTTTTCTAGCGATACAGTTAATTGCTTTGTATCCCTTTGGATGACAAGTTTAACCTTGTCAGGACGATTAGTAATTAGAATCTCACACCATTTTTGATCTGTCACTTTTGTAAAATCCAAATCGTTTACACTTAAAATTTTATCATTAATTTTAAGACCTTTTTCTTCCGCTTCTGAATTTTCCGAAATTGAACTGATAAAAATGGATTCATTTTCAAGTCTAATTCCGTAACCATGACCACTAAATATAACTTGATCATCTGCTGCCTTATTTTCAATAAACCATATTTTACGATCTTTCCAGCTTAAAACCGTTCTATAATTTTTTAAAAATCCAGCACCAATCGTCCTTGCACCTAATTGACCAAAAGCCATTAAGTTACTTGGTACTTTAAACTCTCCTGTTTTAAAATTATCAACTATTGCTTTATAAGACGTAGACATTTTTAGATCGCCATACACTCCCGCCACAGTACTTCCTCCATTAGATTTTACATATTTAATATTAGGATTTTCATCTCTTAATTTTTTAAAATCGTAGGAAAAAAGAGAAATGCCACCACCATAACCGTAATCTATCATGGTACTATATAATTTTTCGTTACCTAAAAAAGCTGTGATTGCAGGTGTCCCGTCATATCCAATAAAAATTTTAGTGTAAGGTGTCCCCTCCGGAATACTAATCGAGTCAATAGTATTTGCAAATGTAATCTCGTGCTTTACCATATCTATTTCCCAAACAGCATTTCGCATAAAATTTGCACCTAAAAACCCATCTATTCTTGTACACTTAAAATCTTTTACCGCTTCAATATCAAGCACAGCTGCACCAGTATCAAAAAAATTAATTCCATTAAAGTTTATAGTATCTATTTTAACAAAATTTAAATTTTTAGAGGTATTTCCTAAATCATAAACGTCTTCTTTACCTACAATCTCTAAGTTTAATTCCTCTACCATTCTAGGTGAAATTGCAGTAACTGCTCCAGTATCAAATAATAAACGATACTCTTTATCTTTAATTAACACCTTAACAAATATAGAATTACCGTAAGGCTCATATTTAAATGTTGATTTAAACACTTTATCTTCAATGCTACCTTTTTTTAGTAGTTTTTTAATATTCTGAGAAGTACATAAAAAAGAAGATAGAAGTACTAATAATAAAACAAAAACAGACTTGATTCTTGTAAAAGACATATGCTAAATAGTGTTTAATTCTAATTGAATATTAATAATACTACCTGATGCTTAATTAATTAGAATAATTATTTGATATGTAAAACAAAACATTAAATATGAATGGAAGAAACCATTTAACATATATAAAACAAAAAAACCGATTCAAATTAATGAATCGGTTTTGATGGTGGTCCCACCTGGGCTCGAACCAGGGACTTTCTGATTATGAGTCAGATACTCTAACCAGCTGAGTTATAGGACCCGAAATCGGATTGCAATATTACTACTTATTTTAAAGTCTTGCAAGACTTTTTTTAATTACTTAATCTCTTGACATAACTCTATTAATACACCGTTGGAGGATTTTGGATGTAAAAAAGCAACTAACTTATTGTCTGCTCCCTTTTTAGGTGTTTCATTTAAGATAATAAAACCTTCAGATTTTAATCTCAAAATTTCTGCTTTTATATCATCTACAGCAAAAGCAATATGATGTATACCTTCACCTTTTTTCTCTAAAAACTTTGCAATTGGGCTATCTGACTTTGTTGCTTCCAATAACTCTATCTTATTGGGTCCAACTTCAAAAAAAGAAGTATTAACCCCTTCACTTTCTACCGTTTCAATTTTATAGTGTGGCTTGCCAAAAAGTTTCGCAAAAAGCACATTAGATTCCTCTAAATTTTTGACTGCTATTCCAATATGTTCTATTTTTTCCATTAAATATATAATTTAGGGTATAATAATTGCTTAATTATGGCTTAAAAGTAATATATTATTGTAATAACAACTATTTTTGCAACATGGAAGAAAGTCAAAGACAAAAAAAAATAGCCTCGGTTTTACAACGTGATTTAGTAGATATCCTTCAAGGCGCTGCTACACAAGGTGGAATGCGTGGTATAATTATATCTGTATCTAAGGTTAGAGTAACTGCAGATTTAACAGACGCTAAGGTTTATTTAAGCATATTCCCTAATGATAAAGCTAAAGAGCTTTTAGAAGGAATTAGAGCTAACAAACCTATGATTAGACATGAACTAGCACAACGTACCAAAAACCAATTACGCAGAATGCCTGTATTAGAGTTTTACGTTGACGACAGTTTAGAGCATATCGATAAAATTGAAAAATCTTTAAAAGGGGATGAAAATCCAATACAAAATCCAGATTTATTAGATAAACGTAGCAAAGGTTAATTGAATTTTTCTTTATACATAGCAAAACGCTACATACGCAGTAAAAGCAGTAATAATGCCATTAACTTTATTACAATAATAGCTATTGTAGGTATCGTTTTAGGTGCAGCTTCACTGTTTATCGTACTATCTGGTTTTGCTGGCTTAAGAGATTTTACGCTAGAATTTTCAAGTATTATAGATCCTGATTTAAAAGCAGAAACCAATATTGGTAAATCATTTACTCTAGATGAAAGCCAGAACCAACAATTGCTTGCTATAGATGGTGTTGCCAACTTTTCTAAAATAATAGAAGAACGTATTATCGCGTCTTCAGATGGTAATAACCATCCTGCTTATATAAAAGGGGTTGACCAAAATTATAACAAAATAACAGCCATAGACTCTGTAATACCTTACGGTAATTGGTTATATCAAGATACACCTCAAATAGTTGTTGGTTGGGCAATATCTAACAGATTATCCGTATTTGTAAACGATTATAGTAAGACCGTTACACTATCTGTTCCAAAACCTGGAAAAGGTCAAATTACCTCTCAAAATCAAGCAATAAACCAAGTTAATACTGTTAATGTTGGTATCTATGATATTAACGAAGAACTTAATAATAAGTACATTTTTGCTTCAATTGAAACTGCACGTCAATTATTAAATTACCAACCAAACCAAATTACCAGTTTAGAGTTTAAATTGACTGACAATGCTAACCAAGAAACAGTTATAACCAACATTAAAAGTATTTTAGGTAAAAACATTATTATAAAAAATAAAGACCAACTAAACGATGCGATATACAAAATGCTAAATACAGAGAATTTAGCAGTCTATTTAATTTTTACATTAGTACTTATTATTGCCTTATTTAACGTCATAGGTTCTATTATAATGATGATTTTAGACAAAAAGAAAACCTTAAGTACCCTATACAATATAGGAGCAACAGTAAAAGACATAAGAAACATCTTTTTTTATCAAGGCGTTTTAATGACTATTATTGGTGGGTTTTTAGGATTAGTAATAGGTTATATAGTTGTTCAATTACAAGCTAGTTTTGACTTAATAATGATTACACCAAGCTTACCTTATCCAGTTGCAATACACTTAAAAAACTTTGTGATAGTCATGCTAACTATTTCAATTTTAGGGATAATAGCTTCAAAAATAGCAGCCTCACGTATTACACGTGATTTAGTAAAAACTAATTAAAATTGGGGCAAGTTGCCTTAACAGGCAAACAGGCTCGCGCAACTCGCTCTCTTCAAGGAGCTCAGACAAATTGCTTCATCCTTCTTGCGCTTACTGTTATATATAGTTGGCGCTTTGCTTAACAAAGTATTAGCTTGATTATTCTGTAAATTGAAAATCTGCAAACAATTCTAAAACCTCATCAAAAGCAGCAAATACATCTACAGATGCATCACTAGTAACCATTTTCATTCGGTGTTCTTTAAAATGCGGAATCCCTTTAAAGTAATTTGTATAATGACGTCTGGTTTCAAAAACACCAAGTGTTTCTCCTTTCCAGTCAATAGACATTTGCAAGTGTCTGCGTGCAGCATCCACACGTTCTTGCATAGTAATTGGCCTGTAATGTTCTCCTGTTTCAAAAAAGTGTTTGACCTGCTTAAAAAACCATGGATTACCAATAGTTGCACGACCAATCATACAGCCATCTAAACCATATTGATCACGCATTTCCATTGCACGTTCTGGTGTAGTCACATCTCCATTTCCAAAAACAGGAATATGCATACGTGGGTTGTTTTTTACCTGTGCAATAGGTTTCCAATCGGCATCACCTTTATACATTTGTGCTCTGGTACGACCATGTATTGCTATAGCCTTACAACCTACATCTTGAAGTCGTTCTGCTACCTCAACAATTCTAATAGAATCGTGGTCCCAACCTAAACGTGTTTTTACGGTTATTGGGATGTTAGTGCGTTTAACCATTTCGGCTGTTAGTTGTTCCATTAGGCAAACATCTTTTAAGATTCCTGCTCCTGCACCTTTACTAACTACTTTTTTAACAGGACATCCAAAATTAATATCAATAATATCAGGTTTAGACTCGGCAACAATATCAATGGTTTGTAACATACTATCCAAATTAGCTCCAAAGATTTGAATACCAACGGGACGTTCTTTTTCGTAAATATCTAATTTCATAACGCTTTTTGCTGCGTTACGTATTAAACCTTCACTACTTACAAACTCTGTATACACAACATCTGCACCTTGCTCTTTACACAACGCTCTAAATGGTGGATCTGACACATCTTCCATTGGTGCTAACAACAACGGGAAGTCTGGAAGTTCTATATTACCTATTTTTACCACGATACAATTTTGGTGCAAAATTAGTGTTTTTTAGGTAATTGTGTATATTTAACTAATAATCTATCATTATTTGGACCTACCCTTCAACCTTGAGCTTTTTGGCGTTAACATAAATATTCATCTTATATTAGAATATCTCGCCTTTTTTATAGCGTATAGATATTATGTGTTTTTAAGAAAACGTAGTACTGATGTTATTAATACCAATAATAGACTCTCTATTATTTTAGGTGCTGCTTTGGGTGCTTTAATTGGCTCAAGATTGGTTGGGTTTTTAGAAAATCCTTTAATTGAATTTACATTAAAAAATACCATTACATTACTAAACACAAAAACCATAATGGGTGGTTTGTTTGGTGGCTTACTTGGTGTAGAATTGGCAAAAAAAATAATTAGCGAAAAGCAATCGTCTGGAGATTTATTTGTCTTCCCTATAATTTTAGGAATCTTTATTGGTCGTATTGGTTGTTTTTTATCTGGTATTAACGAGTTTACTTATGGTAAAGTAACCACTTCTGCTTTTGGAATGGATTTAGGTGATGGCTTACTACGCCATCCCACGTCTTTATATGAACTTGTCTTTTTAACTATATTATTTATTGCTTTAAAAACTATACACAAAACCTTCCGATTAAAAAATGGTGATTTATTCAAGCTTTTTATGCTAAGTTATTTTGGTTTTAGATTTTGTATCGAGTTTTTAAAACCTAATGTATTTTATACTTTTGGTTTAAGTAGTATTCAAATATTATGTGTAATTTGTTGGTTGTATTACAGCAAATTTATTGCTAGTCTTTTACTTGGCAAACACACGCGTTAGCGATAGAAACGGTATCCTTTTTTAGGTCAGTTTAAGTGTTTTGTGAAGCATGAGCAAAATGTATCGAGAACAAGTAAAAAAGATTTAGTGGATAGCGCGACCCTTGTGGTAACGCCCAAACAACTTAAAAAAACAGAAAATGCCAGTTAGAAATTACACCTATTACGACTTTACTTTAAGCCTGTGTCCTGAGTGTTTAAAACGTGTGGATGCCAAAATTGTTTTTGAAGATGATAATGTTTACATGTTAAAACGTTGCAAGGAACATGGTAATAGTAAGGTGTTAATTGCTGACGATATCGCGTATTATAAAAACATACGCAACTACAATAAGCCTAGCGAAACCCCTTATACTTTTAATACTAAAACGGATTATGGTTGTCCTTATGATTGTGGTTTGTGTCCTGACCACGAGCAGCACAGTTGTTTGACGGTTGTTGAGGTGACTGACCGCTGTAATTTGACTTGTCCGACATGTTATGCAGGCTCATCACCAACGTACGGTAGACATCGTACTTTGGACGAAGTTAAAGCTATGTTGGACACTATTGTTAGAAACGAAAAGGAGCCTGATGTAGTACAAATATCTGGTGGAGAGCCAACCATACATCCTCAGTTTTGGGAAATTATGGATTACGCCAAAACGTTGCCGATTAGGCATTTAATGCTGAACACCAATGGGATTAAAATTGCTAAAGATTTCGCTTTCGCGGAAAGACTAAAAACCTACGCTCCTGATTTTGAAATTTATTTACAGTTTGATTCGTTTGAAAACAGTGTGTTACGCGAGCTTCGTGGTGCAGATTTAAATGATATCCGTAAACAGGCTATTGAAAACCTAAATAAACTAAATTTGTCAACGACTTTAGTGGTAACCCTACAAAAAGGATTAAATGATGGCGAGATTGGTAAAATTATTGACTACGCTTTAAAACAAAAATGTGTTAGAGGTGTGACCTTACAACCAACACAAATTGCTGGTCGATTAGATAATTTTAATCCAGAAACGGATCGGATGACTATTACTGAAGTACGTCGAAAAATAATGGAACAAACCACTATTTTTAATGCTGACGATTTGCTACCTGTACCGTGTAATCCAGATGCTTTGGTGATGGGTTACGCACTTAAATTAGGAGACGAAGTGTTTCCGTTAACGCGTTATATTAATCCAAACGATTTATTAGATAATAGCAAAAACACTATTATTTACGAGCAAGATGAAGCACTGCAAGGTAAAATGGTGGAGTTATTTAGTACAGGAAACTCGGTTGAAGTGGCAGAAGAAAACCTGAAATCCATAATGTGTTGCTTACCAAATATTGATGCTCCAGAATTAGGGTATGATAATTTATTTAGAGTGATTATTATGCAGTTTATAGATGCTTATAACTTTGATGTTAGAGCCATTAAAAAATCATGTGTGCATATTGTGGATAAAGACAATAAAATCATCCCTTTTGAAACCATGAATTTGTTTTATCGTGATGATAAAAAAGCACGCTTAGAACAACTTAGAAACGAGATTTAATTACTAAGTAAAAATAGAGTTATGTCACTACTGTTTTTAATCATAAAAAATAAAATATGCTTCAAGCAATGATTTTGAATATTAGCGGAAATACTATATTACTACTGCTTTTTATCTTTTATGGTGTACCAATAATTGCAACAATTATTGCGTTATCTTTAAGAAACAAAAAGCGAAAAACAGCTAAAGTTATTGGTATTTTAACTGCTGTTTATGTATTAATTAGCTTAGGCTATTGCGGAATTTTATGAATACATTTTTTTTAATAGAAGCTACTGGAGGAGGTGGGAATTACGACGGAATAGTCTTATTTTTTGCTGCTATCATGTTTGGACCAGCCATTTTATTAGCTATTATTGGTTTGGCGTTGCTTAAAAAAAACAAAAAAGCAGCTAAAGTATTATTTATACTAGCTGCTGTTTATGTAATTGTTAGTTTAGGTATTTGTGGTAGTATGATGGCTTAGTATTACCCACAATCCATAAAACCCTAAAAATAACTCTGCAATAGTCCCAAATTTATAGCCAAAGGTTGGAACACCGTCTAATGTTAAACTTAGCAACCTTCCAAAACCTAAACCCAGCATAAATATCATATTGGTTACTAATGCCATTTTTAAATAATTGGCTTTAAATACACCCAAAGTCCAAAGTATAGAAAACCCTATATATAGGCCCATAATGGCTTTAAAAAAATTATGCTCGTCTATGGTATCTAAATGAATATCGAACTGAGAGCTTGGATTAAAACCATAAAAAAAAGACACAGGAACAACAATACATACAGATATGATTAAGTGTATTTTTGTTATTATGTCCTGGTTGGTGATTTTCATGGTTTAATTAGGAAGCTTTAAAATTGTATTTCAGCATCAACCATTGTGCCTTGTCTGTCTACTGTTATATTTGTTTTATCACCTTCTTTAAAAGTTGCTAATACCTTCATGTAACTCATCATATCAAAAACTGTACTATCGCCAAGTTTAACAACAATATCACCTTTTTTAAGATTCGCTTTTTGTGCTGGTTTATCTTCGCTTATACCATCAATTCGCATGCCTTTTCCGTCAAATAAATAATCTGGTATTACACCAAGTCCTACTTTAAAACGTGGCACTTCATCGCTTTCGTTTTTAGTTTTTCTAAAGGGTAGTTTCCCGTTGTTATCTAAATCTGTTATGATTTCAAAAATATAATTTGAAATGATTTGCATACCATTAAAATGTAAACGCTCTGTATCATCAGATGGTTTGTGGTAATCTTCATGCTGACCTGTAAAAAAGTGCAATACAGGTATGTCAGAATTATAAAAACTAGTATGATCACTTGGTCCAACACCAGACTCTTTTTGCACTAATTTAAAGCGGTTATTGTGTGCTTGTAACGTCTGTTTAAAAATGGGTGACGTACCAACACCGTAAACAGCCAATGTACTATCTGCTTTTAAACGACCAACCATATCCATGTTAATCATATAATTGGCTTTTTTGTTGTCGATTGTTGGATTTTTTGTGTAATAATTAGAGCCTAATAAGCCCATTTCTTCGCCAGAAAATGTGATAAATAAATAGTTATTATTTGTGTTTTTAGCCTTTAGCTTTTGTGCTAAATTTAGTAGCACTGCTACTCCACTTGCGTTATCATCTGCTCCATTATGTATTTCTTTTTTTTCGCCTCTAAATAAACTCCCTTCTGCTCCATAACCTAAATGGTCATAGTGTGCGCCAATAATTACAGTGTTATCGGCTTTGTTATCAATAAAACCAAGGACGTTTGTGCCTGTAATTGTACTATCACCATCCTTTACATTATACTTTACTTCTTGATGTGGATCTGTTTTTGGTTTAAACGAAAACGCCTGAAAATAACCATCGGTACCTTTTGGTGTTAAGCCTAAATTTTTAAAACGTTCTGCAATATATTTTGCAGCTTTTTGCTCGCCATTTGTACCTGTTTGACGACCTTCCAAAGCATCGTCAGCTAAAAACTGAACATCCTCTTGAATGGTAATTTCTTTTAAAATTTCGTGTTTGCATGAGGTGAAAACAAGTAAAAAAACAAGTAGTTTTATTAATTTCATGATAAGAAGTATTAATTTTACTCAAAATTAGGCAATTAAAGCCATTTAATAAAACCTATTATGAAAACACGCTTATTCGGAATTTTACTAGTTACAGCTTTTATTTTTTCATGTAAAAATGAAACTAAAACTGATGTTACTAATACAACCGTAAAACCTGAAGTTACTGAAGTAAAAAACCCTTTGATTTATCCTGAAGAAATTCATTTTAAAAATTTACGTCAAGTGACTTTTGGAGGTGATAATGCTGAAGCCTATTGGAGTTTTGATGATAGTAAATTAGTGTTTCAATCTAATTACAAAAAATGGAATGTTGGTTGTGACCAAATGTTTTTAATGGATGCCAATCAAACCTTTGATAGTATTGCACCACCAATGGTTAGTACAGGAATGGGACGTACAACATGCTCTTATTTTATGCCAGATAATAAGCATATTATTTATGCATCAACACATTTAGCAGATAAAGACTGTCCTGAAACCCCTTTACGTAAAAACGGTAAATACATTTGGCCTGTTTATGATACGTTTGACATTTTTGTTGCAGATTTAGAGGGTAATATTGTTAAGCAATTGACTAATGAGGTTGGTTATGATGCTGAGCCAACAGTATCTCCAAAAGGAGATAAAATTGTATTTACGTCTACCAGAAGTGGCGATTTAGAGTTATATACTATGAATTTGGATGGTAGTGATGTAAAACAAATTACAGATGAATTAGGTTATGATGGAGGTGCATTTTTCTCGCCTGACGGAACAAAAATAATTTTCCGATCGTCTAGACCAAAAACTGAACAAGAAATTAAAGACTATAAAGATTTGTTAGCCGAAGGTTTAGTTGAGCCAACAGATATGGAACTATACATTTGTAATGCAGATGGTAGTGATTTACGCCAATTAACGGATTTAGGAAATGCCAATTGGAGTCCGTTTTTTCACCCAAGTGGTAACAAGGTATTATTCTCTTCTAATTTTGAAGCAGAACGTGGTTTTCCGTTTAATTTATACTTAATTGATATTGATGGTAAAAACCTAGAGCGTGTTACACATGGCGAAACGTTTGATGCGTTTCCGGTGTTTTCTAACGATGGTAAAAAGTTAGCGTTTTCGTCTAACCGTAATAATGGTGGTGGACGCGATACTAATTTGTTTATCGCAGAATGGGTAGATTAATCTACTTTATTTAAAACGGTATTAAGCTAATTTTAAGGTGGTTTTAGGTGCTAATAATGTAGGTTGTACACATTTACATTATTGGCAGTTTAAAATGTCTTAAAATCTTATTTTAGGTGATTATTAATGTGGTCCAACCATACTCCTCTTTCATTAACTACAAAATCAAATTGTTTACCGTCTTTAGTCACAATCCTAATTCCGTTATTAATTAGTCTTGCAGTTTTACGGTTTATAATTTGATCAATATCTGAATAAGCAATATCTGTTTGTCCTGTTTGAATATTAATTTTGTGCGATTTAAAGATTAGCTTTTTATTGGTCAAAAATATTTTTCCACCAACACCTTCCATACCACGAAATAGATTAGCAGGACCTTCTACTTCAACAGTTTCGTCTGGTGATAAATCTGGTTTGATTGTATGTCCTATTTTATTAGAAAACTTGTCAGCAAGCTTTTGATTTATATACGGAAATCCAATACCAAAAAATAAACCAAAGAAAAGGGCTTGAAAAATAATATTGTTTGTTGAGTAAATATTTTCATCAGAAAAATAATCAAAAAGCAATAGTGTAAAACCGTATAACAGACCTGTACCTATTGCAAATAGTACTCGATATTTCCAATTGATTTTAATAAATTTTGTTCCTATTTCCATGATGGACTGTTTTGTGTTTATGCATCTAATTTAATAAATACAAACTGAATAAAATATTGCGCAGGAATTGTTAGTAACTAGTGTAGAGCTAGCCACTAATTATACACGGAGTTGCCATTTCGTTGTTTTTCTTTATGGATTAGCTCTGTTTTATTATATCATTTTAAGTACAGATGATTTATTCAAAGTCCAGTTTTATAGATTCAAACTAGCGGTTAATAGAATAGCTATAGATTTTAGACACTATGACGTATAATTTTGTTAGTATAAATACGAGCAAACCGAAAATCGTTTAAAAGAGTAGGTGATAATTAAAAATTTAAGTTATGAAATTACAAAAGCAATCAGTATTATTTTTTTCTGTTATTTTATTTTTAGTAATGCAGGTAAATGCCAGCACAACTATATCTCCTAATATAGGTAAAGATATATCAAGTATTATTGATTCAGAGGTCAATATAGGGGATGATATTTTTTTCAAGGGTGGGATGTTTAGGTTTCAAGGGTTTGGATTCAAAATTTGTGCGTCTTGGGGAGATCAAGCTGGAGGTTGTAAAGGTGGAATTATTTTTCAAGATCCAGATTTTTCTGTATCAGTTAATGGTAAAGAGATAAATTCGTTGGATATAGAAGCTTTAGGTATTAAAGAAAAGTATAGTCAGGACACTCCAATTGAAGTAGTTTATAATCCTTTAAAATCGAAGGAAAAAATAAAATTGATGTCAACACCTAGAAAAATTTTGTTTAAAAACAATAAAACAGGAGAAGTTATAACATTAGCTTCAGTAATTGAAATTAAAATGTCTTGTGGTGAAAGTCAGAAAACTAAAGCTTCAACTTATTCAAAAAAAGCTATACAGATGAAGAGAAACTAAAAAAAATAATTATACAGTTAATTAAATGGTTTTATATGATGATATATAAAACCGTTTTTTGCTTTGTATATTTAAAAGTGAGTTTTTTAGCTACTATAATTAAGAATGAAGATTCTGTTCTGCCAATGAATGCCAACGTTGTTGTATATGGTTTGTTGCGTGGTTTAAGCAACTAATTTAGTAAATAATTACCGACCAAGAAAGTCCGCGAGGACTTTCGTAAGTAGCCGAGAAGCCAGCAATAAATTATATACGGTGTTGGCAAATCGTTTTTATTATATTCAAATTTCTGAAAATTCTAATTTCACTTTTAATGAATTTGGTTTAACTTCAAATATTTTTGTATTCGGATATTGAGTTTTTATAATGTTGATTAATAAACTATAATATTCATAATTTGCACTTTTCATTTTATGTCCAATATATATTTCTTTTAGGCATTCTTTATTAAATTTCATTTTTCTTTCAAAACTATTGGTTGACCACGAAATTGTTCGATATTCTTGTTCATAATTCCAATCATAATATTTCCAATTGTATTCAAATGTTAAAGCCAAAACTTTACTAATTGTAACTTTGTCTTGGTTATTTAATTTTTGGAGATATAATTCTTTAATGGCTTTTTTAAGTGATTCATTTCCTGGAATATAATTTTTTAGATACGAAACGTGAGTTTGAAGAGTTATATTTTCATTATCAAAAAAGTGGTCATTTTTAAATTTCAAACAAAATCCATTGTAATTATTAGTATAATGTCCCCACATTAATGGATTGTTATTTATTAGACTAAAACAACAAACACCTAATTCATTTCTATGGTTTTCTAAATCTTTATAATTATTTAAAATTTGTTCTTCTCTATTAACTAAACAATCAAAAGGGTCATTAAAATCTCTAGGATTTGAGAAGTATATATAATTTTCAAGAAGAGAATTTAAATTATAATTTGTATTTCCGTAAAACTTATAGATTTCTTTTGGTTTTTCAAGTTCTATTCCGCTTTTAAAAATTCGATGAATATATTCTCGTTTATTTATTCTACCTAAATTATGGCTATATAAATAATCTTCAAAATTCCATTCGATTTTCATTTCTTAAAGTTCAGTTTTTAATGTTTGCCAACAATTAAATAAAATGCCTATAAACCATAAACACAATAAAAAATAGCTATTATACTACTTCTCTAGGCGTTCACGTTCTTTTAGCGATTTAGTACGCTCGTTTGTTTGTAACGTAGTGTTTCCAAACTTGTAACTAAAACCTAATTTAACGTAACGATTATCTATATTATGATAACTGTAATTGTTTTGGTTAGCAAATTTAGATCTTGCCCCAAGGTCTTGTTGGTTAAATAAATCGGCAAACATTAAACTAATTACTGCTTTGTTTTTTAAGGCCTTTTTACTTAAACTTAAATTAGAATATGTTATGGACTCTCCTAATAAAGTACCTTGTAAAAATTGACTATAATAAGCTACGGAAAGGTTAACAGATAGACTGTTATCTTTTAGCATATTAAACCCAGCATTAATTTCGGAGTAGTTTGACCACTGATTAAAATTAGACGTTTGATTATTAAAATCGATATCAAAATCGTGATTAAAAAGACTAGTCAAAAAGAAGACTGAATACTTGTTTGAGATATATAAATCTGCCATAAAATCAAGTCCATATTCTCTAACATTTTGAATATTGGTAGGCGAATAAATCAAAAAATTATTGGCGTTATCTTGTATAGGTAATTCGTTAATTTGATTGGATACTGTTTTGTAATATGCCTCTATAGTAAAGGTGTTGTTAATAGAAGTCCCAATGGTAGAGTATGTTGTAAACGATGGTTGTAAGTTAGGATTACCTGAAACTATAATGTTATCGTTTAAAAAGAAGTTAAACGGATTTAAATTTGTGTAATTAGGACGTTGTATATACCTTTTATACGACACATAAAGGTTAGCTTTTTCAAACGCTTGCCATGTTACATTTAATGTTGGAAACAACTCCAAGTAGTCTTGTGTTTGGCTTACATTAGTCGCAGGAGAAAACCCTTCTAGATCAGTATGCTCTAATCTTAAACCAGTAGACATGCTCCATTTATCCCAACTTTTATCATAACTTAAATATCCTGCATAAACAGACTCGTCATAATTAAAAGCATTTGTATTAGCTGTATTCAATACTTGGTTACCTGTAGTTTGGTCCACATCAAATTGCACAATGTCGCTGTCTGTATTTATGTTAGAGGATTTAACACCAAAGGATAGGTTAGAACTATCATTGATTGGTAGTTCGTAATCTAATTTTAAAGAAAAAATATCTGTAGATTGATTATTTCTGGTATTAAAAGCAGTACTAAAGTTTGAAGCATTATTCTGTAAAAAATAGTCAGAATTGACATGTTGACTTCTATTAAAATCATAGGTCGTATAATGTGCATTTGCTAAAAATTTAGCACCATTTTTTAAATTAAGCTTATAGTCTAAATCTGTACCAATATTATACTTGTCATCTTTAGATGAGTTATAAGAATTAAAATTGTAGTCATTTAACCCTTGTAAGTCGTTTACAAAAGTGATTCCGTTTGTTTGATAATCAAAATATGGTAAATACAATACGTTTGAAGACAAGCTAAGGGTATTATTATCGTTAATATAATAATCAAAATTTAGATTTGCATTGTGTGTATTAGACGTTGTATTTCGATCCAAATCTGTTCTCCAAAATTCTGTTGCAGTATTGTTTTCTTGGTAATTAATTTCGTCTAAATTGTGTCTATTTATCTTAGTATGGTTGTAGCTGTAATTAAGATTAACGTTTATTTTATCCGTTTTATAAAACTGATTTAATCCACCATCATATCTAGGATATACACCTTGTGTGTAATGCGTTGTTACGCTACCTCTGTAACCCATAATTAGGTTTTTACTCATCACAATTTTTAAAACAACACCACTAGAAGCATCATATTTAGCAGATGGACTGGTAATAACTTCTATTTTTTGGACCGCATTTGCTGAAGACGCATTTAACAACATAGCTAACTCTGATGCTGATAAGTTTACTTTTTTATCGTTTATATAAATTGTTGGGCTACTATTTTTAACCAAAATATTATCGTCCAAAACCAAAACACCTGGTGTACTTTTTAAAACATCAAGCATTGTACCTTCCACTAAAGCAGTATTTGCAACGTTAAATATCATGCGATCTGCTTGTTTTGTAAACGTTGGTTTTTTTGCATTAACGGTTACTTCGCCTAAAGTTTCTGGTAGTGTTTTTAATATTATGGTATCTAAATTAACATCATTAGTCAATGTTATATTTTTAGTTTCGGTTTCAAAACCTAAAAACGAGATTTTTAAAACATACTCTCCAGAGGTTAAATTGTCAATACTAAATTGACCATCTTCATTAGTACTTGATCCTGATATAACTTGTGATTGATCAGAAGTATACATGATTGCGTTAGCAAATAAAATGGGTTGATTTGAGTCATCTACAACGTTCCCAGAAATGGTTAAATCCTGAGCATAAGTAGTCATAGATAAACAAAAAACGATAATAAAATTAAAGCGATTCATTTATAATAGGTTAAGCCTGCAATATAATAATTGTAATTAACATTAAAGTGTGGGAAAAACCGCAAATTTATATGAATTTGTATTCCTAAGAAAAAAGAAAAAAAGCCCAATAATTACTATATATTTGCAATATCTTTATTTATAAAGAGATTTGACTATGAAGAACATCAGAAATTTTTGCATAATTGCACATATTGATCACGGAAAAAGTACACTTGCCGATAGGTTACTAGACGCTACTGGCTCTGTAACAGCAAGAGAACAACAAGCTCAATTATTAGATAGTATGGATTTAGAACGCGAACGTGGTATTACCATTAAGTCGCATGCTATCCAAATGGACTACATTTATGAAGGCGAAAAATTTGTTTTAAACTTAATTGACACACCTGGTCACGTAGATTTTTCTTATGAAGTGTCAAGATCTATTGCAGCTTGTGAAGGTGCTTTACTAATTGTAGATGCTGCCCAAAGTATACAAGCGCAAACTATATCTAACCTTTATTTAGCCTTAGAGAATGATTTAGAAATTATTCCTGTTTTAAATAAAGTAGATTTACCAAGTGCAAATCCAGAAGAAGTTACAGATGATATTGTAGATTTATTAGGTTGCAAACCAGAAGATGTTATCCATGCAAGTGGTAAAACAGGTTTTGGAGTAGAAAACATTTTAAAAGCAATTATTGAGCGTATTCCTGCACCAAAAGGTGATCCTGATGCGCCTTTACAAGCCTTAATATTTGACTCAGTTTATAATACTTTTAGAGGTATTGAAACTTATTTTAGAGTATTTAATGGTGAAATTAAAAAAGGACAAAAAATTAAATTTGTTGCTACAGATAAAGAGTATAATGCAGACGAAGTTGGTACTTTAAAACTAACTCAGGTTGCAAAACAAAGTGTTAAAACAGGAGATGTAGGTTACCTAATTACAGGTATTAAAACTGCTAAAGAGGTAAAAGTAGGAGATACTATTACGGACTTTGCTAATCCAACGACTAATATTGTCGAAGGTTTTGAGGACGTAAAACCAATGGTTTTTGCTGGTATTTATCCAGTAGATACAGAGGATTATGAAGAGCTGAGAAACAGTATGGAAAAGCTACAACTTAATGATGCATCCTTAGTGTTTCAGGCAGAAAGCTCTGCAGCTTTAGGTTTTGGTTTCCGTTGTGGATTTTTAGGAATGTTACACATGGAAATTATCCAAGAGCGTTTAGAGCGTGAGTTTGACATGACGGTTATTACTACTGTACCTAACGTATCGTACCATGCTTACACAAATAAAAATCCTGAAGATGCTTTTATAGTGAATAACCCTTCGGATTTACCAGATCCTTCAACCGTAAATCGTGTTGAGGAACCTTATATTAAAGCAACGATAATTACAAAATCAGACTTTGTTGGTAATGTAATGAGCTTATGTATAGAAAAACGAGGGATGATTATTAATCAAACGTATTTAACACCAGAACGTGTAGAATTAACTTTTGAAATGCCTCTTGCCGAAATTGTATTTGACTTTTATGACCGATTAAAAACAGTGTCTAAAGGTTACGCATCTTTTGACTACCACCCAATAGGTATGAAGGTGTCTAAATTAGTACGATTAGACGTATTATTAAATGCACAGCCTGTAGATGCTTTGTCTGCTTTAATACACGCAGATAACGCACATAACATAGGTAAAAAAATGTGTGAGAAGTTAAAAGAATTAATTCCGCGTCAACAATTTGATATTCCTATTCAAGCTGCAATTGGAGCAAAAATTATAGCTAGAGAAACCGTTAAGGCTTTACGTAAGGATGTTACCGCAAAATGTTATGGTGGTGATATTTCGCGTAAGCGTAAACTTTTAGAGAAACAGAAAAAAGGTAAAAAACGTATGCGTCAAGTAGGTAATGTAGAAATACCTCAACAAGCATTTATGGCTGTTTTAAAACTTAACGATTAAGTTAACTATTAGATATAAAAAAAACCTTCATTGTTAAAATGAAGGTTTTTTTATGCCTTATACTTTTAGTTAGACTGTGTCTACTTTTTCTACGTCTAAAGGTTTTCCTAAATAGACTAAATAATAACCTTCACTTACGTCTTCAAAATTAGTGTTGTAAGACGATATTATGTGTAACTCTCCTTCGTCATCCTTTATAAATAATGGAACTATTTCACGGTCTTCATTTGTGGTTTTAATTAAATCCATTAGATGTGCTTTATCTATAATTTCAATTTCTTGAATACTAGGAAATTTTCTAGTTACATCTGAAAGTGTGTTAAAGTCATCTGTATGAGAAAATAAACCTTCATGTGGATTATTATTTTCATCTAACATCTCTTCTGTAGACACTAATCTAAACGCACCATTTTCTCCAAATTGCTTTGAAAATTTATTGATAGCATATTTATTAATTTCGTTGTTTCCTGTTAAAGCCATTAAATATCCAACATCATTAAGCTCGATATTATCAGTTAATGTTTCAGAATAGATATTGGTGTTTATAGCTTCCAAACCAAGCTCTTTAGCTTTGTTAATGTTATTTTGATTACTATCAATTAGGACCACATGTCTACCATGTGACTCTAAGTAGTGCCCAATTAACCTAGATACTTTTGATGCTCCTACTATTAGTATTCCATTAGATTGGGTTAAAAACACACCAACTAACTTAGCAAAAAGTCTAGCTGTTGTCGCATTTAAAAGTACAGTACCTAAAACAATTACAAATACTAAAGGAGTAATATACTCGGCTCCTTCAACACCTTTACTAGCTAATTTTAAACCAAAAAGCGAAGCGATTCCTGCAGCTACAATACCACGTGGTCCAACCCAACTAATAAACAGTTTTTCGTTTAATTTAAGCTTAGATCCATACGTACTTAAAAAGACACCAATAGGTCTAATAACTAATATTATTATAGCAAAAAGTGCTACTGTATTCCAGTTATAAATTAATAATAGCTCGCTGTAATTAATATTAGCTGCTAGTAAAATAAATAATATTGAAATTAATAGTACGCTTAAAGATTCTTTAAAATATAATAAGTCTTTTAGGTATGGAGAGTTTGAGTTACCTAACACCATTCCCATGACCACTACTGCAAGTAATCCAGACTCGTGCGCAAAGACATCCGACAATACAAAAACACCTAAAACAGCTGCTAATGCAAAGACATTTAATAAATAATGAGGTACCCACTTTTTATTAATAATAAAATTTAAAGCATGTGCAAAAGTAAATCCAAAGGTAGCTCCAAATAACACAATTTTACCAAACTCTATTAATGCGGTTTTAGTAAACTCTCCACCTGCGTCAACACTAATAAATTCAAATACTAATACTGCTACTAATGCTCCGATTGGATCAATTAAAATCCCTTCCCATTTTAAAACTGCAGAGATGTCTTTTTTAAGCGGAATGTTTCTTAAAATAGGTGTAATTACTGTTGGTCCTGTAACAATAATTAATCCCGAAAATAAATATGAAATCTCCCATGTTAACCCAAAAACGTAATGTGCTGCAATACCAGCTCCAAAAAAGGTAACCAAAGACCCTACAGATATTAACTTGGTAATTACAGGTCCAACATTTTTAATTTCGCTCATTTTTAAGGTTAAACCTCCTTCAAAAAGAATAATACTAATGGCTAAGGATACAAAATAAAACAAGCTTTCGCCAGGAAATAAACCTTCGTCACCATTCCATATTGGTTCTATCCATTTGGTTCCATCTTCACTTAAAAACTCGGCTGCAATTGGACCAACCAACAAGCCAATTAATATTAAAGGTAAAATTGCTGGTATTTTTAATTTCCAAGCAACCCATTGTGCAAGTATTCCTAAAATAATGATTCCTCCTAATTCTATCATTCAATTATCGTTTTGGTGAAAATACTAATTCTAAAATTCTACTTCTATAATTTAACCCAAATTTAGAGTAAAAAGTTAAATTTTTAAGCCTAGACCACTATCTAACTCAATTTTTTTAAACTTAAAAAAATGGTATCTTACAATTTTTCATCAAAAAACTACTAACCTAATTGACAATAAAGCCCTTTAAAACCATTGGAATTGGTATCGCGTTTTCGCCCAATCTTAAAGCTAATATTTTTGAAGCTGCTAGACTAGCTTTATTTTTTGATGCTAAACTAATTATGATTCATATTGGAGCACAATCTGATGATAAGTCAAAAACCATAAATAGTATATTAAGTAGCTTTAAAAAAGATAATCTAAAGTATGAAGTCGTCTTTAAATCAGGAAACCCAGTTGCTGCTATATTAGACACTACAAATAAAAAAGATATAGACCTTTTAATTATTGGAGCTGCTAAACGTGAAAATTTATTAAAATACTATGTTGGTTCTATTGCTAGGAAAATAACTAGACAAGCCAAGTGTAGTCTACTATTATTAATTAATCCATCTATTGACAGAATTGTCTGTAGACACATAGTTGTTAATGGATTAGAAGATCCAAAAACCGAACAAACCATAGCGACTGCCTTTTATGTTGCATCAAAACTTAAAGCCGAAAAAATAACAATAGTAGAAGAAATTAAGCCCAATGAAATTGCAGTTAATGTGGATGATGACAAATCTTTAAGACATGCTAATATTGTCAGAGAACGTATTAGTAATCGTGAAACCTCAAGAATTAATCATATAATTGAAGATTTACCACAAGAATATACTAATACTATTGCAATAAAATCGCAACCTATTTTTGGAACCCAAGGGTATTCCATTGGTCATTATGCCCAAATATCTCGAGCAGATTTGTTAGTCATGAACGCGCCAACAAAAATGACGTTTTGGGATCGTTTATTTCCGCATGATATTGAACATATTTTAACTGAACTACCAACCGATGTTTTAATTATTCAATGAGTCCAAAACAAAATAATACAACAGTCTTTTTTAAAGCATTACCTAAAAATATATTTTCTGGTTTTGTGGTAAGTCTTATTGCCTTACCTTTAGGTTTAGGCTTGGCTATGGCTAGTGATGCACCTCCAATTTCTGGAGTAATTGCTGCTGTAATTGGTGGAATTTTAGTCTCTATTTTAGGTGGTAGTCACGTTACTATCTCTGGTCCAGGTAACGGATTAGTTGGTGTGCTTTTAGGTACTATTTTAACCTTGGGTATAGAAAGTGCTTATGCTGCCATTATTTGCTCTGGAGCCTTATTATTACTTTTAGGCTTTTTAAGATTAGGCAAATTAGCAGATTTTTTTCCATCCTCTGCCATTCAAGGTATGCTAGCTGCTATTGGTCTTATTATACTAGGAAAACAGTTTCATATTATGTTAGCGCATAGGATTAAAAGGGAAGATACGGTTGATTATTTATTCGAAATCCCATTTACTATAAACGATGCTATACATTACGATAATACAGGATTAATTTATGCTGCATTAGCTGGAGTTATTAGTTTTTTAATTATGATATTTTATTCTAAACTAAGAAACAAATACTTACAACTTATACCTGCTCCAATGTGGATTGTTATACTTTCTATTGGATTTAGTTATTACTTTGAGTTGGTTGCGCATCAAGCCAACCCAATTGCAATAAATTACATGATTTCTGGTATACCAGAATTTTCAGAAATTATATCGCAAATACCAACTGTGGATTTTAGTAAAATCGGGACATTTCCGTTTTGGACTAGTGTATTAGCTTTAACATTAATTGCTAGTATAGAGTCCTTGTTAAGTATCAAAGCTGTAGATAAATTAGATCCAGAAAAAAGAAGAAGTAATGTAAACAGAGATCTTAAAGCCTTAGGATTAGCAACCATAGGAAGTGGATTTTTAGGTGGTCTTAATGTCGTAACTGTAATTGCAAGAAGCTCAGTTAACGTTAATAATGGCGGTAGTAATAGGTCTTCCAACTTTTTTCATGCTTTCTTTTTAGTTATTTTTATTGTCTTATTTAGTACGCAATTAGCACGTATACCATTACCAGCATTAATGGCAATATTAGTTTACACAGGATATAAACTAGCGTCTCCAGAAAATATTAAAAAGATTTTTAGAATTGGAAAAGAACAGTTAATCATCTTTTTTGTTACCCTAATTGTTACATTAAAAATTGGTTTAATTTCAGGTATTTTATCAGGAGTATTAATCACATTTATTATACATATTGTCTTAAATAAAAGTATATCACTTTTTGCCAGAAATTGGCTTAAACCAAACGTTTTAATGTTTCAAGAAGATGGTCATTATTACATAAGTGTTAAGCATTTTTGTAGCTTTTTAAATTTCTATAAATTAAAAGCTAAAATAGATGCAGTACCAGAAAACGAAGACGTTATTATTGATTTTTCGCTATGCCAATTTGTGGACCATACCGTTATGGAAAACCTTAATAACTATCAAGAGCTATTTGCAAAACGTGGTGGACACTTTGAAGTTTTAGGCTTAGATTTACACGATACAGACTCAGAACATCCATTTGCATTGCGTCGCTTACTTCCTGTACCAAATGTTATTAAAAATAGCTTGACGCGTCGTCAAACCACCATGGAGGAGTTAGCAAACGATTACAACTTAGACTACAATGCTAAAAAAGAAAAACAAACGGGCTTTTTAAACAATTTTTTATTTTTCAGGGTAAAACAAATCAACTACATCTATAACCAAACCATTAATAAAAGCAATGGTTTAAAATTATTTGATATCGAGTTTTCTGAAGGAGAATTTATTGCTAAAGAAGTCGTGCGTAGTACAATGCTTCATATTAAACTAAACAAACAAATTCCAGAGTTTACTCTAGACAGAGAAGGGTTTTTAGAAAAAGTCTATGCTTTTGCTGGTTTTAAAGATATTCCTATTAAAAACCACACCGATTTTTCCAATCGCTTTTATTTATTAGGTGAAGATACGCAAGCTATACAACAGTTTTTTACAGATCAAATCACGCACTTTTTTGAAAGTAATCCCTACTACCATATCGAGTCTAATGGTCAAGATTTGTTAGTCTTTGGACGCGAGCGATTAGCTAGCATAAAAGAAATTAAAGCACTTTACGATTTTGGTAAACGTCTAAAAGCGGTTATTTCTTAATAAAACCTTAATATTTTAAGTGTTTAACACTTATTTAGTAATTTGCAGGTAGTTTTAAAACTAATTTTTTATAATGAAATTACATCCAATACAAGCTGGTCATTTTAAACTAGATGGAGGTGCCATGTTTGGTGTTGTCCCAAAAACTTTATGGACCAGAACCAATCCAGCAGATGCTAATAATTTAATAGATATCGCTGCACGTTGTTTATTAATTGAAGACGGAAACCGTTTGACACTAATTGACACAGGAATGGGAACCAAACAAAGCGAAAAGTTTTATGGTCATTACAACTTATATGGAGATGATACTATTGAAAAATCTTTAAAAGCAGCAGGTTTCTCTACAGACGATGTTACAGATGTGTTTTTAACGCACTTACATTTTGACCATTCTGGAGGTGCTTTTAATTATAATAAAGACCGTACAAAATTAGAATCTGCCTTTAAAAATGCTCACTTTTGGAGCAATAAAGACCATTGGAAATGGGCAACAGAACCTAATAGACGTGAAGTTGCCTCGTTTTTAAAAGAAAACATATTGCCAATGGAACAAAGTGGACGACTAAAATTTACAGACCTTCCGCAGGATGATATTTTAAAAAATTCAGCTTTAGGTTTCGATATATTTTATGCCAATGGACATACAGACAAACAAATGATACCAATGATTAATTACAAAGGTAAAACCATTTGTTTTATGGCAGACTTATTACCAACCGTTGGACATTTACCTTTACCCTTTGTAATGGGTTATGATACAAGACCATTGTTGACGTTAGACGAAAAAGAAAAATTCCTGAATCTAGCAGCAGATAACAATTATTACTTATTTTTGGAACACGATGCACACAACGAAATAATTACTGTGCAACACACAGAAAAAGGCGTACGATTAAAAGACACCTTTACTTGTAACGATATTTTTAATTAACAATTCAAAACAATTTATAATGAAGATTACCTATAAACCAATTTTATTTTCGGCTTTTGCTGCGATAGTTTTATCTAGTTGCGGTGGAAGTGCTCCAATATTATCTACACCTATAGAAAATATTGACAACACACCAATGAAAGAATCTGCTTTAACAGACGCAGAAGCACACAATTGGGGACACTTAGATTTAGTAAAAGATACTATTCCTGGTATGAGTGTTGATAAGGCTTACGCCGAAATTATTAAAGGTAAAAAAGGACAGCAAATTATTGTTGCTGTTATTGACTCTGGTATAGATATTACACACGAAGATTTAGATGGTGTTATCTGGACTAACCCTAAAGAAATTGCAGGAAACGGAAAAGATGATGACAATAATGGTTACATCGATGATGTCCATGGATGGAACTTTTTAGGAGATGGTTATGACGAGCAGTTAGAAATGACGCGTATTGTTGCAACTGGAGACACAAGTATCCCAAGATATGCTGAAGCAGCAGAAAAACTAGAAAAAGATTACCAACAAGCCTTAAGTGGTAAGCAACGTTACGACCAAATATATGGTCAAGTAAGCAGCGCAAATAAAGTATTAACTGCACACTTTAAAAAAGAAGATTATACACCTGCAGAAGTTAACGCAATCACTGCAGAAGAAGGATCTGAATTAGCAACAGCAGTAGCTACAGCTAAATTTATGTATTCTAACGGGATGACATCTATTTCTGAAGCTGAAAAGCAAATTAAAGGTGGTGTAGAGTATTTTACTGACCAATTAAACGCTAACTTAAACAAAGACTTTAACGGTCGTAAAACAGGAGATAATCCAAACGATTTTAACGATAAGCCAGGTTACGGAAACGGAAACGTTATGCCAGTAAAAAAATCTGAAAGTCATGGAACACACGTTGCAGGTATTATTGCTGCAGAGCGTAACAATGGTTTAGGAGCAAATGGTGTTGCTAATAACGTAAAAATTATGTCGCTTCGTGCAGTACCAAATGGTGACGAGTACGATAAAGATATTGCAAAAGCAATTAGATATGCTGTAGATAATGGCGCTAAAGTAATTAACGGTAGTTTTGGTAAAAGCTTTTCTATGCACCCAGAATGGGTAAGAGATGCTATCAAATATGCAAGTGATAAAGGTGTAATTTTTGTACATGCTGCTGGTAACGATAGTAAAGATGTAGATGTTGAAGCTAACTTCCCTGATGACAATATTGATTATGTAGAGTTATCAAACACTTACATTCGTGTTGGTGCATTAGCACCAAGTTATGGTACAAAATTAGTTGCTGGTTTTTCTAACTACGGTAAGAAAAATGTAGATGTTTTTGCTCCAGGAGCTCAAGTATATTCTACAACTCCAGAAAACGAATATGATACTAAAGGTGGTACAAGTATGGCTGCTCCTGCTGTTGCAGGTGTTGCTGCTTTAGTTTGGTCACAATATCCAAAACTAACAGGTGCACAAGTAAAACAAATTATTATGGATTCTGGTTTAGCTGTAACGTCTAAAGTTATTGTTGGTGGAGATGCTAAAAACATTCAACCATTTTCTGACCTAAGTCAATCGGCTAAAATTGTAAATGCTTATAACGCTTTAGTTATGGCTTCACAAATTTCTAAATAACAATTAATAATTCAAAAAAGCCTCAACCTTTTATGTTGAGGCTTTTTTATTTCAATTTAAAACAATGAAAAAATTATTTCTTTTAATTTCCGCTTTTGGTATTTTATCGTCTTGTAATTCTACCAAACAAGTTGCCAATTCATCTAGTAACACAACAGATTCTAAATCTACCTATTGGCAACAACATGTAGATTACAAAATGGATATTGATATGGATGTAAACACGTATCAATACAATGGTAAACAAACGTTAGTGTATACTAACAACTCGCCAGATGTTTTAAATCGCGTGTATTACCATTTATATTTTAATGCCTTCCAACCAGGTAGCGAGATGGATGTACGTTCTCGTACTATTGAAGATCCAGATAGACGTGTTGGAGATCGTATTAGTAAATTGGCTCCAAACGAGATTGGTTACATTAAAGTAAAAAGCTTAAAGCAAGATGGTAAAACATTAAGCCATGAGACTGTTGGAACAGTTCTAGAGGTTGACTTAGCAAAACCTATTCAGCCAGGAGAAAGTGTGACTTTTACAATGGATTTTGATGCACAAGTACCACAACAAATTAGACGTTCTGGTCGTGATAATGCAGAAGGTGTTGCTTTATCAATGACGCAATGGTATCCTAAATTAGCAGAATATGATTTTGAAGGATGGCATGCTGACCCATACATTGGACGTGAGTTTCATGGTGTTTGGGGAGATTTTGAAGTAAATTTAACTATTGATAAAAATTACGTTGTTGGTGGTACAGGTTACCAACAAGGCGAAGCTGAAGTAAAAGGAAACAAAAAAACGTTACGTTTTAAAGCACCTAAAGTACATGACTTTACTTGGGCTGCAGATCCAGATTACATCCACGATACTATGCAAGTACCTAATGGTCCGATGCTAAACTTTTATTACAAAAACGATTTACCAGCAGAAAATTTACAGTTTTGGAAAGATTTACAGCCTAAAACAGTACAATTAATGCAATATCTATCTGAAAACGTTGGAAAATATCCATACGATCAATACTCTGTTATACAAGGTGGAGATGGTGGAATGGAGTACGCTATGTGTACTTTAATTACAGGAAAACGTAGTTTTGGTAGTTTAGTTGGTGTTACTGCACACGAAATGGCACATACTTGGTTTCAATTTTTATTAGCTTCTAATGAAGCAAAACATGAATGGATGGACGAAGGTTTTACAAGTTACATTAGTGATTATGCAATGGATGCAATTAATAATACTAACCTAAAAAATCCAGCTGCTGGAGCATATAATGGTTATTACTATTTAGTAAAATCAGGAAAAGAAAAACCACAGTCAACTCATGCAGATCGCTATGAAACTAACATGGCTTACGGTATTACTGCTTATAATAAAGGATCTGTATTTTTATCTCAATTAGGATATATTATTGGAGAGGATAACCTAAAGAAAACGCTTAAAAAATATTTTGATGATTTTTCTTTTAAACACCCTAGACCACTTGATATTATTAGAACTGCTGAAAAGATTTCTGGTTTAGAGCTAGATTGGTACTTAATGGACTGGACACAGACTACAAATACCATTGACTATGCCATTACATCTCTTGAAGAAAATAACAGCATTACAACCGTTAATTTAGAGCGTATTGGGCTAATGCCAATGCCTTTAGATTTAGAAGTAGAATATACAGACGGAACAACAGAACAATATTACATTCCGTTACAAATGATGCGTGGTGAAAAACCAGTAGCAACAACAACTAAAATTATAAACGATTGGGCTTGGGCAATGCCAACCTATAGCTTTAGTATTAGTAAGCCAAAAAGCATGATTAAATCTATAACTATAGATCCAAATCAGTTAATGGCAGATATAGATAAAACTAATAATACTGTAAAACAGTAGATAAAAATAGATTAATCTATTTTATAAAAGCTACAACTTAGGTTGTAGCTTTTTTGGTTTTTAAAACGATATATTTGATAAACTTTGAGCAATACATTATTATGAAAAAAATTATACTGCTTACCTTATGTGTCTTAATTTTTTCTTGTAAAAATAATTCTAACGATACAATCACACCTAACAGCAATAAGACCACTAACAATAATGAAAAAAACACCAAACCTAATACAACGCTAGCTTTTCTTGTAAATGTAAAAAATTTAGAAAAGGATGTTGCAACTAATCCAATAGAGGCTTTTAAAAAATCTGCAACAACAGAAGCAAAAGAAGTTATATATATAACTAGTGACAATCTTAAAACTAGTTTAAACTTAGCTAAAAAACATGACTATGCAGTTATTACTGTAGAAGATCATACTATAATTAAGTTAAATTTACAAGATTGTAAACCATCAAATGCTTGGGATGCTTGTATGCCAAAAGCAGAAGGTTATATTAAAAAAGGGGACTTAATTTACCAAAACGACTATTGTAATAATATCATTGGATTACCAGATAATCAAGAGCGTATCTTATACTTGTTTTAAATAGTACAAATGTTTAACTTTTATTAATTTGTATATTAGCCTTTAATTAGATTTTAAACAGGATTACTTCTTGAACCATGCAGCAGATTGATCAAAAAATCACCACAATAATTAGCCATTTTAATCTTAATAATTATGCGTTTTCAAAACGTATAGGTGTGACTGGTACAACTATTGACAGTATTATAAATGGACGTTTACAAAAGGATGGTACGCGTAAAAAAACTAAGCCTGGTTATGACGTATTAAACGCCATTATTAATGTATTTGATATCAATCCAAATTATCTATTTGGAAAAAGTAAAGTTATGCTAAATCAAGATTTACCCAGTAGTCCATCATTTTCTGGTGTGCCTCAGGTAATTTCGGTAACAAGTAATAATAACGAAAATGTAATTTATGTACCTATAAAAGCAAGAGCAGGCTACCTAAATGGCTATGCTGACACCCAGTATATTCAAACCTTACCTTCTTTTTATATGCCTAATCTTGCCCATGGTACGTTTAGGTGTTTTGAAGTTCAAGGTCACTCAATGGTAAGTACATTTTTTGATGGAGATTTAGTATTTGCTAAATATGTAGAACAATTACAGGATATAAAAAATGATCAAATTTATGTTGTAATTAGTAAAAACGATGGTATTGTTTTAAAGCGTATTATTAATACCACTACAACGGATAAAAAACTGATTTTAAAAAGTGATAACAAGGACGGAAATTATCCTGATTTTTCAATAAACATTGAAGATATTATGGAAATTTGGCACGTAAAAATGTTTGCATCTAAACAAATAGCTCAACCTGTTGATGTCTACGATAGGTTGCATGAACTTGAAACTAAATTAGTACAATTACAAGATTCAGTATTAAAAAAAGACTTAAAAAATAACTAATAATGCGTCTTACTTATAATAAACACGAAAAACTTAAAAGCCAAAAAGCAATCGAAAAATTGTTTGAACAAGGTAAATCAGTGTCTGCTTATCCATTACGTATGGTATATTTAAAAAATGATACAACTTTAAAAGTTGGTGTATCTGCTAGTAAACGTAATTTTAAAAAAGCTGTAGATAGGATTCGTGTTAAACGCTTACTTAGGGAAGGCTACAGATTAAATAAAAATCTATTAATAGACAATAATAATGACCATTTCACGCTTATGATTTTATATCTTAGTAAAGAAATGCCAGATTTTGAGGTAATTAATCAAAAAATGAAAACGTTATTATCTAAATTTAATGACCAAATTTCTAAACCATAAGGACTTTTATTTTCAAAATTCTTATCGCATTTAGTTCAAAAAAAATATCATGAAAAACATATTAAAAAAACGTCTTATAATTCCAATATTAGCTGTTACCATTTTATTTACAGGTACTGCTTTTAAAAGCGATTTTTTTGAAATAGCTAAACAAATAGAAATATTCACTACCCTTTTTAAAGAATTGAATATGAACTATGTGGATGAAACTAATCCTGCAGAATTAATGGATAATGCCATTAAAAATATGCTTAACGACTTGGATCCATATACAAAATTTTATAACGAGCAAGATGTAGAAGCAGAGCGTATACGTCGTACAGGAGATTATACAGGAGTTGGAGCAAGGATTAAGACACTAAAAGATAAATTATTGGTTATTGAGCCCTACAAAGACTATCCAGCAGACAAAGCAGGATTAAAAGCTGGTGACGAAATTACAGCAGTAGATGGCACAATACTAGATGGTTTTGATGGTGATGCTTCAGACCTTTTAAAAGGAACACCAAACTCTACATTAGAAATTACCTATAAACGTCAAGGAAAAACAAATACAACCACTGTTACACGATCTGAAATAGAAATTGATGCTGTTCCTCACTTTTCCATGATAGACGCTAAAACAGGTTATATTGTGCTTCAAAAATTTAACGAAAAAGCGTCTTTACAAACTGGTTATGCTTTAAAAGATTTAAAAGCACAAGGTGCAACACAAATAATCTTAGATTTAAGAGGTAATCCTGGTGGCTTATTAAACGAAGCGGTTAATGTAGTTAACCTGTTTGTACCAAAGGGACAATTAGTAGTTACCACAAAATCTAAAGTAAAAAAATACAATAAAACCTATTACACATCTAAAGAACCTATAGACACAAACATCCCAGTTGTAGTATTAATTGATGGTCGCAGTGCATCTGCATCAGAGATTGTTTCTGGGACACTACAAGACATTGATCGTGCAGTTATAGTTGGGTCTAGAAGTTTTGGTAAAGGACTAGTACAACGTCCTAAAAAGCTAACTTATGGTACACAATTAAAAGTAACAATATCAAGATATTACACACCTTCTGGAAGATGTATACAGGCTTTAGATTATTGGAACAGAGATGACAACGGTAACGCTGTAAGAGTTAAACAAGAAAATTACAATGTCTTTAAAACTAAAAATGGTCGTAAAGTGTTTGATGGTGGTGGTGTCTTTCCTGACGAAGCTTTAGAGGTGACTAAAAATACAGCAATAACAGACGCTATTTTAAATAGTCAAAGCATATTTGATTTTGCAACAACCTATTACTATAAGAACAAGATAGAAGATATCTCTAAATTTAAATTAACAGATACCGACTTTAATACCTTTAAAAACTACCTAAATACATCAGGTTTTGAGTTTGAAACGGAAACTGAAAAAGCACTTAAAAAAGCAATGGAAGTTTCAAAATCTGAAAATTTAGATGACGATATTAGCAAGGATTATAAAACCTTAATAACTAATCTAGACAACTCTAAAGCTAAAGCAGTAGAGAATAATAAAAAACAATTAATTAACTTATTAACAGATGAAATTGTTAAACGTTACGTCTACAGAGAAGGCTTATATGAGTACTATAAAACTCATAATGAAGAGATTAAAACTGCAACAGATATTTTATCAAATACCTCAAAATACAATAGATATTTAAACTAAATAAGCTAACACATTTTAACATATTAAATTTTTGGTATATTTAATGCTAGTTTATAATCATGAAGCATTTATTTTTATTAATATTATTAAGCACAACATTAGGTTTTTCGCAAAGCGAATTAACACATGATGTGTATTTTAATACAGACGAATACGACGTTCCTTTAACTGAAGAAAACCGTATTTTACTATTTATTTCTAACTTAGATACCATAGCAATTCAAAAAATATCTATCTATGGTTTTACCGATGATAGAGGCTCTAATGACTATAATTTAGAGTTATCACAAAACAGAGCAAATACAATTAAAGAGTTGTTTTCCGGTTACGGAATTGACGAAAATTTAATTACCAATGTAAACGGAAAAGGTGAAATACTACTAAAAGTTTTAAACGAAGAAGAAGTCCACCAAATAAGAGGTTTAAACCGTAAGGTAGAAATTATTGTTACGCCAAAACTTCCCGAAAAAAAGACCATTACTAAACCTGAAGAAGTCACTGAAAATGATACAGATGATAGTAAAAAAACTACAGATGACATAGCTAAAGGCACCATAAAAAAAGGCGATAAAATAACGCTAGATAAAATTTATTTTAAAACCAGTTATAGTTACGTAACTTCAGAGTCTAAAAAAACTTTAGAAGATTTAGCTAAAATTTTAGTCGCTAAAAAAAACATCTATTTTACCATACAAGGTCATGTATGTTGCACGCAAATGAGTCGTGATGCGGTAGATAAAAAAACCAAAAAACGCAATCTATCTGTAGCCAGAGCTAAATATATTTATGATTATTTAGCTAGAAAAGGCGTTGATAAAAAACGAATGAAATACGTAGGAATGCGTCGTAAATTTCCACTTGGTGGAGCTCCAGAACTAGACAGACGTGTGGAAATTTTAGTAACTTATGTAGGTAAAGAAGATTAATTAATCTTTAATCATCGCTACGTGTGGTATACCATCTTCTAGGTACTCCTCACCTATTTCAAAAAATTCTAAACTGTTATAAAAACGTTTTAAATAACACTGCGCAGAAATCTTAATTTTAGTTTCGTTATAATATGCTGCAATAGCTTCTATTGAGGCTTTCATTATAGCAACACCATATTTATGTTGGCGCTCATTATGGGCAACCACTACTCTACCAATACTAGAAAATTCAAAATAATCACCTGGTTTAAAAACACGTGTGTAAGCCACTACTTTTTTGTTTTTAAAACCTATAATATGTAGTGCTTTTTGATCTTTACCATCAATATCCTGATACACACAATCTTGTTCGACCACAAAAACTTCACTTCGTAATTGTAAAATATCATACAACTCTTGTATTGTTAATTGGTCAAAAGTTTTAGTTTGTATGTCTAACATAATAGTAAATAATTAAAGTAAAGTAATAAATTAGACTACAACCTTAATAAGCTTGCAGTCTAATATAGGGTTATTAACAATTAACTGGTATTTTATCGACACGGTTTTGATGACGACCACCTTCAAACTTAGTTTCTAAAAATGTGTCTACCATAGCTATAGCTTGTTGTATAGCTGTATAACGTGCAGGAATACAAATAATATTAGCATCATTGTGTTGTCTTGTTAGCTCTGTAATTTCTTTAGTCCAGCATATACCAGCTCTAACTTTTTGGTGTTTATTAGCAGTCATAGCTACACCATTGGCACTACCGCAAATTAAAATTCCAAAATCTACAGTATTGTTTGCTACATCATTTGCAACAGGATGTACAAAATCTGGATAATCTACGCTGTCTGTTTGGTCAGTACCATAGTTATTAACAGTGTAACCTTTTGCTTCTAAATGTTTGAGGATAGCAAACTTATAGTCTGTGCCTGCATGATCGTTACCAATTGATATTTTCATAGTAGTAGTTGTGTTATTGTTTATTAGATTTCAAAGTTAATAATTGATTACAAGTATTAATAAGTAATAGGTATTAACTTATTCATAAAAATTAAATTCGTAATTATTTAAAAATCAATCACTATTATTAAATTGTTAACTACTTAGGATTAAGTATTAATTACTTGTTAATATCTTGTGATTGTTTTTTAAAACTTTTGTTAGGATTATCCAGTTAATTTTACAAACCAAAATTGGTTATTAACAACCAAAAAAGTTAGCCTTTTTTTTTTGCATACTTATCATTAAAAAAATTACAGATACCAACATCAATTTTTAAAATACTTATCAAAAATCTGTTGTCAACAGTCGTTATTAACAGTTGTTAATAACATAAGTATTTACTTTAAAACCAAATACTTTAGATAGCTAATAACTTGTTAATAGACTCTATTATTACACAAATCAAATCAAAATCTAAAAAAGTTATACCGCTATTAACAAGCTATAATAATCACTATTTTTTTTTTAAAATTTAAAAGAAAATAAATGATATATAGTATATATGTGAATAACTCTAAATTCAAGATTTAATATTAGTTTAATATCCATTAAATTATAATAACGTAGCTTTGTATAAACTTAATAACCAATCTTCTCCTTGTATTAAGTTATAAATAACAGAATTTCAAGTATCTTAGAGATTCAATAGATTACAAATTAAATGACAAAAAAAAAACACAGGAAACCTTCAAATAATAAGATTTCCAACCTTACAAATACAATCTTAAGTATTTTAAAAAAAGAAAGAAACCAAAGCTTTAACTATAAGCAAATAGCAGCTAAAATAGGAGTTAATGATGCTAGTAGTCGTAATCAGATTATTAAAAAATTAGCGCAACTTAAAGCTAAAGAGGAGATTATAGAAACAGATCGTGGAAAATTTAAAGCAGTTGTTAACACTGAGTATCATACTGGTATTTTTGATGCAGCTCAACGTGGTAACGGTTACGTTATTTGCGATGCTTTTGAGAACGATATTTATATAGCTTCTAACAATGTTAATAAAGCCCTAAATGGTGACGAAGTAGAATTATACGTTTATAAACGAAGAAAACAAGGTAAGCTTGAAGGCGAAATTACCAATATTATCAAACGTGCTAAAACTGAGTATGTTGGTATTATACAAATACACGAAAAGAAAAACTTTGCTTTTGTTGTTGTAGATGGTAATAAAATGAAAACTGACATTTTTGTGCCAATTAATAAAACTTTAAAAGCCCAAGATGGCGATAAAGTTGTGGTTACAATGGAGGATTGGCCAGACAAAGCAGATTCTCCTAATGGTCGTGTGATTAAAGTTTTAGGTAAAGCAGGTGAGCATAATACAGAAATACATTCTATACTAGCAGAATATGGTTTACCATACGAGTTTCCAACCGAAGTAGAGGATTATGCAAATTCTATTGACTTAAATATTACTGCAGAAGAAATAGCAAAACGTCGTGATATGCGTAAAGATTTAACCTTTACCATAGATCCAAAAGATGCAAAAGATTTTGATGATGCGTTATCATTTACAGTTTTAGATAATGGTTTATATGAAATAGGAATTCATATTGCAGATGTATCACACTACCTTAAGGAAAATACTGTTTTAGATGACGAAGCCTATGAGCGTGCAACTTCAGTATACTTAGTAGATAGAGTAGTACCTATGTTACCAGAAATTTTATCTAATGGTGCTTGTTCATTACGTCCTCATGAAGAGAAATATACGTTTTCAGCAGTATTTAAAATTAATGATAAAGCCGAAATTAAAGACCAATGGTTTGGTCGTACAGTAACGTATAGTGATGCTCGTTTTGCTTATGAAGAAGCACAGGCAATCATTGAAAATAATATTACTTTTAACAAATCCGAAATCATTTCTAACCCAGAAAAAATAGATACAACCATTCCAAATGAAGTATCATTAACTGGTAAACAGTATAATACAACTCCAGAAATAGCACAAGCGGTTTTAAAATTAGACGAACTAGCTAAAAAAATGCGTAATAAACGTATGCAATCAGGAGCTATTAGTTTTGATAAAGTAGAAGTTAAATTCTCTTTGGATCAAGATGCAAATCCTATTGGTGTTCACTTTAAAACTAGTAAAGATGCTAACAAGTTAATAGAAGAATTTATGCTTCTGGCTAACAAAAAAGTATCAGAGTTTGTTTCTAAAATGAAACCAGAAAAAACTTTTGTTTATCGTGTTCATGACGAGCCAGATGAAAGTAAACTAGCTGCTTTACAAGGCGTAGTTGCTAAGTTTGGTCATAAACTAAACTTTAAAAGTAAAGCCGGAATTGCATCATCTTTAAACCAGTTATTAACAGATGTTCAAGGTAAAAAAGAACAAAATTTGGTAGATACTTTAGCAATTAGAACCATGTCTAAAGCTGAGTATACCACTAAAAATATAGGACATTACGGATTGGCTTTTGGCGATTATTCTCACTTTACCTCACCAATTAGACGTTATCCAGATGTCATGGCACATAGATTGTTACAACGTTATTTAGATGGCGAAAAAAGTGCTAATCAAGAGGAATATGAAGAGAAGTGTAAACATTCTAGTAACATGGAATATTTAGCAACTAAAGCAGAACGTGACTCGATTAAATACATGCAAATTAGATTTATGCAAGACCATCAAGACGAGGAATTTGTTGGTGTAATTTCTGGTGTAACCGATTGGGGAATTTATGTAGAGATTATCTCTAATAAATGTGAAGGTATGGTTAGAATTAGAGATATTAATGACGATCATTATGATTTTGATCAAGAGCAATTTGCATTAGTTGGACGTAATACTAAAAAAGTATATCAACTTGGAGATGAGGTGATTGTTAAAGTAAAACAAGCGGATTTAGTAAAACGTCATCTTGACTTTAACTTAATTGGTAAGCACGAAGGTTAATAGTAACTAACCTTTTTTTGAACCTCAAAAAAATTTAAAAAAATGTATCAATTAACTTTAAGTTTTTGATACATTTTTTTTTAGCCAGTATATAGTTTTCGTTATTAACAGTAACTTTTTATTACATTTAACTACTAATATATAAAACCAATAACCATGATATTAACAACAACAAATTCTATTGAAGGATTTAGAATAATTGAATACAAAGGGATTATAACAGGAACCTCTTTTGAGACTAAAACAAAATTTTCTTTTAAGACCGAAAAAAATAAAGAGTTAACAACAGACGTTATAAATGAAGCAAAGGAGCATGCTTTTCAAGAGTTACAAACCAATGCAAGTAATTTAAATGCAAATGCAGTAGTTGGCATAAATGTTGATTTTGAAACCGTAAATGGCTCTTATTTTTTTGTTTCAGTAACAGGAACAGCAGTAAGCGTAGCGCCTCAAAAATAAATACTTAGTCTTTTTATTTTTTTAGTGTGGTTATAAATAAAAACTAATATTACTAAAAGTGTAACACTTGCAAAAAAGAAGCCTCTTTATTAAAACAAAACCTTTTTTACAATGAAAAATTTATTAGTTACAGTTTTCTTTTTAGCAACAACTTTAATTTTTGCTCAAAATCCAAAAAACAAAAATGTTGGTGATTTTAACGAAGTTAAAGTCTTTGACTTAATTAAAGTAAGTCTTGTAAAATCTGACGAAAATAAAGTTATGATTACTGGAGAGGATGTAGATGATGTAGAGATTATAATTAAAAACAATACTTTAAAAGTACGCATGAAATTTGACCGTAGTTTTGATGGTACCAAAACGTTTGTAGCTGTACATTATACAGATTTAAAGGTCATAGATGCTAATGAAGGAGCCATAGTTGTTGGTAACGAGTTAATAACTCAGGACAGCATAGAGCTTCGTGCACAAGAAGGTGCTTCTATAATTGTTGGGTTAGACGTTAATACAGTTAATGTAAGGGCTGTTTCTGGAGGTATTGTAGAAACTAGAGGTAAAGCCAACACCCAAGATATTACGCTTAATACAGGAGGTATTTATGAAGGTCGTGATTTTGAAACAAAAAATACAACAGTAAAAGTTAGAGCAGCTGGTGAAGCAGAGGTTAATGCAAGCGATTCTGTAGATGCACGTATTACAGCAGGTGGAACCATTGATATTTATGGAGATCCACAAATAGTAACTAAAAAGCACACGTTTGGAGGTTCTATCTCTGTAAAAAATGATTAAATAACTTGACTCGGTTTATAATAAGGCTTCAAATTTAATTTGAAGCTTTTTTTATTTGTAGCTATAGTACTATGTGTTAATTAAATATTTTCTTTACTTTGTAATAAACACAATTAAAATCAATGTTTGACGATATACTTGCAGCTATCCCTTTTGGTATAATACTTTCTTTTACCGTAGGACCTGTATTTTTTGTATTGTTAGAAACTAGTGCTACTAAAGGGGTAAGAAGTGCATTAATATTTGATGCTGGTGTAATTTTAGCCGATATTTTATTTATTGTAGTTGCCTTTTTTAGTACTGAAAGGTTACTGGGTAAAATTGAAAATGACCCTAATTTTATAATATTTGGTGGTGTATTATTGGTGTTTTATGGCATAATTTCGTTTGTTAAAACATCGCGCTCGTTTAGATCTATTGTTAAAGAATACCATAAAGTAGAATTTAAAAAAGGCTACGGTAAATTATTTGTCAAAGGATTTTTACTTAACTTTATTAACATTGGTGTCTTATTAGGTTGGCTAGGTTTTATAGTTTTGGCAAGTAAAATTACAACTTCGCATAACGGAGTAATTGTTTTTGTTACAACCATGTTGGTTGCCTATTTTGTAACAGATCTAGTAAAAATTATTGCAGCTAAAAGACTTAAAAATAAATTAACGCCACGTCTTATTTTTAAAACTAAAAAAATTATTGCTTTAGTTATTTTAGGATTTGGTATTTTGCTGTTAGCACAAGGTTTTTTTCCAGAAGAAAAAGAAAAAATTAAAGAAAAGCTTGAGCAAATTAATCCATTATAATTTCAATTATTTGAAAACCTTTCCACTTAAAAAATTTAGTTTACCACTTCGCATTTGTATTTCAATAATACTTTTAGGTAGCTTATTTAAAATTATGCATTGGCCAAATGCTTATCAACTAATGACTATTGGTATTAAAGGTATTTTGATAGTATATCCAATTAGATTTTTCTTTAAACAAGACAAAGTAACCATGGATTATATTAAAGTTGTTATGATTGTTTTATGGTGTTTAAATTTTCTTCTTGGATTTAATCAGGTATTTAGTTTTGGAGGTCTTTTAATACTGTTTGGTTGGTGGTTATTAATAGATAGCGCTAATTATTTTAATAACAATCGACTTGTCCTTTCCTATATTGCACAAAAAGTATATTACGGTTTTGTAGCTATTAGTATTGGTAGTATTGCTTTTGGCTCAATTTTTAAAATTCAACATTGGCCTTACGCAAATATCTTATTTACTTTAGGTGTTGTTTTGGCTGCTATTATATTGATTGTAGATTATTTTGTAAGACGCAAAAAATAAGATGTCTAAAACGCAATATCATATATACGTTGTGGAATTATCTAAAAAAATATTTACTCAAAATACAAAGTTTAGAGTTGCCAATCCACAGTTTAATGGTGTACTAGAATGTTTGTATGTTGGCATGACAAGCAAAACACCTAAAGAACGTTTTTTACAACATAAAACAGGTTACATTAATAAAAAAGGACACAAGTTATCGTCAAATATTGTCCAGAAGTATGGCATGTATTTACGACCTAGTTTATACAACCATATTGGTCCAATTGCAACTAGAGCAGAAGCTTTAAAAATGGAAGAAGCATTAGCTTTAGACTTACGTCGAAAGAAATATGCGGTGTGGTTTAATTAAAATTTTTATTGTGAGGCACGAAGCAATCTTTTCATAATTTTCAATCATAATTAGAAAAAATAAATGTTTTATCTAAGTTTTATACTTACATGATTGTTATTGTGTAACCTGCTTTTAATCATTTAAAATTCATATAAAAAAAAGACATAAAAAAAAGCGCTACTTATAAAGTAACGCTTTCTTGAGGTGTCGAGCGGATTCGAACCGCTGTAGATGGTGTTGCAGACCACTGCCTAGCCACTCGGCCACGACACCCTTAATAGGACAGCAAATATAAAAATAATTACCGTTTTACCCTATTTCTGTTAGTTTTTTCTTTTTTCTGTTAATTCTACTGTAACCATCTGTACATCACCACCAATTGGAGGATTTATTTTACTTACAGCAACCGTTGCAATAGTAATTAAGGTATCTTCTTTAAAAATACGATCTAAAATACGCTTAGCAACATGCTCTAAAAGTGCACTTGGTGTCGCCATTTCTTCAACTACAACTTTGTTTAAAAATACGTAATCTACTGTATCTTCTAATTTATCAGATGTTGTACTTTTTTGTAAATCTGCTTTCACTTTTAAATTTACTAAATAGTCGCTTCCAATAGCAGTTTCTTCTTTTAAACAACCATGATATGCAGTAACACGTATATTTTCAACTTTAATTATTCCCATTTTCTTTAAATTTTGAGCAAAAGTACCTAAAATAGTAGTTTACTAAATTTTTAAAGTGTGGTTAAATTCATTTCAACTAAAAAATAACTAATTTTACAGCTTATTATTAAGTTGATATAATAGCAATAATCAATTACAATAAAGCAAAACACGTATGTCTGAAGATAAAAAGTCACTCAATTTTTTAGAGCAAATTATAGAAGAAGATTTAACCAATGGTTTAGATCAAAGTAAACTACGTTTTAGATTTCCGCCAGAACCAAATGGGTATTTACATATTGGTCATACTAAAGCAATTGGTATTAGTTTTGGTTTAGGCGAAAAATATAATGCACCAGTTAACCTTAGGTTTGATGATACTAATCCAGCAAAAGAAGAGCAGGAGTATGTAGATGCTATTAAAGAGGATATCTCTTGGTTAGGCTATAAATGGGCAAACGAGGTATACTCGTCAGACTATTTTCAAATTCTATTTGATTGGGCTGTACAATTAATAAAAGATGGTAAAGCGTATGTGGATTCTCAATCTTCTGTCGCTATGGCAGAACAAAAAGGGACACCAACACAACCAGGAGTTGATGGACCATTTAGAAATAGAACTGTAGCAGAAAACTTAGACCTTTTTATGCGCATGAAAAATGGCGAGTTTAATGAAGGCGAACATATTTTACGTGCTAAAATAGACATGCAGCATCCTAACATGTTAATGCGTGATCCATTAATGTATCGTATTTTAAAGAAAGCACACCATAGGACAGGAGACGATTGGTGTATTTATCCAATGTATGACTGGACGCATGGAGAAAGTGACTATATCGAGCAAATTTCACATAGTTTATGCTCACTAGAGTTTAAGCCTCACAGAGAGCTTTACGACTGGTTTAAGGAGCAAGTGTATGATTATTCTAAATCAGAGTATCCAATGCAACCTAAACAACGTGAGTTTGCACGTTTAAACCTTAGTTATACTATCATGAGTAAACGTAAGTTGCTTAAGTTAGTAGAAGAAGGTATTGTAAACGGTTGGGATGATCCACGTATGCCTACAATTTCAGGACTACGTCGTCGTGGTTTTACACCAACAGCTATCAGAAAATTTGTAGAAACTGTTGGAGTCGCTAAACGTGATAATATTATTGATGTTGCACTTTTAGAGTTTTGTATACGTGAGGATTTAAACAAAAAAGCACCACGTGTAATGGCTGTTTTAGACCCTTTAAAAGTGGTTATTACAAATTATCCTGAAGATAAAGAGGAATGGTTAGAAGCCGAAAATAACCAAGAAGATGATGCAGCAGGTTTTAGAAAAGTACCTTTTTCTAGAGAAATCTATATTGAAAAAGAAGATTTTAAAGAGGAAGCTAGTAGTAAGTTTTTTAGACTAAAACTAGGCGGAGAAGTGCGTCTTAAAAACGCTTATATCATTAAAGCAGATAGTGTTGTTAAAGATGCTAATGGAAATATAACAGAAGTAAATTGTACATACTCTGAAGACACAGAACGTCGTATTAAAGGGACTTTACATTGGGTAAGTATTAAGCATGCAGTTAAAGCTGAGGTTAGAGAATACGATAGATTATTTTTAGACGAAGCACCAGATAGTCACGAGGATAAAGATTTTATGGAGTTTATTAATCCAAACTCTTTAAAAATTATAGACGCTTTTGTGGAGCCTAGTTTAAAAGAAGCTAAGGTAGGAGAGCAGTTTCAGTTTCAACGTTTAGGATATTTTAATGTGGATAACGACTCTAAAGCAGACGCTTTAGTATTTAATAAAACTGTTGGTTTACGTGATAGTTGGGCAAAACAAAAACCAGCTACTAATGCGCAAAATAACCAACAAAAACAAACGCAACAAAACAATCGTCCAGCTATAGAGCAAATAAAATCATACGGTAAAAAGTATGATAGGATGAAGCCAGAACAACAAGATAAGGCTAAAGCCGAAATACAAGCACTAGCTAAGGACGTTGCCTATCAAGATTTAGAGCCACTTTTTGGTACAGCAGTTAAAAAAGTAGGAACTCGTGTTATTACTATGATAACCTTGGGTGTTTTACTAGATAATGGTTTAGATAAAAACGAAGCGATAACCGACTTTATTAACAAAGCGTTGGAAGACAAAAGCGAGCTGTTAGTAAACGAAGCAAAAGCGCTTAACTAATAATTTAAAAACCTATCAAATGTAAAAGTTTGATAGGTTATTTTTTTATATTGAAACAACTAAAAATAGTACTATTTTTTCTTATTGTTTGTATTAATAATACAAACGCACAAGACTATCCTGTTATTAGTGACATGGTAACAGATAATGCCTATATTTTTAGTAATAATGAAGCCCAACTTTTAAGAGATAAATTAACTGCTTTTGAAGCCAGAACAACACATGAAATTGTCGTACTAACCATACCAGATTTGGATGGTGAAAATATTGAGTATTATGCGTATTCTGTATTTAATCAAGAAGGTAATAACTTTGGTAAAGTAGATGTTGACAATGGTATTTTAATTTTAATAGCTGTTAATGACAAGAAGGTTAGGATAGAAGTAGGAGATGGTTTAGAGCCTATTATTACAGACGCTTTTGCATCAAGAGTTATTAGACATAGGATAACACCACTTTTTAAACAAGGTCGTTTTTTTGAAGGTATTGATGATGCAACCTCAGAGCTTATTAAATTAATTGATGATCCAATTTATGCCAACGAGTTTTCTAATTTTATAAATAAAGAAGCAGTATCAACAAACGATAAGTCTACAGATGGTGTACATTTTATAACTAAATTAATTGTATCAAGTTTTTTATTATTTGTCTTTTTTTGGATTACTATGTATGCTTATTATAGGTTAGTAATTAAACAAAGTTTTAAAACATTTAAACTTAAAAAATTATACAATACTCATAAGACTAAGTTTTTGATGTATGCTGCTATAGCATTACTAATTATTGATAGTTTTTATGTTTTTTTTCTGAAACTATTTTTTGGAATATTAATAACTGGCTTTTTATCCATATTTGTATTTATAGGTTATTTTGTGTTATTAAAATTAGCTTTTACTAGAGCAATACTTATTTTTAAAAGTCTTTTTACAGGACAATTAGGTGTAGTTATTTATCTGTTTTATATACCAGCAACAGTATTTTTGTTTGTTGCAGGATTTATATTTGGTTCAATGCCAATTGTAATGGGTTTCTTTTTTTTGCTTGATATTGTTTTTAATAAAAATATCAACAGTGTAATGGCTAACGTAGATATTATTTATGTCTTAGGTGGTTTTATATCTGTTATTATACTGTTTCATTTTATAGCAATATATTTTGCTATCTATCAAATTAAAGGAGAATATAATAAGTCGTTTGGATTTGCTTTTTTTAAACGCGATGCCAAATTATCTGCTACATTAAATCCAGGTTCTGCTAGAGGGTATTCTTCATCAGGTACCTCAAGTTACTCGTCTTCATCGTATTCTTCGTCAAGGTCATCATCTTCAAGCAGTAGTTATTCTGGTGGAGGAGGACGATCCTCTGGAGGAGGTGCAAGTGGTAGTTGGTAATACTTTAGGAGACTTTTACAGCTTGTATTTTGTAAAGTTTTATATTAATATAGACCAATTAATTAGTTATTAGTCTTTTATTTATACTCGTGATTCACTTTAAAATTTATAAATCGGTTATAGATCTCCCTGATTATTGGGATGCTTTACCGACTAATGATTTGTTTTTAAAAACTCCTTTTTTAAAAGCCTTAGAGCACTCTTGTCCAAAAAATATTAGTACTAATTATATTGGCATTTTTAAGGATAATAATTTGGTAGGAATAGCAATTATACAACGCGTGCAGTTATATCTTGATGATGTCTTTAGAAATCCTACAGATAATGTCTTAAAACGTCTTACAAAAGCTTTAATAGCTACTGTAGTTAGAGGTAATACTTTAATTGTTGGTAATTTGATGCATACTGGTCAACATGGTCTGTATTTTAATACTAAAATGATTTCTCAAACCCTGTTTTTGGATACTATTTTTAAAGTTATTGACGCGTTATCATTTCAAATTAAAAAGGAAGACAAAAAACGTGTTAGGATAATATGTTTTAAAGACTATTTTGAAAACGATAACATCCATCAAAATCAACATTTATTTACTAAAAACAAGTTATATAAATTACAAGTCCAGCCTAATATGGTTTTAGATATAATACCAAGTTGGAGTAGTAGTCAAGATTACGTTTTAGCATTAAGTAAAAAGTACAGAAGTCGTTACAAATCTGCTTTAAAAAAAGCAACTAATATTATTAAAAAGGAATTAGATTTAAATGAAATAAATTTAGCATCCGAAGCTATATATAAGTTATATAAAAACGTTTCGGATAATGCTAAGGTTAATTCTTTTGTGTTGGATAAAAGGCATTTTTTCAACTTAAAAAAAGAATTAGATCAAGATTTTAGGCTGTTTGGGTATTATCTAAATGATCAATTAATAGGGTTTTATACCTTAATTTTAAACAATAACCAGTTAGAAACTTACTTTTTAGGTTATAATCCGGATTTTCAATACAAGTACCAATTGTATTTAAATATGTTGTACGATATGTTAGATTTTGCAATTACAAATGGGTATAAAAAGGTGGTTTATGCTAGAACTGCAATGGAGATTAAAAGCTCAGTTGGTGCTAAGCCTAATGCTATGAGTATATATATTAAGCATACTGACAATTTAATTTTAAATCCAACTTTAAAGTATATTGTAAACACATTAAATCCTACTTCAAAATGGGAGGAAAGACATCCATTTAAATAAGACTTTAGTAAATCTTTAGCATTATATTTTTTGTTTTGAAACGCCTTTACATTAATTTAGGTAAATAACTTAAAATCATACAGCTATGAATACGTCTCAAGAACTATTAACAAAAATATCTCAAAAAACAATTGAAATTAAAGAACATTATCCAGAGCTTCAAAAGTATCTAGATGAAACCAGGATTACCTTACCACATGGTGATAATAGTGATGCTAAAGTGGATACGGAATCATTACAAAATTATTTAAATAGTTTAAATGAAATGGTTGATAAATATAAATCTAACTCATAAAAAAAGCCTCACATTTTGTGAGGCTTTTTTAGTATAAACTAAAGGATTAGTTTTCCTTTTTCTTTGCGTTTTTCATCGCTTCTCCAATTTGATTACTTGCTGTAAAACTTGCAACCATATCGTTTAGCATTGTACTACCTGCTTGAGGTGAGTTTGGTAATAATATTAAGTTACTGTTAGTCTCACTACCAATAGCTTGTAATGTATCATAATGTTGTGTAACTACAATTAAAGCAGATGCTTCTTGACTATTAATACCAACACGATTTAATACATCTACAGACTCTTCTAGACCTCTAGCAATCTCACGTCTTTGGTCTGCAATACCTTGACCTTGTAAACGCTTGCTTTCAGCTTCAGCTTTAGCTTTTTCAACTATTAAGATACGTGCAGCATCTCCTTCAAATTGCGCAGCAGTTTTTTCTCTGTCTGCAGCATTAATACGGTTCATTGCAGCTTTTACTTGAGCATCTGGATCTATATCTGTTACTAAGGTTTTAATAATGTCAAAACCATAATCTGACATGGCATCATTTAATTCAGTTTTTACTGCAATTGCAATATCATCTTTTCTAACAAAAACATCATCTAATTTCATTTTAGGTACTTCGGCACGTACCACATCAAACACATAACTTGTAATTTGTTCATGCGGATAATCTAATTTGTAAAAAGCATCATAAACTTTTTGACTAATTACACGATATTGTACAGATACTTTAAGACGTACAAATACATCATCTAAGGTTTTAGTTTCAATAATGACATCTAATTGTTGGATTTTTAAGCTTAATCTACCTGCTATTTTATCTACTACAGGAATCTTTAGATGTAATCCTGATTGGCGTATGCTATGGAATTTACCAAAACGCTCTACAATAACAGCTGTTTGTTGTTTTACAACAAAAAATGAGGATAAAAAGACAAATAGTACAAGGACTATTAGGATAATAAGTGTTGGATTCATGAAAAATGGATTTTAATGGTTATACTACTATGGTTACTAAATTAAGTTATATTTGCGGACAAACCCCTTAATTTACTATGAAAAAAATTCAATTCATCTTATTAGTAGCACTTACTATAGGTTTTGTTACAAAAAACTTTGGTCAACATACAAGTTATAAAATTAAAAACGGATTTTCTTTGGGAGGAGGAATCACTCAATTTGATATCATTACAGACAATTTTGAGACTAAAAAAGGAGACGGTTGGATTGCTAACATGACTGCTACAGTGGATATACCTCAAAAATGGTTTAATGTTAGTTACGGTATGCAATTGTCTGAAAACACGATTAGTACAACTGGATTTGATTTAGCATCTACTTTATTAGCACAAGATGTGGAGTATAAAATTTTTACTGCTCAAGTACAATTTTTATGGCATGCTAAACCTTTTAGAAGCTCTCATTTTACTATAGATTTTGGTCCTATGTTACAATATAATAGTGATTTAGAGTTAAGTGATGACCAACAAGAAGACTTTATATTAGCAGATTTTGATACCGTTCAGGCTAAAGCAGTAAAGGATTTAAATAACTTTAATGTTAATGGTACTGTTGGTGCAACTTTAGGTATTGGCTTTTTTAAATTAAGAGCCCAATACATTTATGGGTTTACTAATATTTTAGGTGCTTTAAATGACTCAGATTTTAATCAAGCATTAGGTAGAGATTTTAAAGGAAACCAAAGCATGTTTGCCTTTACAGGAATGTTAACTTTTTAGGTTTTATACTACATAAAAGACATTAAAAAAGCCATCTAATTTAGATGGCTTTTTTGTTTTATATACTTTTAATAAGTTGTTCTATGCGTTTGATACTTTCGTTTTTACCAATCATATACATAATATCAAAAACATCTGGTCCTTGTAAGGCACCAACTAAAGCCAAACGTAAAGGCATCATTACTTTACCAAAACCGATGTCATTTGAAGTAATCCATCCTTTTATATCTTTTTGAAGGGTTTCCACTTCAAAATCTTCAATGTTAGATACAATAGCTAAAACATCTGTCATTGTAGCCTTAGTATCCTCTTTAAAGGCTTTTTTAGAAGCTTTTTCATCATAACTTTCTGGAGCAACAAAAAAGTAACTGCTTAAATCCCAAAAGTCATTAACAAATGTGGCACGTTCTTTAATTAATCCAACAACTAATGCTATATAATTTACATCAATTGCCTCTAATTGTTTGTGGTTTTTTTGAAAAGCTTCTGCTAAATCGTCGTTAGATTGCTCTTGCATGTAATGGTGATTAAACCATTTAATTTTATCTGGATCAAAACGTGCTCCTGCTTTATTTACTCTGCTTAAATCAAAAGCAGCAACTAATTCTTCTAACTCAAAAATCTCTTGTTCTGTACCAGGATTCCAACCTAAAAAAGCTAAAAAGTTAATAACTGCCTCTGCAAAGTAGCCTTCTTCTTTATAACCAGTAGCGCTATCACCAAATTCTGGATTCCACGCTAAAGGAAACACTGGAAAGCCTAATTTGTCTCCATCACGCTTACTTAATTTACCTTTTCCTGTTGGTTTTAATATTAAAGGTAAGTGTGCAAATTCCGGTTGTTCCCAACCAAAAGCTTGGTATAATTGAAAGTGTAGTGCTAAACTTGGTAACCATTCTTCACCTCGTATAACATGCGTAATTTCCATTAAATGGTCATCTACAATATTTGCTAAGTGGTACGTAGGCATACCATCGCTTTTAAATAATACTTTATCATCTAAAACGTTAGTATCTATTTTAATATCACCACGAATAATATCTTTTAAATGTAGTGTTTGATCTTGTGGACTTTTAAATCTAATAACGTAATCGTCTCCAGCATCTAATTTAGCTTTAACTTGCGTTTCTGTAAGAGCTAACGAGTTGCTTAAATTTAAGCGATTATGCCAATTATAAATAAACGTTTTACCATTAGACTCGTCTTGAGTTCTATGAAAATCTAATTCCTCTGACGTATCAAAAGCATAGTAAGCATTTCCGCTAGCAATTAATTGGTCAGCATATTGTTTATATAAAGCTTTACGTTCACTTTGTCTGTAAGGTCCAAATTTTTCGTTTTTACCTGGTCCTTCATCAAAAGGGATATTACACCAATTTAATGCGTCCACAATGTATTGCTCTGCACCTTCTACATAACGATTTTGATCTGTATCCTCAATACGTAATACAAAAGTTCCGTTATGTTTTTTGGCAAATAAATAGTTAAAAAGAGCTGTACGTACACCTCCAATATGTAAAGGTCCTGTTGGACTTGGTGCAAAACGCACTCTGACTTGTTTTGACATCTTGTTTTGTTTGAGTTTGCAAAGATAGAATAGAGTAGTAGAAACAGCAAAAAAATAAGGATAAAGAACAGCTTTATACACAGGCTTTTTTTCCGCGAAAGCGTATACCTTTAACAATAACTTATAATCCTAAATATTTAGGTGTAAAAATAAAAATGTATTTTAGTCAGTTAAATAGCAATTACTTGAATAATTTTTATACTATACAGACCAAATTAGAGCAATTTATTAGGAAATATTATACTAATGAGTTGATTAAAGGTGCGCTATTATTTTTTAGTATTGGCTTGCTGTATTTTATTTTTACACTGTTAATCGAACATTTTTTATGGCTAAGTCCAACCGCTAGAACCGTTTTGTTTTGGATGTTTATAGTTGTCGAATTAACCCTGTTTATTAGATTTATTGTCCTACCATTAGCTAGATTATTTAAACTTAAAAAAGGTATTGATTATAAAAAAGCATCTTCAATTATTGGTAATCATTTTCCAGAAGTTAACGATAAGTTATTTAATGTTTTACAGTTAAAGGAAGCTGGTAGTCAATCGGAATTATTATTGGCAAGTATTGATCAAAAATCAGAAGAATTAAGCCCAATACCGTTTAAGTTAGCAGTTAATTTTAAACAAAACATAAAATATTTAAAATATGCAGCTATACCTATTTTAATATTTGTAATTGCTGCTATTTTTGGTAAGTTAAATTGGTTTAGCGATAGCTACAAAAGGGTTGTTAATTATCAAACTGCTTATGAGCCTCCTGCTCCTTTTACTTTTTTTGTGTTAAATGAAAACTTACAAACTACTCAAAATAAAGAATTTAGGTTGTTAGCAACAACGCAAGGCGACGTAGTACCTGATAATGTTAAAATTACTTACAATAACGAAACTTATTATTTGCAACAACGTCAATCCGGAACTTTTGAATACGTTTTTGAACAACCCAATACAGACATAACTTTTAATTTTACTGCTAATGGTGTTACTAGTAAACCATACACTTTAAAAGTTGTAGAAGTACCTACATTGGTTGGGTTTGATATGCATTTGGAGTATCCAAACTATACCAATAAACGTAACGAAACTTTAAAAGGTATTGGTAATGCAATTGTACCACAAGGAACCAAAATTACATGGCAGCTTAAAACTAAAGCGACAGAAAAGGTCGATTTAATAAGTACAGATACTCTTGTTTTTTCTAGCATAAAATCTGGTTATTTTGAGATCTCAAAAAAGGTATATGCTAATTTTGATTACAATATTAGCACCAGTAATAAGTCAATTAAAAATTACGAAAACTTAGCTTACGGTATTACTATTATCAAAGATCAATATCCTGATTTAAAGTTAGAAGTTAAGGTAGATAGTTTGGATAATCAAACCCTGTATTTTAAAGGACAAGTAAGTGATGATTATGGATTAAGTAAACTACAATTGGTGTATTATCCAAAGGATAATCCAGCTGGTAAAAAAACGCTAAACATTCCAGTCGCAAAATCTAATTTTGATCAATTTATAAGCAGCTTTCCTAATAACTTATCAGTAGATGCAGGTGTGTCTTACGATTTGTATTTTGAGGTATTTGATAACGACGCTGTTAATAGTATTAAAAGTACTAAAAGTTCTGTGTTTAATTTTAGAAAACGTACACAGGATGAGGAAGAAGAAAAGCAATTACAAGAGCAAAATCAAACCGTTAAGGATTTAAATAAGTCTTTAGAAAAATTTGACAAACAGCAAAAGGAATTACAAGAGTTATCTAAAACGCAAAAAGAAAAAGCGGAATTAAACTTTAATGATAAGAAAAAATTTGAAAACTTTTTAAAACGTCAGAAAGAACAAGAACAAATGATGAAGCAATTCAACAAAAAGTTGAAGGATAATTTAGACGAATTTCAAAAAGATAAAAAGGAAGACGATCAGTTTAAGGAAGATTTAAAACAACGCCTTAAAGATAATGAAGAGCAACTTAAGCAGGATGAAAAATTGCTTGAAGAATTAGAAAAACTAAAAGACAAATTTAGTAAAGAGCAATTTACAAAAAAGTTGGACAATCTTGCTAAAAAGGCTAAAAGTCAAAAACGAAGTTTAGAACAATTGGTAGAGCTTACTAAACGTTATTATGTGACCAAAAAAATGGAGAAAATTAGTGACGAGCTTGATAAATTGGCAAAAGAACAAGACAAATTAGCTAATAGTAAAGAGGAAGAAAACACTAGTGACAAACAAGACGAGATCAATAAAAAATTTGAAGATTTACAAAAACAATTAGAGGATTTAGAAAAGGATAATCAAGATTTAAAAAATCCAATGGATGTACCTCGAGACAAAAATAACGAGGAAAACATTAAGGAAGAGCAGCAAGAGGCAAGTGACCAGTTACAAGAAAAAGAAGCTGCTAATGATGAGAAACAAAAAAAAGATAAACAACAGTCAGCAAAACAAAAGCAAAAAAGTGCAGCTCAAAAAATGAAAAAAATGAGCCAAAGTATGCAGATGCAAATGGCTGGTGCTGCGCAAGAGCAGCTAGAGGAAGATATTGCTATGTTACGTCAGATCTTGGATAATTTGGTGATTTTTTCTATGGATGAAGAAGCTTTGATGAAACAATTTAAAAGCATAGAAATTAATCATAATGAGTATGCGACTTACCTTAAAAAACAAAAAGAACTTCGTACACATTTTGAGCATGTTGATGATAGTCTTTTTGCTATATCATTAAGACAGCCTAAGTTTTCTGAAGATATAAATAGAGAGATTAACGAAGTATATTATAATATAGATATGGCTTTAGACGAGTTTTCTGAAAATAAGATTTATCAAGGTGTATCGTCACAACAATATGTAGTTACTTCTGCCAATAATTTGGCTGATTTTTTAAGTGGTGCTTTAGATAATATGCAAAACCAAATGGGTATGCCATCCCCAGGACAAGGTGAAGGAGGTATGCCAATGCCAGATATTATTATTAGTCAAGAAGAGTTAGCTAAAAAAATGGGTGAAGCCATGAAAAAAGGTAAAGAAGGCAAAAAGGGAGAAGAAGGTGATAAAGGTGAATCAGGTGAAAACGGAAAAGCTGGCGAAAGTGGGAAGGATGGAAAAGACGGTAAATCAGGAGAGAATGGCGATGGAGAAGGACAAGGTGAAGGTAAGGGTGAAGGTGGTAAACCAGGAGAAAATGGTCAAGGTCAAAGTGGAAGTCAACAAGGTGATAATGGATTAAATGAAGAAGGTAATGCTGAATTATTTAAAATTTATCAAGAACAGCAAATGTTGCGTCAAGCTTTAGAAGAGCGCTTGGATAAAGAAGGTTTAGGCGAAAGTAGAGAAGCAAAGCAATTATTAAAAGACATGGAGCAGGTTGAGGTGGATTTAATTAACAAAGGTTTTACTAATCAAACGCTTAGTAAAATGAACAATATTCAGCATCAGTTATTAAAACTCGAAAATGCAGTATTACAACAAGGTCAAGAACAAAAGCGACAATCTGAAACTAATACAACAGAGTTTAAAAATACAACTAACAACCAAATAGATAAGGCTAAACAATATTTTAATACAACTGAGATATTGAATAAGCAAACCTTACCTTTGCAGCAAATTTATAAGCAAAAAGCACAACAGTATTTTAAACAACAAAATGATTAGTTTTAATAACGAAACCGATTTTAAGCTCCAAGATGAAGCGAAAATCTCTAAATGGATATCTTCTATTATTTTAAAAGAAAACTGCAAGGAGGACGAGATAAACTACGTGTTTTGTGATGACGAGTATCTACATAAATTGAATGTAGAATTTCTACAACATGATACATTAACCGATGTTATTAGTTTTGATTATTCTGTAGGAAAAACACTACAAGGTGATGTTTTTATTTCTGTAGAACGTGTTGCGGATAATGCGAAAGATTTTGATGTTTCATTTGAAGCAGAATTACATCGTGTGATAATTCATGGTATTTTACATTATTGTGGATATAAAGATAAGACTGAAGCTGATGCTAGCTTAATGCGTACTAAAGAAAACGAAGCATTAGCGTTATTAAAAGCAATGTAATTGTTTGTTGTATATTTGCACGCTTTTAAAAGTAAAATAATAAAAACGTTCCACGTGGAACAATCAATATAAGGATACTGGGTTTTGCTTGGTATTAATTCAAATTAAAATTATGTTTAACGAAGTATATGATGTAATTGTAGTTGGAGCTGGTCATGCAGGAAGTGAAGCAGCAGCATCTGCAGCTAATATGGGAAGCAAGACTTTGCTAATTACCATGAATTTACAAAACATTGCTCAAATGTCTTGTAATCCAGCAATGGGTGGAATTGCTAAAGGACAAATTGTAAGAGAGATTGATGCGCTTGGAGGTTACTCTGGTATTGTAAGTGACACCTCTGCTATTCAATTTAAAATGCTAAACAAATCTAAAGGACCTGCAATGTGGAGTCCAAGGGTCCAAAGTGACAGAATGCGTTTTGCTGAAGATTGGCGTTTAATTTTAGAGCAAACTAAAAACCTTGATTTTTATCAAGAAATGGTTTCTGGTCTAATTGTGGAAAATGGAAAAGTTACAGGTGTGACAACTTCACTTGGAGTTAAGATAAAAGCTAAAAGTGTTGTCTTAACAAATGGTACTTTTTTAAATGGTTTAATCCATATTGGAGATAAAAATTTTGGTGGAGGTAGAGCAGGAGAGAGAGCTGCAACTGGAATTACTGAGCAGTTAGTTAATTTGGGTTTTGAATCTGGTAGAATGAAAACCGGAACACCACCAAGAGTGGATGGTCGATCTTTGGATTTTTCTAAAATGGTCGAGCAACCTGGAGATGTTAATCCAGAAAAATTTTCATATTTAGACACTACAAAACCATTAACACATCAACGTTCTTGTCACATGTCTTATACAAGTGAAAAGGTTCATGATTTATTGCGCGAAGGGTTTGATCGATCGCCAATGTTTAATGGTCGAATTAAAAGTTTAGGACCTAGATATTGTCCTTCTATAGAAGATAAAATTAATCGTTTTGCAGACAAAAATAGACATCAATTATTTGTGGAACCTGAAGGTTGGAATACTTGCGAATATTATATAAATGGCTTCTCAACTTCGCTTCCAGAAGATGTTCAATTTAAAGCATTACGTTCTGTAGTCGGTTTTGAAAATGTTAAGTTTTTTAGACCAGGTTATGCTATAGAATATGATTATTTTCCACCAACACAATTAAAGCATACTTTAGAAACTAAGTTAGTAGATGGCTTATATTTTGCTGGTCAAATTAATGGTACAACAGGTTATGAAGAAGCAGCTTCTCAAGGTTTAATGGCAGGTATTAATGCAGCTTTAAAAGTGCAAGAACGCGATCCTTTTATACTACAAAGAGATGAAGCTTATATAGGTGTTTTGGTTGATGATTTAATAACCAAAGGAACTGAAGAGCCATACAGAATGTTTACTTCTAGAGCGGAATATAGAACGTTGTTGCGTCAAGATAATGCAGATATAAGATTAACACCAAAAGGTTTTGATTTAGGTTTAGCTAGCGAAAAACGTTTAAGAAGAATGGAGGAGAAGCATGATGCAGCTGAAAAATTTGTACAATTTTTTAGAGACACAAGTGTTACGCCAGACGAAATTAATCCTGTGTTAGAAGCTAAAGATTCTGCTGCAATTAGACAGCAAGATAAGATGTTTAAAATGTTTGCTAGACCAAATATTGGTATTGAAGATATGAAGCAAATTGAATCTGTTTCAGGTTATATTAATGATCATAATTTGGATGGTGAGGTTATTGAACAAGCCGAAATTCAAGTGAAATATTCAGGCTATATTGCAAAAGAAAAGAATAATGCAGATAAGCTTACGCGTCTAGAAAATATAAAAATTCCACCTAATTTTGACTATTCAAAACTTCAGTCTATGAGTTTTGAAGCAAGAGAAAAACTAAAAAAAATACAGCCTGTAACCATTTCTCAAGCATCAAGAATTAGTGGTGTCTCGCCATCAGATATTTCTGTTTTGTTGGTGTATATGGGTAGATAAATTGGATAAAAAAAACAGAACGTTCCACGTGGAACGTTCTGTTTTTTATTTATTGATGGGTAATATAATTATACTCTTATCAAAAAATCAATCAAAATATAAGTAATTGTGGCTAGTCAAAATAATCAAAATGCGTTTATAGAAGTAAAAGATCACTCAGTTTCTGGAGAGGTTTTTAAATTAATTGAAAACAAAACTTATGGTTATTTAGAAACGATTCCTAAGCCAACTTTAGATAAATTACCAGAATATTATAAAACCGAAGATTATATTTCACATACAGATTCTAAAAGAAATCTATTAGAAAACGTTTATCATGCAGTAAGGGAAATAGCATTACAGCGTAAGCTAAAGTTGATTGATTCATTTCAAACTAACGATAAATACATTTTAGATTATGGTTGTGGTACAGGAGATTTTTTAAAAACTGCATTAAATAATGGATGGCATGTTTCCGGAATTGAACCAAATAAGGAAGCAAGATCAATAGCAAATCATAAAACTAAAAACGCTGTATTAGATCTGTCACAAATAAAAACTTTAAAGACTCAAAGTTTTGATGTTATCACCTTGTGGCACGTTTTAGAACATATTCCAAATTTAGAAGAACAAATCACACTACTTAAGACGTTACTTAAACCAAACGGTGTTTTAATTATTGCTGTACCAAATTACAATAGTTACGACGCTAAACATTATAAACAATTTTGGGCAGCTTATGATGTGCCAAGACATTTATGGCATTTTAATCAAACTTCTATTTCTAATTTATTTAAGACAGTTAATTTAAAAGTTCACAGTACTAAGCCTATGCTTTTTGATTCATATTATGTTAGTCTATTATCTGAAAAATATAAATCTGGACGAATGAATATATTTAAAGCTTTTTGGATTGGTTGTGTCTCAAATTATAAAGCAAGGTCTTCTGGGCAATATTCTTCATTGATTTATACGCTTAAAACAGCTAAAAAGTAATTTAATAATCAGGATTAAACGATTTCAGGTCTTAATGTGTAAATATATTGCTTTTATTAAAAAACGCCTTAAATGCGCTTATATGAGGTTGTTTTTAATAGCTATTTCTTATTCAGAATTAAAATCCTTATAAAAATTTCTTATTCTTTTAAAATCTGTTAAAAAAATAAAATTTCACATATTTAATTATTTACATTTGCTCAAAATCAAAATAAATTAAAATGAAAAAAATAATAGGTTTAGCAATTGTTGCATTAGTATTTACATCTTGTCAAAAGCAAAAAATTGCTTACGTTGATAATGGTCTTGTAATTAATGAAATTAAAGAGAAAGTAGATTTAGAAGCAAGATATAATGAAAAGGATGAAGCCTTTAAAAAAAAGGTAGATAGTTTCCGTCAGGTGTTTCAAGTTGAATACCAAAAAGTAGCAACGCTTTCTAAAAGTCAACAAGAATCAGAATTACAAGCTTTAAACCAAAAAGCACAAGGCTTACAACAAACTTGGCAAGCAGAACAGCAAAACTTTCAAAACGAATATCAAGTAGAAATAGATTCTTTAATTTCTAAAGTTAAAGGTTTTGTAAAAGATTACGGAAAAAATAACAATTATGATTACATTTTAGGGACTGTAGAGAATTCTCCAAGTGTAATGTATGGAAAAGAGGAAAATGATTTGACTCAAAAAATCATTGAAGATTTAAATGCTGCATATAAAAAGTAAGATTTTTATAGATTTTTTAAAAAAGGCGATTAACTACTGTTAATCGCCTTTTTTGACTTATAATACTTTAAATATCAGTCTTTTTGATATAAATAGCTATATTTATTGCGCTATTAATTATTTTCAATAAAGATTATGAGAGGCTTGCTATTGCGCTTTGCTATCTTCATTTCTATGTTTTCGTTTACTTATGCTCAGCAAACAGTACCATTTACAACGCAAAAAGCGTTTTATATTTATGGTGATGCTGCAGTAATAGGTAATAACATATTAAGTAAAGATAAACAAGAACCATATAATGATTATCTGTTAACCAACGATGATATTGATATGGTCTATGTGGATATTGATCAAGATAAAGCGACGTTTTCATCTAGTTCTGCTAATCTTAAATTACCTGATAATCAGTCTAAAATTGCATATGCAGTCTTGTATTGGTCTGCAACATACAGTTATATAAAAGGTACAAGAAGAGAAGAGGATGCTCAATTTTATTTTCAAGGTAATCGACAAAAAAATAGGTCTTTAATCAACAAGGTAAAACTTAAATTACCTGGAGAAAATTATCAAAATATTACAGGTAATGTGCTGTTTGATGGAGCAAAAAGTCCAGCGTTTGCTTTAAATGCTCCTTACGTTTGCTTTGCAGATGTTACTAAACAATTACAAGAGGCTAAACAAGTAAATGGAGAATACACAGTAGCTAATATTAATGCAACCCAAGGATTTGTAGCTGGTGGAAGTGCTGCTGGCTGGATGTTGTATGTTGTTTACGAAGCACCAACTAGTAAACCTAAGTATATCACTACTTTTAATGGTTTTTCTCATATTGGTAATCAACCAGAAATAATTTCATTGGACGAGTTTAAAACACCAGATAAAGGAGCAACTAGTACAGCAATTGTATTAGCAACTTTAGAAGGTGATTCTGCATTGTCTGGAGATCAATGCATTGTCGCTAACCCAGTAACTAACAAAGCGTGGCAATTACAAGCTGTAAATAGGGATAAAGATAATTTTTTTAGTAGTCAAATAACTTCAATACCCACAGCTAATACGGTTAGATATCCAAACAGTAGCAACACTTTAGGATTTGATTTGGCAACAGTTACCTTACCAAATAATGATGAGGCAGTAATAGTCAATGGAACAGAAAAAGTAGACCTTATTTTTAATACCAAACAGGATCGGTTTTACTTGTTTTTTACTGCTTTTAATACTGAAATTAGTGAATCATTTTTAAAAGAAATTCAATCAAATACACCTGTAAATGCTATTGTTTTAACGTCAGAAAAACTTGATCCAAATGTTATGTTAACATTTGATAATAAGGTTGTTAAGGCTAAAATAGAAACAATAAAAGCTATTTCTAAAACGGATTTTAAAACTATCGGTCAAGCCGAAAATTTTAACATTACTACACAATCCTTTGCTTTAAAACAACCAGTAATTATTAAAAAGGAACTAAAGCAAGAATTGGTTGTGCCTATGTCTAGTGAGATACTATCTTCTAAGTCACAAAATGAAGCTCAAGCTAAAGGAGATGTTTTAATTTCATCTACTAATTATGTGCGCGCATTAAAAATAGAAGACAAACCTTTAGAAACACAAGCATTTAAGTTGTTATTAGAAAAAAACGCAGCACTTATAGAAGGTGCAAAAGAAGGCTATTATGTTATAAATAAGTTTTTTTCCAAACCCCAAAATGCAATTACTTGGCAAAAATATTTAAAAGAAAAAGGTTACGATAGTCAGATACTTATTGATGAAACTGAACAGTTATTTTATGTTTACGTATTTCATACCCAAAATTTTTATGATGCTTACATGCAACATAAAACATTACTAAATAACGCTCTTTTTAGTCAAAATTGGGTATTTAAAGTTAATATGATTGACTATTAATTACTTAAGCATATACAAGGCTATTAAGGTTGGAATTAAGTAAATTACAATGGTTCTTGCGCCATCATAGTCTTTTGCAACACGTTGACCAAACAATAAGAGTAGTAGTGTTATAGCACTTAAAATTGCAGCATAAAAACCAAAACTGGTATTACTATCAATTATTAAAGTAAAGCAACCTATTACAGCAAATAATCCTGCAATGGTCTCTAAAATTAATATTATAGCGACATTTAAAGGTACCATATTAGCCATAAATGTTTTTGAAAAATGACCTTTTAGCCATTCAATATTACCTTTCCAATCGGTTATTTTATCGTATCCTGATTGTAAAAAAGTTATAGCTAAAAACAGTAGTAAAATTAGCTCTGTAATGTTATTAAGTATGTTATTCATAAAAGTTAGTTTTCAAAATTAGTTAGTCACTTTTAGCAGTAAAACTGGATTCCATTATTGATAATAGATATCGTGATTTTACCAGGAGCAATTTGTTCTCCATCGGCTTGAAAGTATGTATTAGTAGCGCTATTTTCTATTAAAAGATTATTTGTCTTAAAGGTTTTTACTTTGTCATGAAACACTATTTTACCATTAAATAATTTAAAGATATTTTTTATAATATCCCATTTGTAAAAATGGTTAGCAATGGTTATATCAAATAGGCCATCTTTTGGATTTGCTTTATGCGTTAATTGCATACCAGAACCAGTGTATTTGCAAATTCCTATTTGTATCATAAAGCAACACTTTATGTTTATAACCTCAGAGTTTGTAGTTATTTTGGTTTCAAAAAAACGATATTTAAAAAGTCCTTTTAAAGCGCCTAAAATGTAGGTAAATTGACCAAAAGCCCTGTTGTTATTAACAATGTTTACTACTAACCCATCAAAGCCAATTCCGGCTAGGTTTAAAAAATATTTACTTGAAATGTTTTGATCTAAGTATTTAATGCAACCAACATCTTGAGTATTAATTGTTCCGTTTAAAATAGTTTGTAAAGCCTTATTTATGTTTTTTGATATACCATGTGTCTTTACCCAATCATTACCAGTTCCAACAGGTATAACGCCAAAAATGATGCTCTTGTAATTACTATTATCCTGACTAAATACACCATTAATAAAATTGTTTAATGTACCGTCACCACCAATAATTATAAATTGTTTATGGCCTTTTTTAATAGCTGTATGTGTAATTTCAATTTCGTGATTGGGATGAGTTGTAAAACTAAACTCAATATTAAAATATAGATTTAATTTGGACTGTATAGCTAGCCAAACCTTTTTACCATGTCCATTACCAGAAACAGGATTAATGATCACAAAAAAATTACGTTTTGCTGTCAATTTAGTCTTGTTTAGCGTGTAGTAATCGTGTTAGCTTAATACTTAAGTCTGTTAGTATTATTTTAGAATTTCCGTTACGTTCTATATGGTAAATAGCATCGTTTAACTCGTTGGAAATATCCATTATATTATTATTATGAATAAAAGGAGCAAACTTAGCTATATCAAAATTTTTGCTTTTAGTTTCAAAGTAAACTAATTCTTCAGCACCATAATTTAGTAACATGGCTTGTCTGAAAAAATCTAAGCAAAAATTTAAAAACTGTTTTTGTGTTTCTCGTCCAGTTTTAGCAATGTCTTCGCTCCAACCAATTAAATCATGGATTGCACCTTTATTTCCTTTAGCTTTAAAAGCAGCACGAATCCAAAAAATAAACCATTGCTCAAATTGGTCATCTTCACTATCATGATAGACTAAATCACACGCTTTATTATAATTTCCATCCGCTTGGTGTGCTATTTTTGTAGCAGTAGCATCATCCAGATTAAATTGTTTAATAACTCCCAATTTAATATCGTCTTCGGCTAATGGTGGAAAATGTAAAATTTGACAACGCGATCTTATGGTGTTAATAATCTGTTCTTCCTCTTCTGCGATTAAAATAAAAACGGTGTTGTTTGGTGGCTCTTCAATTAATTTAAGCAGCTTGTTAGCAGCTTGTGTATTCATTTTTTCAGCCATCCAAATTAGCATGACTTTATAACCACCTTCGTAAGATTTTAAACTCAACGCTTTTACAATATCTAAAGCTTCATCTACACCTATTTGACCTTGTTTATTGTCAACACCTAATAGTCTGTACCAATCGAATAAGTTTCCGTAAGGTTGTTCTTTAAGTAATTGCCTCCATTCTTCTAAAAAATAAGAAGAAACAGGATGTTTTTTAACCTTATCTGTAGTGGTAACAGGAAACGCAAAGTGTAAATCTGGGTGAGAAAAATTATTAAATTTTAAATTACAAACTTCGTTTTCTCCTGTGTTTTCACCCAAAGTATTTTTACACAAAATATATTGTGCATAAGCAATAGCCATAGGCAAAGTTCCGGAACCCTCAGGTCCAACAAAAAGTTGAGCATGTGGTATACGACCATTATTAGCACTTGTGGTTAAGTGTTTTTTAATATGATTTAATCCTAAAATATCACTGAAAAGCATAGGCAAATATAGTTTTCCTATTATTGAAAAACTATTTTTATTAAAAATTGATTTTAACGTAACAAATTTAAAGTATGGCAGTATTTGTATATATTTGAGGATTATTAATTGTTCTACATCTTTAAAATGAAAAAGTTATTTGGCTTACTTTTTATTATAACAGGATCTTACCATGTTATTGCGCAAGAAACTGAACAAGTAAATTCAGTCACCAATGGAGGTCTTGAATTTAAATCATTAAACGAATTCTACATTTTTGGAGATACTGCGGTAATTGGTAATAACATTTTAAGTGAGGATGATAAAGATGCTTTTAATGATTTAACAGTTAATAACGACGACACTAAAATGCGTTATGTTGATATTGACAGAGACACCGAAACTTTTAGCTCTAGCCAAGCAACGCTAACCTTACCAGAGGACTTTAAAAAAATAGCATATGCAGGTTTATATTGGTCAGCAACCTATGCCTATGAAAAAGGAACACGTAAAGAACAAAAAGGTAATTACGATTATCGTGGAAGTGGAGAGCGATCTGCAGTAATTAATCAGATTAAATTTAAATTACCTAATCAAGAGTATCAGGATTTAACAGGAGAAGTAATATATGATGGGTCTACAGATCCAACACACGCCATTAATGCACCTTATGTGTGTTATGCAGACGTAACATCGTTATTAAAACAAGCAGAAAACAAATCAGGCGATTATGTCGTTGCTAATGTAAAAGCTACAGAAGGCTATTTGTCTGGTGGTAGTGCAGCAGGTTGGATGTTATATGTAGTATACCAATCACCTACAGACAATCCAAGATACATATCAACGTACCATGGTTTTGCTTTAATTAATAAGCAAGAACCTTTGGATTTAGAATTTAAAAATTTTAAATCCGTAGAAAAAGGAAATGTAAAAACATCGGTAATACTATCTGCTTTGGAAGGAGATTCCGCATTAGAAGGTGATGATTTTGCAATCATAAAACAGCGTGATGGTAGTTTCCAATCATTAAGTAATGGAGCACGTTATCAACAAAACTTTTTTAATAGTTCAATTACTAATAATAGTATAAAAAATAGGGATCGACTACCTAATAGTGAGAATACGCTTGGATTTGATATTGCACAACTTGATATTCCTAATTATAACAATGCAATAATTAATAATAGTACAAGTCAAACAACGCTTAGATTAAAGACACAAGCAGATAGATTTTACCTGTATTTTACAGCATTTCAAACAGAAATAGCTCAAAATTATTTTGACGACATTGTACAAGATAATAACCCAAGTGCAAGCCAAACAGCTAATGTATCTCCAGAGATTGTAAGATCACAACCAGAAACAGTACCAAGTTATAATACTAAAAAGAAACGTCAACCATATAGTTACACAAAACGTGGATTAAAGTCCAAAGCTTTTAAATATTTAAAAAATAAAAAAGCGACAACTATTGCAGGAATAGAAGGTGGCTATTATGTTATAGCAGGTGTCTTTGCAGAAAACATGAGAGCAAGAAAATGGACAGATTATTTAATTAACAAAGGGTATACAGCAAAAGCGTTTATTAACCCTAAAAACAGTTGGAATTACGTCTATTTATTTAGAGGAGATACCGCAGAAGAAGCCTTTAAAATGGCAGAAGATTTAAAAACAAATTACAGATATAGAGATACTTGGGTTTTAAAAGCAAACCTAAACTAAAAACATAGCAAATAAATGAAAACACTTAACGACTTTAATTTTAAAAACAAAAAAGCCTTAATCCGTGTAGACTTTAATGTTCCTTTAGACGCGGACTTTAATGTTACAGATGCTACCAGAATTCAAGCAGCAAAACCAACCATAATCAAAATATTAGAAGATGGTGGAAGTTGTATTTTAATGTCTCATTTAGGAAGACCAAAAGGTGCTCAAGAAGAGTTTTCGTTAAAACACATAGCAAATAAAGTAGAAGATATTATTGGTGTCGAGACTCAGTTTGTTTCGGACTGTGTAGGTGAAGCTGCAGAAAAAGCAGCAGCTAACCTTGAACCAGGAAAAATACTTATTTTAGAAAATTTACGTTTTCATGAAGAAGAGTCTAAAGGCGATGTCGCTTTCGCGGAAAAACTAGCCAAACTAGGAGACATTTATGTAAATGATGCGTTTGGTACAGCACACAGAGCGCATGCGTCTACAACAATAATCGCACAGTTTTTTCCAGAAAAAAAATGTTTTGGATACTTATTAGAGCAAGAAATTAAAAGTATTGATAAAGTAATGAAAACTGGCGAAAAACCAGTATTAGCAGTGCTTGGAGGTGCAAAAGTATCCTCTAAAATTACTATAATAGAAAACATTTTAGACAAAGTAGATCACTTAATTATTGGAGGAGGTATGACCTTTACCTTTGTTAAGGCACAAGGCGGTAGTGTTGGAGATTCTATTTGCGAAGATGATAAAATGGACTTAGCATTAGACATTTTAAAACAAGCTAAAGCAAAAAACGTACAGATACATTTACCAGTAGATGTTTTGGCAGCAAATGCGTTTAGCAACGATGCAGACACCCAAGTTGTGGATGTTAATAAAATACCTGACGGATGGCAAGGTTTAGATGCTGGTCCAAAATCCAAAGCTATATTCCATGATGTAGTAATGCAATGCAAAACAATACTTTGGAATGGTCCTTTAGGTGTTTTTGAAATGGAAAATTTTGCAAACGGAACGATAGAGTTAGGTAACTCCATTGCAGAAGCTACTAAAAATGGAGCATTCTCTTTAGTTGGAGGTGGTGACTCTGTTGCTGCAGTTAAGCAATTTGGTTTTGAAAACAAAGTAAGTTACGTAAGTACAGGAGGAGGAGCAATGCTAGAAAGTTTAGAAGGTAAAACTCTTCCAGGAATTGCTGCAATTTTAGACTAAAAGTAAACGTTACAGCATAAAATCAAACAAATAATAAATGCAGCATTTAAAAACATATATTTCCTTTTTATTAATCCTATTTGGCTTTACATTTAGTGTGGCTCAAGACTCATTACAAGCGCAAACAAGATTAACTCAGGATAAACTGATAGAAGGAGAAAACTACGTTATTGATACAATAATCGATGGTCAAGCTTACTTTAAAAAAACAGTAGAGGGATTACAACCTTTACCACAGGTTTTAGAAGATCATGAATTTGCTTCTAAAATTGATAAAAAATGGCTTGAAGAGTTATACAGTAACACACTTTATGATACTATTTATAGAGATGTTTCAGGATTAAAATATGATGCAGTATATTATCCAGAGTTAACTACAGATACTTTAAAAGCTAGACTTTCTCGCTTAAACGCAAGAACCCCTTTTAATGTTGAATATAATCCTGGTTTAGAAAGCGTTATTAAGTCCTTTTTAAAAAATCGTCATCAATCATTTGAGCGTTTAATGGGTTTAAGTAATTATTACTTCCCTATGTTTGAGCGCGAACTTGATAATTACGACATTCCTTTAGAAATGAAATATTTAGCAATTGTAGAGTCTGCTTTAAAACCAAGAGCTAGATCTAGAGTTGGAGCAACCGGTTTATGGCAGTTTATGTTTGCAACAGGTAAGGAATATGGTTTGGATGTAAGTAGTTATGTGGATGAGCGCAGTGATCCGATTAAAGCGACTATTGCTGCTTCACAATATTTATCAAAATTATATAAATTATTTGGAGATTGGGATTTAGCATTAGCTGCATATAATTCTGGTCCAGGTAACGTTAGCAAGGCTATTAGACGCTCTGGTGGTTATCAAAACTATTGGAATATTAGACCTAATTTACCTAGAGAAACTGCTGGTTATGTGCCAGCTTTTTTAGCCACTATGTATATTTTTGAATATGCAAAGGAGCATGGCTTTGTACAACATAAACCAGAGTTTCATTTAATAGAAACAGATACAATTCACGTTAAACAAATGATTACTCTAGACCAAGTGTCAGAGTATACAGGTGTAGAGATAGAGACGCTTCAGTTTTTAAATCCAGCATACAAATTAGATGTTATACCTTATATAAAAGGTAAAAATTACACATTACGTTTACCACGAAATATTATTGGAGCTTTTGTAAATAATGAGGACCAATTGTATGCTCATGCAAAAGCAGAATTGGATAAACGAGAAAAACCACTACCTCAATTTCAGGATTCTGATACCAAAACACGATATAGGGTAAAACAAGGAGATTATTTAGGTAAAATAGCCAGAAAATTTGGCGTTAGAGTAAGTCAAATTAAACAATGGAATGGGATGCGCAATAATAACCTTAAAATAGGTCAGCGATTAACCATATATCCTAGAAACGGAGTGCCAGTAAGCCAATCTAAAGCTGTAGCTTCGGCTAAAAAAAGTACTAAGCCAGTAAACGGAAAAACATATACTGTGCAACAAGGCGATAGTCTATGGAGTATCTCTCAAAAGTTTTCTGGTATTTCTGTCCAAAATATTAAAGATTGGAACGATATTAGTGGTACTAAATTAAAACCAGGAATGAAACTTTTAGTTTCTAAAGGGTAAGTAATCATTTAAATAGCATAATAAAATGAAAAAATTAGCTGTATTAATTGTATTAGTATGCACAATATTATCGTGCAACGAAGGGACAAAACAAAACCAGCGTATGGTCCCAAAATCTTCAGGAAACTTATATAACGTTAGTGTTGTTGTAGATAACGAGTTATGGAAAGGTAATGTTGGAGACGCTATTAGAGACGTATTAACTACTGTAGTACCTGGATTACCACAACCAGAGCCTATGTTTGATATTAATCAAATTCCGCCACAAGTATTCTCTGGATTTGCTGCAAAAAATAGAATTGTTTTAAAAATAGAACAAAGCGAAAAGTCTGAGATTAAAATAGCTACAGATGCGTATGCACAACCTCAAAAGGTAGTAGTTGTATCAGGACCAAATGACAGCAAAATTATTGAGGTTTTAAAGTCTAATAAAGATAAAATTTTAGATACGTTTAAAAACCAAGAAATTGAAGCACGTCAAACGTTGACAAACAACTCACTGCATACAAATAATAACATAGAAAAAAAATTAGGAATCTCGGTTAAGTTTCCATCTATCTACAGAATAGCTAAAGAGGATGGTGATTTTTTCTGGGTTAGAAAAAATTTAACAACAGGAACTAATAATTTTATGGTGTACCAAGTACCATTAGATGCTATAGATAAAGAAGGAGATATTACACAGCAAATTATAACTATTAGAGATAGTGTTGGTAAAAAGTATATTCCTGGACCAATAGATGGCTCATACATGAAAACCGAAGAAGCTTACACACCCTTTCTATTCACAACTATAATTGATAATAAACCAACATATGAAGTAAGAAGCACTTGGGATATTGAAGGCACATATAATGCAGGACCATTTGTTAACTACATGGTAGAAGATAAAATTAATAACCGTTATGTAGTATTAGAAGGTTTTACCTTTGCACCATCAGTTAATAAGCGTGATTATATATTAGAGCTAGAGTCTATTATTAAATCCTTGAAAATTAACTAAAGCAGTTTTAAGTCATAAAAAAAACCCAAGCATTGCATTGGGTTTTTTTTATATGATAAAGTAAAATTTACTTTTTCTCTTCGTTTTCTTCTTTGCTAGCGTCTTTAAACTCTTTAATTCCGCTACCTAGTCCACGCATTAATTCTGGAATTTTCTTTCCTCCAAATAATAATAAAACCAAAACCACTACAATTGCGATTTGCCAAGGTCCAATCATACCTAAAAATATACTTGCTGAAATCATAACTAAAAATTTAGACCACAAAGTTAATAATTAAACTTTAATAATAACGTTAAAACACTAACTTTAGCTTTAGCTAAAGATGTTAGCACAATTTTTTATTTACTTTTGTTTTTAATATGGTAAAATCTGAAAAAAAATCTAAAAAAATTAAGAAGAAACTACTTCACAAGTATCGTTTAGTTATTTTAAACGATGATACTTTTGAAGAACGCCTTTCACTTAATTTGACGCGTTTAAACGTGTTTATACTTGGAACAATATCTGCTATTTTATTAATTGTTTTAACCACCATTTTAATAGCTTTTACACCCTTAAAGGAATATATTCCAGGATATTCATCCACAACACTTAAAAAGAAAGCTGTTAAATTAAGTTTTCAAACAGATTCTTTACAACGTACGATTGATTTAAACGAAAAATATTTTGCGTCTATAAAACAAGTATTACAAGGCGAAGTAAGTACGGTTAAGTTTAATAAAGATTCTATAATACAGGCTGCTAAATTAGAAGCCAGTCAAGTTGATTTAAATCCAATTAAAGAAGATTCGATCCTTAGACAAAAAGTAGATAAAGAAGATAAATATAGCTTGTTTGAAACCGCTACTTCCAAAGCAAATTTTGTTTTATTTCCACCAGTAAATGGTACAATTAGCGAAAACTATAACGTTAAAACTAAACACTACGCTGTGGATGTTGTCGTTGCTAAAGACACGCCTATAAAATCTACTGCAGATGGAACTGTAATTTTTGCCGAGTGGACTGCTCAAACTGGTCACGTTATTATAATCGAACATAGTCAAGGTCTAATATCTGTATACAAACACAACGCTTCCTTAACTAAAGCGCAAGGCGATTTGGTTAAAGCAGGAGAAGTGATTGCTACAGCAGGAAATACAGGCGAGTTATCTACAGGTCCACACCTTCATTTTGAATTATGGAGTGACGGTTATCCAGTAAACCCAACTAATTTTATAGATTTTAAATAATGCCATCAATTAAAGCAGCTTTAGCTAAACCATTTGCAAAACGCATTTATAAAAAAGTGCAAAAATGGGCCAATAACCCAATTCCGACACAAGATAAAGTGTTTAAAGATCTTATTAGCCAAGCCTCAAGTACAACCTTTGGTATTGATCACGATTTTATTAGTATTAATAATTATCAAGACTTTGTAAAACGTGTACCAATTAGGGATTATGAAGACCTTAAACCTTATATCGACAAGGTTGTGGCTGGTCAAGAGAATATTTTATGGCCAGGAAAACCATTATATTTTGCAAAAACTTCAGGTACAACTTCAGGCGCAAAATATATTCCGTTAACTAAAGACAGTATGCCAAACCATGTAAACGCAGCTAGAAATGCTATTTTGCTTTACATTCATGAAACAGGAAACGCCAAATTTGTAGACGGAAAAATGATTTTTTTACAAGGAAGCCCAGTTTTAAAAGAACAAAATGGGATACAACTAGGTCGACTATCTGGTATTGTAGCGCATTTTGTCCCTAAATATCTTCAAAAAAATAGAATGCCATCATGGGAAACTAATTGTATTGAGGATTGGGAAACTAAAGTAGAAGCAATAGTCGAGGAGACAGTTAATCAAGATATGTCAATAATATCCGGAATTCCTTCGTGGGTACAAATGTATTTTGAAAAACTGCAACAAAAAACAGGTAAAAATGTAGGAGACATATTTAAAAATTTCAACCTATTTATTTTTGGAGGTGTTAACTATGAACCTTATCGTGCAAAATTTGAAAACTTAATAGGTCGAAAAGTAGATAGTATTGAATTGTATCCAGCAAGTGAAGGATTTTTTGCTTTTCAGGACAAACAAAATGAGAAAGGAATGTTATTGCAACTTGATTCTGGAATGTTTTACGAGTTTGTAAAAGCTGACCAGTTTTTTGATAAAAATCCAAAACGTATTACGATTAAAGATGTGGAGGTTGGCGTTAATTATGTCATGATTATATCCACTAATGCTGGTTTATGGGCTTATAATATTGGAGATACTATAATGTTTACAGACACAAAACCCTATAGAGTTATTGTATCTGGTAGAATAAAACATTTTATTTCGGCTTTTGGAGAACATGTTATTGGTAAAGAGGTGGAACAAGCCATGAAAGAGGCTACACAAGGGACAGATATAAGAATAAATGAGTTTACAGTTGCGCCACAAATTAATCCAGAAATAGGATTACCATATCATGAATGGTTTGTAGAATTTGAAAACGCACCAAAAGACATTTCTGCTTTAGCAAAAAAAATAGACGCTTCGTTGCAAAAACAAAACAGTTATTACTTAGATTTGATAGAGGGAAAAGTATTACAACCTTTAAAAATTAGTAAGGTTAATAAAAATGGATTTCAAAATTACATGAAATCTATTGGTAAATTAGGAGGTCAAAATAAAATACCACGTCTAGCTAATGACCGCAAAATAGCTGACGCTTTAAAACCACATATTTTAGCTAAATAATATTATCTTTGGCCATTAAATACATTACATGAGTAGTATGATAAAACAACATGAAAGAACGAGAGCTCAAGAAAGCTCAAATGCAATAGAACGTATGTATATTACGATGCGTCACTTGTTTAATAGAGGGTTTTATAAACCAATGGGTGTGTCTGGAGAGACACTTCGTGAAGCATTATTAGTGCTTAGACCAGAAATTTATGGGTCTATATCTGAAGAAAAAGCGGAGCTTGAAGGGTTACTTTACGTAATTGATAGATTGCCTCATGGAATTGAAGAGTGTCGATTTATTAATCTAACTAGTGATGAAGGCTATAAGGATTCTCATTTTGAAGCTATAATTCCGCCAAAACGAAGAAGAAACTGCTATCGTATTGATGATGAGCAAATGAATATTGAAATCACTAGAGGTCGCTCTGAGATTTATGATATATTAACGCATTTAACCTTTTTATTTGTCGAATCCCATAAAATTAGTAAGCGAGTTATTATTGATGAAAATGGCGCAACTACAAGAGATTGGCAAAAGCTAGAAGCAGCAGTATTAAACAAGAAAAAATTAACGCAAAAAGAACGTGAAATTGCTATCACGCATACCGCAAATATTTTAGGACGCACGTTTAAAGAACTGTCTACCGTTTATAACGTTTTTGCATTGCCAAATAAACCAGAGCGTTTATTACATATTGTATATTGGTTAGGTAAATTAGCAATTGATGAGGTTGTTAATAATAATAAACGTACTGTAACATTTAGTCCAGTGTTAAGAGAACGATTAGGTCACCATATCCATGGTGAAATCTGGGCTAACACGATAAAAAATACACTTAAAAAAGAAAGTCTTTTAGAAAGACCAATCCATATTATTAGTGCCAATTTACATAGTGTCATGAATACACTATACTCTCCAATTGCATTAAAAGCCGAAACCTCTAAAACCGAAATTTTTAAAGTGTACGAAGCCTTAAGCCAAAGCGATAATAAAGCGTTGCGTAACAAGGTCACCCAAAAGGCGTTGCAACAAGGTATGATTTTTATTCCAGACACTTCTGGAACCAATATAGATGTTCAGATTTTTGATACTGCTAAGCTTGACTTATCAAAGACAGACTTAAACTTACCAAAACAAGATAAAAATTCTGAAGCACCTGTGCTTTTTGTTATGGATTATGCTTTTGGAGAACAAGCGTATGAAACAATTGACGAGTTTTTAAAACCGTTTAGAGAAGGAGACACTAAAACACATCTAAATATTGAGTCTATCTCAATAATGGGTAAAGCAGGTATATTAGAAGGCTCAAAAGGAGACATAATGATACCTTCTGCACATATTTTTGAAGGAACAGCAGATAATTATCCTTTTGAAAATGAGTTAAACAAATCTGATCTAGAAAATCAAGGTGTTGCAGTATATGAAGGAAGTATGATTACCGTTTTAGGAACATCACTTCAAAATAAGGATATCTTAAAGTTTTTTTATAATTCTACCTGGAATGTAATTGGACTTGAAATGGAAGGTGCGCATTATCAAAAAGCAATACAAGCAGCATCTAAAGTTAGAGGTAGTATAAATCCAAACGTAAAAGTAAGATACGCATACTATGCTAGTGATAATCCATTGGAATCTGGTGGAACATTAGCTTCTGGAGGACTAGGTACTTCAGGTGTGAAACCAACCTATTTAATTACTAGGAAAATTTTACAACAAATATTTAATTAAATATATAAAAAGTATGAGTAACGAATTACAACCTGAAAAAAACAATAAGGACGACGTGGATTTAATTGTTTTTTTCAATTTAATTGGAAATACGATTAATAAATTATTGGTTTTTATAAAATCAATTTTTGTGGGTATTTATGGTCTGTTTATAGCATTAATTAGAGCTATATTTATTAATATTAAAATTATACTTGCAGTTGCTGTTGTGGCAATAATTATAGGTTATGTATTAGATACACAAAAAGAAAAGGTGTATTATTCTGAAATGTTTGTAGTACCTAAATTTCAATCAAAATATGAATTGATTAACAGTATAAAATATTACAACTCGTTGATTGCAGTTGGAGACACAGAAGAATTAATATCCCAGTTTGGAATAAATGAAACAGAAGCAAAATCTCTTATAGGTTTTGAAGCAGAGATAGGTCCAGAGTCAAAAAATGAACAATTAGAAAGCTTTAATGGGTTTTTAAAAACCTTAGATAGTACAACAAAGACTAAAATTACTTTTGAAGACTATATAGATAATAGAAATATTTATACTGCCAATGTGTTTTTGTTAAGAGCGCGTTCCCACAATTATAAGATATTTAAAAAGTTGGAAGGTGGTTTGTCTAAATCTATAAACAACGTGTTTTCTGATATAGAAAAGAAAAAAAGAGACTCTGTTTTAATTTTAGAAAAAGAAAACTTAGAGTTATCTTTAGTTGAAGTTAGAAAGATGAAAGACGCTTACTTAGATGTACTACAAAAAGAATCAGAAAAAAATATAGTATCTTCTAATCTAGGCAGCTCTTTAGGTTTTCAAGTAGAGAAAACAGAAACAAAAGAGGACCAATTATTAACAAAAGAATTGGATATCTTAAAACAGTTAAATGGACTTAAAAAAGAGCTGGTAGTTAATGACGAAATATTTGAAAAAATTTCTTCATTTAAAGAAAAAGGACTTTTAGAAAACATTTGGTATAAAAAGTATAAAATAATATTCCCGCTTATAGCATTAGTTTTACTAGCTTTGGTAGGCTCTTTTATAAAGTTTTATAAGCATGTAGTCAATTATAAATAGGTGTTAAATAGTACAACATTTTACAATGAGTGAAAATAATAAAGAAATAAAATCAAATAACGAAGAAGAAGATTTAGTTGTTTTTTTTAACCTAATAGGTAATGCTTTTAATAAATTATTAAACAATATATTTAGGATACTTAAATATATATTTTCAGTATTAATTTTTACGCTTAGGTTTTTTATTACCAAATGGAAAATTATTTTAGGCATTGTGCTATTAGCTGCTGTCATTGGATATGCTTTAGAGAAAACTAAACCTACTGCTTTTCAAGCAGAGATGTTGGTAGAGCCTTATTTTAATTCTAAGTTTCAATTGGTTAATAATATTGATTATTTTAACGCATTAATAGCTAGTGGTGACACGCAATCATTACAAAAAATATTTAAGATTGATAAAGAGACAGTAAGTGCCATTAATGGATTTAGTATAGAGCCTGGACCTGAAACAGAAAATGACAAGCTGTTGCAATATGAGAATTTTATAGCGCAATTAGACAGTGTCAGAGCTCAAGAATATTCTTATGAGGACTTTATTAGTAATAGAAGTGAGTATGCCGGAAAGTTCTTTTTAATTAAGGCATATGCTTCAAGAGCTAACGTATTTAAAGATTTGGAAGATGGTATATTAACTTCTTTTGTAAATAATTATTCAAACAAAGCCATGAAAAGGCGTGATGATTTAATTAATATTCAAAAAGAAAATCTTGAAGATCAATTACAACAAGTAAAAGATTTACAAAATATTTATATTAATGTAATAGAGAGAGAATCTAACAATAAAGAAAAAAGCTTTAAAATTGGCGACATATCTATATCAGGTAGTGATGGTCAAAAAACTAGAGAATACGAGCTATTACAAGAAGAACAAAGAATAAGAAACGAGTTAAAGAAGTTAGAGGAACAAAAAATAGAAGAAGATGTTGTATTTGAGGTAATATCTAGCTTTCAGGAAGTCGGTAACATATCAAGTCATTGGAAAGAAAAATATTCAATTATTTTCCCAATACTATCTTTAGTAATACTGATATTATTTTTTATGATTAGAAAAATAATTGTCTATACTTTAAATTATGAAGAATAAAACCATACTTGTTACTGGAGGAGCAGGTTTTATTGGTTCTAATTTTATATCGTATTATTTAAATGAAAACCCTAACGTAAATCTGGTAAATTTAGACAACTTAACCTATGCTGGTGATTTGACTAATTTAGATGAAGTTGAAAATAATCCTAATTATACTTTTATAAAAGGTGACATTTGCGATAGAGGTTTAATTGAGCAGTTGTTTGATAAGCATCAATTTGATGGTGTTATACATTTTGCAGCAGAATCTCATGTAGATAATTCAATTACTAATCCAGGTGCTTTTATAGATACTAATATTACAGGAACCTTTAATTTAATAGATGTAGCAAAATCTTATTGGATGTCAGCTCCTTTTCAATTTAAAAAAGGAAAAGAAAATAATAGATTTCATCATATATCTACGGATGAGGTTTATGGCTCTTTGGGTGATACAGGTTTATTTAAAGAGGAAACACCATACGCACCTAATAGTCCGTATAGCGCCTCAAAAGCAGCCTCAGATTTTATAGTTAGAAGCTATTTTCATACATATGGCCTTAATGTTGTTACAACAAATTGTTCCAATAATTATGGACCTAAACAACACAATGAAAAATTAATTCCAACAATAATTAGAAAAGCGCTTTCAGGAGAAAATATTCCTATCTATGGAGATGGTAAAAATATTAGAGACTGGTTGTATGTCCTAGACCACTGTAAAGGTATTGCTTTAGTTTTTACACAAGGTAAATCTGGTGAGACTTACAATATAGGAGGTAGAAATGAGCGTAACAATTTAACTATTGTGGATACTATATGTTCAATTTTGGACAATATTAAGCCAGAAAATAAATCTTATAAAGAGCAAATTACCTTTGTAAAAGATAGACCAGGTCACGATTTAAGATATGCTATTGATGCTACAAAAATTGAAAACGATCTAGGCTGGAAAGCAGACGAGAATTTTGAGTCTGGAATTAGAAAAACCATTGACTGGTATTTAAAAAAATATAATAGTTAATAAATTATCATTAATGAAAGGAATTATATTAGCAGGTGGATCAGGTACAAGGTTACATCCTTTAACCAAAGTATTAAGTAAGCAATTAATGCCTATTTATGATAAACCAATGATATATTATCCTTTATCCACGTTAATCCATGCAGGTATAAGAGAAATTTTAATTATATCTACACCAGACCATTTGCCTTTATTTAAACAATTGTTAGGTGATGGTAGCCAATTAGGATGCAATTTTGAATATGAAGTGCAAAAGGCTCCTAACGGATTAGCCGAAGCTTTTATTATAGGGAAAAATTTTATCGGAAAAGATAAAGTAGCATTAATATTAGGAGATAATATATTTTATGGAACAGGTCTATCGGATTTATTAAAATCAAATATTAATCCAGATGGTGGTATTGTGTATGCTTATCATGTTACAGACCCAGAACGTTACGGAGTTGTAAACTTTGATCAAGAAGGTAAAGCATTATCCATTGAGGAGAAACCAGAAAAACCAAAATCAAATTACGCAGTTCCCGGAATTTATTTTTACGATAACACTGTAATCCAAATTGCAGAAAACATAAAACCAAGTCATAGAGGTGAATTGGAAATTACAGATGTAAATAAAGCATATCTAGAACAGGGTAAATTACAAGTATCTATTCTGGATAAGGGTACCGCTTGGTTGGATACAGGTACATTTAACTCGTTGATGCAAGCATCGCAGTTTGTTCAAGTGATAGAAGAACGTCAAGGTTTAAAAATAGGAGCAATAGAAGAGGCTGCATATAGCAGTGGTTTTATTTCTAAACAACAATTAATAGATTTAGCAACACCATTACTAAAAAGTGGTTATGGTGAGCATTTAATTAGTTTAGTAAATCAATAATAAATGAATATTGTTAAAACAAAACTTAAAGATTGTTTCATTTTTGAACCAACCATTTTTGGTGATACTCGAGGCTATTTTTTCGAAAGCTATAATAAAAGTAAATTTGAATCTTTAATTGGTAAAGCAATTGATTTTATTCAAGACAACGAGGCTTTTTCTAATAAAGGAGCGTTAAGAGGGCTTCATTTTCAAGAAGGTGAATTTGCCCAAGCTAAATTAGTTAGGGTAACACAAGGCTTAGTATTGGACGTAGCAGTAGATTTACGACCAGATTCTGAAACCTTTTTACAACATATAGCTGTTGAGTTATCTTCGGATAATAAAAAACAACTTTTTGTACCCAGAGGATTTGCACATGGTTATATAGTACTTAGTCAGACAGCAGTATTTAATTATAAATGTGATAATGTATATAATAAAGACTCTGAAAACGGTATAATATACAATGATAAAGACTTAAATATAGATTGGAAACTTAGTCCTGATCAATTTATAGTTTCAGAAAAAGATAAGATTCTTCCAACTATAAAAACACTTTACAAATGAAAAAAATCCTTGTAACAGGTTCAAACGGACAACTAGGATCATGTTTAAAAATAAAATCTAAAGAACAAGACACTTTAAATTTTGTTTTTTTAGATAGTAAAAGGTTAGATGTTACTAATGTCAACCAGATTAATAAAGTTTTTAGTGAAAACAACTTTGATTACTGTATTAATTGTGCTGCATATACAGCAGTTGACCAAGCAGAAGACGAAAGTGATATAGCTTATAATATAAATACTTTAGGGGCTAAAAATTTAGCTGAAGCCTCTAAAAAATTTAAAGTAATTTTAATTCATATTTCAACAGATTTTGTTTTTAACGGTAAAGCGGAAACGCCATACAAAGAAACAGATACAACAAACCCTTTAGGTGTTTACGGGACGACTAAATTGCAAGGAGAACATGAAATTCAATCTATATTAAGCGACTATTATGTAATTAGAACCTCTTGGTTATATTCTGAATTTAAAAATAATTTTGTAAAAACGATGCTAAATCTAGCATCAAAAAGAAGTGAATTAAGTATTGTTAATGATCAAAAAGGGACTCCTACAAATGCAAACGATTTATCAGAAGCTATTGTAAAGGTAATTAATAGCGATAAAAAAGCATTTGGGCTATATCATTTTAGTAACTTAGGTGAAACAACGTGGTTTAATTTTGCGAATAAGATATTTGAATTAACTAATACCAAAATCAAACTTATACCAGTAAGTTCTTTGGAGTATGTAACCAAAGCACTTAGACCAAAGTACAGTGTAATGGATAAAACAAAAATAATAGACACCTTTGATTTAAAGGTTTTAGATTGGGAAAAAAGTTTAAAAAATCATTTAAATAATTTTTAATTTTATCAACCATCAATTTTTGGAATTAATTATTGCAACATATGTATAAAAGCAAAAAGTGTAGTGTGTTATTTAAAACGACCACTTAATTTAGATAATCTAAACGTTAGATTATACTATAATTAAAGTTTAAACAAAAATCACTAATAATTGGTTTTCGCTTTAAAATCAATATCTTTGACCCATCTTATGGTAAGTTGATAACCAATTAGTTAAAAAACGGAAATAAAATGCAACAAAAAAAAGCACTAATAACAGGGATAACAGGTCAAGATGGATCATTTTTAGCGGAGTTATTAATTGAAAAAGGTTACGAAGTACATGGTGTTATTAGAAGGAGTTCTTCTTTTAATACAGAAAGAATAGAACATCTGTATATTGATGAGTTAATTAGAGACCTTCATTCTAATAGAAAAATAACACTTCATTATGGTGACATGACGGATACTTCAAACTTAATTAGATTAGTTAAGCAAATTGAACCGGATGAAATCTATAATCTAGCTGCACAATCACACGTTAAAGTGTCTTTTGATTTGCCAGAATATACAGCTAAAACCGATGCTTTAGGGACGTTAAGTTTATTAGAAGCTGTTAGGATTTGCGAATTAGAAAAGAAAACCAGAATCTATCAAGCTTCTACTTCCGAACTTTATGGAAAAGTACAAGAAATTCCTCAAAAAGAGACAACTCCTTTTTATCCAAGATCTCCATACGGAGTAGCAAAAATGTATGCTTATTGGATTACTAAAAACTACAGAGAATCTTACGGGATGTATGCTGTTAATGGTATCTTGTTTAATCATGAATCTGAAAGACGTGGTGAAACATTTGTAACTAGAAAAATCACCCTTGCAGCCTCTAGGATTGCTGAAGGAACTCAAGATAAATTATATTTAGGAAATTTAGACTCTTTAAGAGATTGGGGTTATGCTAAAGACTACGTAGAGTGTATGTGGTTAATGTTACAACATCCAGAGCCAGAAGATTTTGTCATTGCAACTGGAAAGCAATATTCAATTAGATACTTTAGTGAATTATCTTTTAAAGAAGTTGGAATTGAAATTGTATGGGAAGGTAAAGGTGTAGAGGAAATAGGAAAATGTAAAAAAACTGGTAAAGTATTAATTGAAGTAGATCCAAAATACTTTAGACCTGCAGAAGTTGAAACCTTATTGGGTGATCCATCAAAAGCTAATAAATTATTAGGATGGAACTCTAGCAAAACATCAATCGAAGTGTTAGTTAAAATCATGATGAAACATGACCTTCAATTAGCTAAAAAAGAACACACAATTAAAAAATCATTTGATTAAAAATTTTCTATAATGAGATATACCTTATCTGATAATACTTGGGACAATAAAGAGTTTGAAGCTTTAAACGAAGTTATAGCATCTGGATTCTTTTCAATGGGAGAAAAAGTAAAAGCTTTTGAACAGGATTTTGCTAAAAAATTCAATTCAAAATATGCTGTGATGTCTAATTCTGGATCATCAGCTAATTTATTAGCAATCGCAGCTTTAGTCTATTCAAAAAAACTAAACGCAGGTGATGAGGTTCTAGTACCAGCGGTATCTTGGAGTACAACCTATTTTCCATTATCCCAACACAATTTAAAATTAAAGTTTATCGACATAGATGCAAAAACTTTAAACATGGATGTTACCCAAGTAGAAGCTGCAATAACGCCTAATACAAAAGCAATTTTTGCAGTAAACTTACTTGGTAACCCAAACGATTTTGACGCCTTAAATAGCATTTGCAAAAAACACAATTTAATTCTGTTAGAAGATAATTGTGAGTCTATGGGTGCCTTTTATAAAGGTAAAGCAGCTGGAACAATTGGAGAAATGGGAACCTTTTCTACCTTTTACTCTCACCACCTTTGTACAATGGAAGGTGGGGTAACCGTAACTGATAATGAAGAGCTTTATCATTACATGTTGTCTATTAGAGCTCATGGTTGGACTAGAAACCTTCCAAAAGACAGTAAAATTTACAAGAAAAAAGAAGATGCTTTTTACGAGAGTTTCAACTTTATAATGCCTGGATATAACCTAAGACCAATCGAAATGGAAGGCGCTTTAGGTATTGAGCAATTAAAAAAATTAGATGGTATTATTGCACAAAGACGCGAAAATGCTAAATACTTTAAATCTCAAATTAACGATTTAGAGGGTTATAGATTTCAACAAGAAACAGAGGACAGTTCTTGGTTTGGATTTGCAATAATTTTAGAAGGAAAAAACAAAGGTAAACGAAGCCAATTAGTTAAGCTTTTGGATCAAAATAATATTGACGCAAGACCAGTAGTTGCGGGTAACTTTGTTAGAAATAAAGCAGTCGAGTATTTAGATTATAGTGTACATAATACATTAGAAAATGCTGATTACATCCATGACGAAGCCTTTTTTGTAGGTAATCATTCAAAGGATAATAAAGAGCATGTAGACCGTTTAATAAGTTGCCTTAAATCTTTTTCAAATGCATAAAGACGCTAAGATATATGTAGCTGGACATAATGGTATGCTGGGCTCTGCTGTTGTAAGAGCTCTAAAAAAAGACGGTTATCACAACCTTGTTTTTAGACGATCTTTTGAATTAGATTTAAAAAATCAAGAAGCGGTTAATAGTTTTTTTAAAACCGAAAAACCAGAATACGTATTTCTTGTTGCTGCAAAAGTTGGTGGTATCGGAGCAAATATTGAAAGACCAGCCGAATTTTTGTATGATAATTTAATGATTAATTCCAATATCATTGATGCAGCATACCAAAACAAAGTCTCTAAATTATTATTTTTAGGAAGTTCTTGTATATATCCAAGGTTATCACAACAACCAATGAAAGAAGAGTATCTTTTAGATGGTAAATTAGAACCAACTAATGAGGGATATGCTTTAGGAAAAATAGCAGGAATAAAACTATGCGAATATTATAATAAGCAATACGGGACAAATTTTATATCTGCAATGCCACCTAATCTATATGGCGAAAACGATAATTTTGACCCAGCACATTCCCATGTTATAGGAGCGCTTTTAAGAAAGTTTCACACTGCCAAAGTAAACAACGATGCTGAGGTTGTAATGTGGGGTACAGGAAGTGCTAAAAGAGAGTTTATGTATGTTGATGATGCAGCAAGTGCTTGTTTATTTTTAATGAATAACTATAACGAAAACCAACACATCAATATTGGCTCGGACGAGGATGTTCAAATAATAGAATTGGCGGAAATAATTAAAGGAATTACAGGATTTGAAGGTCAAATAGTTAAAGACACTACAAAACCAGACGGTATGCCTAGAAAGCTAATGGATAGTTCTAAAATGCACGAGTTAGGATGGAAACATTCCGTAGACTTAAAAGAAGGATTAGAAAAAACCTTTCAATTTTTTTTAGAACAAGAAAACGACAGATAAATTCGAAGAAATGAAGTTTTTAAAAGCAACAATTTTATTTACTATTATACTTTTTTGCTCTTGTAATAAAGACAAAACAATAAAAGCTGTTTTTCAACCCGATGAAGTGATGGGTAAAGATGTAGTAATTTCAGAAGCCTATGAAACTAGAAACTATTCGCATTTAGAAAGATTACATTTATTATCGTTGTCAGTTCAAGACACGATAGATAATGATAGTCGTTTTTTAATTCGTTTTGGATTTGCTTCAATTCCTCAAACTGCAAAAATAGACTCAGCTTTTATATATTTAAAAGCTATTGAACCTGGACATTTTGGAGAAAAAAATTCATTTTATATTCAACGTTCTAAATCGGTTTGGATAAATAAAGATATTAATTGGGAGAACCAACCAGAAGGCGAGGAAAGCGATCAGATATTAATAGATGCACCAACAGACAAAATGCAGCCCTACAAAATAGACGTTACTAATTACGTTAAAAATGTAGTTAATAAAACCTATCCAAATTATGGGTATATTTTTAGATTGGAGAGCGAAGAGAAGCCCTATAAAGGCATACGATTTTGCTCTAGTAATCATGTAGATGTGGATAGTAGACCTAAATTAGAAGTTTTTTATAAAGAATAAAACAGCACAATAAATGAAATCAGTTTTATTCCAAATTAATAATTATAAGCAGAAAATTTCTTTTCTGCTTATTTGTTTATTGATGTTTTTTCCAATGCTTGAGGTAAAAACAAACTCTAAAATTATATTGTTTTTTTTTATTTTTAGTGTCGTATTAAATTTTAAAACAGGAATTAATTCTATTAAAAACGCCCCTATTAAAGGATTGGTAATAAATAGTTTGTTTTTTTTACTATTAGTAGTTTCTATAATTTACACATCGGATAAAAACACAGGGTTTAAAATTATTACCAGACAATTATCCTTTGTATTATTTCCAATAATTATTTTTTATTTCATTAATCTTACAAAAAAGCAACTAATTATTTTAGCCAAATTATTTGTGTTAGCTAATGTGTTGTCGGTTCTTTATTTGTGCATTAAGCTTTCCGAAAATGTCTCTATTTTAGAAGTCGCTACTACTAATTTTGATTTTAGATCAATAATTAATACGGGCACTTACAAGGATTGGCATCCAACGTATATTAGCGCTTTTATATTGACTAGTATAATCTTATTGATCGAGTATTGTTATGCTGTAACCAAAAAGGCTTACAAAGCATCAGCAATAGCAATTATAATAGTACTTAGTTTGTTTTTATTTATGCTTAATTCTAGAGCAGTAGTATATTCTTATATTATCATTATCCCTATATACCTTTTTATAAAAACCAAAACTCTAAAAGGTAGAATTATATTTTTGTTATTATGTATTCCGTTTTTAGTTGGGTTTTACTATTTATTGATGAATAATTTCTCCTTAAATTATAGGCTTGTACTGCAATTAGAGAAAGTGTATGCTTGGTTTACGGATGCTACGGTGTCTACAAGTGGTATAGATGGCAGGTATTTTATAAACCAATGTAATACCAATTTGTTTTTAAATAATCCATTTTTAGGCTACGGAATTGGAGATGTAAGTTATAACTTAAGTAATTGCTATTTGGATATGGAGTTTATGGGGTTGTACGACAATAATTTAAACACACATAATAACTATTTTTATCTATTGTTGTCTGGTGGTTTAGTAACGCTTTTTGCATTTTTAGTTTTAATAATTAACAATATGGTTTTATCAATAAAAACTAAAAACTATGCTTATTTCTTTGTCTTAATGCTATTAATGGTGGTGTTTTTAACAGAGACGTTTTTTGAAAGATTAAACGGGATTATATTTTTTTCAGCCTTTAATTCATTGTACTACTATTACGTTACAAATTCTCAAAAATTAAATAATGAGTATTAAAAATAATCTATATAATATATTTGGAGGAGCAGGTAGAGCTATTCTGTTTCTTTTTACCATCCCATTGATGGTTAATTATATGGGTGTCGAAAAATTTGGTGTCTGGGCTTTAATTACTTCTATTGGTAACATAGCCTTAATGCTTGATGTAGGTATTGCGTCCACAACAATGCACTTTGTGTCAGAAATTAATGCTTTAGAAACTAAAGAGGAGGTAGACCATAAAACTAAAATGGTAATACCCGTTTTGCTTTTAATTAACATTGTACTTAGTGCAATTGTAGCGATATCTTTTTTGTTTTTTACAACAGAAATTGCACATATTTTTTTAAGCAGTAGTTTAGTCAGTGATGATATAATTATTGCCTTAAGGTGGATTGGGTTATACTCTTCAATTATGTTAATTCAACATTTGTTTTCGGGTATTATACAAGCTTACAATCAATTTTTGATAGTTAATATTATTAAGTTTATTAATATTTTTGTTATAAATGTAGGACTACTAGTTTTTAGTTTTTTAGAAGAAGACTTTGTAACCCTAACATTTTATATGTTTTTAATTAGTATTTTAACCTTGATAACTTACATTTATTTGGCCTCTAAAAAGCTGAATATTTTTAAAATAAAACCGCATTTTGACTATCAAACTACAAAATCCATTATAAGTTATTCTGGGACTACATGGGTTGGTTATTTTGGAAGTGTTATTTTTACTCAGTTTGATAAAATAATTATTGGTAAAATAACAACACCAGAAATATTGGGTATTTATGCTGCCATAATTTCTATTACTAGTTATATTAGTTCTATCGCAACTGTTGGTTTACAACCAATAATACCTAAGCTTACAGAGCTATGGACCAAGGTTAAAACACATAGGGATGAATTTGTTAAAGAGTATAAACACGCCATCCAGTTTAATACTTTCTTGATATTTTTTGCATCACTTTTAATGCTTATTGTATATAGGATTTTGTTAAAAGATATTATGGATATTAATTTAGAAGTTTATCCAGGTTCCATTTTAGCTTTCCAGTTAGCTATTGTCATTTATGCATTTAACTCCCTAAGTATACCAGGGTTTTATACCCTTATGGCAATTAAAAAGACTAAACATATTGGGCTTTGGCAGTTACTAGGCTCTTTTCTAGCATTGTACTGTATTTATTTATTGGGTCAATCCTTTGGACTTTATGGTGTAATTATCGGAAACATTGGATTAGTTATAACATCAATGTTTAATTTTATTACCGCTAAGATTGTTGTAAAAAACCCGTTTGAATGGCTTAAATATATTTATAAACCAATACTAATATTTAGCGTAACAATTAGTCTTATTTTACTAGTTGCTAATGTTTATCTAGACGCTATATTTGCCATGATTGCATCTGTGCTATTGGTGGTTTGGTATTTTAAACAACAACCAGAATTACTAAACATAATTACTAACGTTATAAATAAGAAGAAAAATGAAGCTCTTTAGTATTCTTAGAGAAAACATATTTAAAAAGTCTTTTGTTAATATATTTGTGTTAACACTGTTTTTATACTCTTTTTCTTTTAGATTTAGTTTTGTCACTTACATTGTTCCTGTTTCATATTTTTTAGTTTATATTTTTTTTAATAGAAAATTAATAATAAACCTTAAAGCCTCTGTCTTTTACGTGCTTTTAGGTGTGTTAGCATCATTATTATTGATTGGAGGTTTAATAGGTTTAGACTTTGAGGTGCGTGTAAAATCAGCAATGTATTTGTTTCTGTTTTTTTTTCCGATGAGTTATATTTTTTATTGCGAGATTAATAAACATGACATTAACACAACGTTTAAAAACCTATTGCTATCCTATATAATACTAGGATTATTTATCTTCTTTTTGCACTATAATGGATTAATATCTAAAAACAGGTATCAGCATGTAGGCAATATATTGGCTGGTTTAACCATCTTACTTTTTGGTATCAAATCTAAATGGTATAAATGGGTGTGTATTGGGATTGTGTTTTTTTTACTGTTGTTATCAGGTTCTAGGCAAGCGCTTGTTGGACTAGTTTTTACATTATTGATATACCTTTTAGCTTCAAGATTTAAAAGTGTTATGTATGCCTCGTTTATAGGGTTATTAATTTATTTGAATTGGGATTATATTTTCAAAAAAATTGAAACCTTTGCATATAACAATGGTATCGAAACTTTAAAAAGGATGACCTATGCTATTAAATCTGATGGTGGAGCTAGTGTCCAAGTTAGATTTAGTATCTATGAAAAGTTAATACAAGAAATTAATTTTTTACCTAATTTGTCTTTTTCACCAAATAAAGATTCACTACTGCCACATAACTTTTTTCTGGAATATTTTGTAACCTGTGGTTACTTTTTTGGAATTCTGTTTTTCTTATTCATAATATACATTTTTGTTAAAGCTATTATTAATAATAAAAACAATGTATTACTATATTTTGCTGCATTTTATTTTGTACCCTTTAATGTGTCTTCGGGTATGACATCCGCAAAATATTTTTTGTATTATTGTCTGTTAGTCATTATTATTCAATCAAAAAAAAGTAAAGCATGAAAGTCTTATTAGTAAGCGGTAGTGTAAGTAATTCAGGTCATGGAACGATGTATTTAGACAAAATACACAAAAACCTAAAGACTATTGATACAGATGTATTTGTGCCTAAAGATGCTATTTTAGCAGACACTGATATTGATATAAATAGGATACATAAAAGTGATTTAAGCTTCTCTAAATTATCAAGGCAAAACTATGCTAAGTATGGTAAATTGGGTATGGTAAAAAGGGGTTTTGATAGGGTTTCTAATGGTATTAAATTTCATAAAGATTTAGTAAAACATTTAAAAACTAAAAATTATGATGTAGTTCATATTCTTGATTCAGAATATATATCGTATTGGTATTTAGCTAAAAAACTAAAAAACAATCCTATAAAATTAGTTTACACATTACATGCTTCAGATTTTAATTTGCAATCATTCTCTATTGGATCGGTCTACAAGTATCTAGTAAAAAGTATGCTAAACGCAAGTTTTAGTAAAACTACTCATGTTGTATGTCATGGAGAGTGGATTAAGGATAGGTTAGTTTTAGCGTTTCCAAAATTAAAAAACAAAATTTCTGGTATTGATTACCCAAGTAATGCGTATTCAAAAATTGATAAAGACAAGCTTAAAGCAGAACTTGGAGTACCGTTAGATAAAACTATTATTTCATTTTTAGGAATGATAAGACGTGACAAAAAAATTGAAGTTGCAATTCAAACCATTAAACAATTACCAGATAATTTTCATTTTGTTATAGCAGGAAGTTTATCCGATTATAAGATAGATGAAATTGAAAGCCTAATAAAAGAGGCTAAAATAGAAAATAGAGTAACTAAGACACTTAAATATTTGAGTTTAAAAGAATATGAAGATAATTTTAAGGCTTCAGATATCTTTTTATCAACACATAGTGATAGTTTCCCTTCTGCCAGCGGACCTGTAAGTGATGCTAGATCCTACGGTGTGCCTGTTGTAGTACCTCCTAAAGGACAATTAGAAATGTATGTAAATATTAATAAAGTAGGTCAGGTAGCAAATAGCCATAATGCTAAGGACTTTGCAGACGCCTGTTTACTTGTTAATAGCAACATAGATCAATATAAAAACAATGTGATTAAAGTCTCTCAAAGCCTGTCCTGGGAAAGTTTTGTAAATAGACATATTAGTATTTATAATGGGTAAAATTATTAACAAAATTTTTAATGAAGACTTTGTTTTAAAAAATAGTATACTGTTTTTTTTCACATATGATTTTATTGTAAAGCTTTTTGTATCCCATGACATTGCTAATCTTACTTATTACAGATATGGTATTATTTTTAAAATACTAATTATAATAAGTGCCTATTTTTTTTTTAATAAATATAAAGTAGATTATAAGTTTTTATTGCCAATAGTTTTGCTGTCAATTGCATTTATTATTAGTCAATTAACATTTTATTCTACACTAAACCAGGCTAATATCTTATTTAATGGACACTATTTTTTAAATGGTGTTTTTGCGTTGCTATTTGTTTTTTTATTTAATAAAACAATGGTATTCAGTGTTTTAAAATATCAAGTAAAAGTTTTTATTTGGTTTATGGCACTAAACTCAGTTACCATATTAATTGGTTATTTTTTAAATCTTAATGTGTTTAAATCCTACTTTTTTGGAGGGAATAGGTTTGGATTTCAAGGTTTGCTTTTATATCACAGCGAAGCAGGTTATCTATATTTTATAGCAATATGTGTTGCCTACTATTTATACCTTAAAAAAAAGGATATGGTAATGGCAAGTGTTTTAGTTTTACTAGTTGTTTGCTCCTTTTTAATTGGAACAAAAAAAGCATCTTTATTAACATTAATTTTCTTATTATATTTTTTTATTGACAATATTAAACTGCTTAAGCAAAAGATAACGTACTATTTTTTAGCGGGTAGTTTACTAATGATCTTTTTATTTAGACACGTAATTCAAGATGTTTTTGCTAAGCAGTTTTCATTGTTTAATAGGGTGTATTTGGAAGAAGGCTTTTTTACATCCTTTACGTCATACAGGAATGTGCTTTTACAAAACTATTTTATTCCTTATATTGAAGAAAATTGGGGTGTTTTAAATTATATCTTTGGGGGACCTAAATTTGCGAATAGTCGAGTTGAGTTAGAATTGTTTGATTTAATCCTGTTTTTTGGGCTTACTGGAGTTGTTGCATATGTTTTGTTCTTCAAAAATCTTTGTACAAGTTCTGCTAAGTATTCTAATTTTATAATATTTAGTCTTATTTTTGCATCTCTATTTTCGGGTAATTTACTTACAAGTGTTAATACAATAGTCATTATGTTTATATCAGTACTATTTATTAATTATGATAGAGCGCTAAGTCTAAAACAATGAAAATAATCTACATACACCAATATTTTAGAAAACCAACCGAGTCTGGTGGTACTAGATCTTATTGGATCGCTAAAGAGTTAATAAAAAAAAACCATGATGTTTTAGTTATTAGTACTAAAAACAATATGGATTCTTCAAAAAAGCATGAAATTGTTGATGGTATTAAAGTTTTGTACTTAAACGTTCCGTACTCTAACAACTTATCAATTTTTGCTAGAATTAAGTCTTTCTTGTCATTTATGTTTATGTCAAGTTATTACTTATTAAAAGAAAAAAATGTAGATGCAGTCTTTGCAACTTCAACACCTTTAACGGTTGGTTTTCCCGCATTAATAGGGAAATGGTTTAAAGGAATTCCATATACTTTTGAAGTTAGAGATTTATGGCCTGAAGTACCAATCCAAATGGGAGCTTTAAAAAATAAACTGTTAATAAAATTAGCAGTAGGTTTTGAAAAAACAATATATAAAAATGCTAGTCAGATTATTGCATTGTCCCCAGGTATGGAAAAAGGGGTGTTAAAGTTTATCACTGACCGCACCAAAGTTAGCATGATACCAAATATGTCTAAGATTGACGAGTTTTTTCCTAGACCAGTATCAGACCAGCAAAAAACTAACTTAGGTTTAAATCCACAAAAGTTTAATTGTATTCATTTTGGTGCAATGGGTAGAGCTAACGGTTTAGAGCACCTTTTTGAAGCAGCAAAATATGCAAAAGACAATAATATAACAACCATTGATTTTGTGTTTTTAGGTGAAGGCGTTTTATTTGAAACCTTTAAAAAATACGTGCAAGATAATGCGTTAGACAACGTAAAGTTTTTAGGTACAAAAGCATTGATTGAAGTTTCAGAAATTGTAAATGCATGTGATGTCTCGCTTGTAAGTTTCGCTAATATTGAAATTTTAAAGACTAATTCACCTAACAAATTGTTTGATTCCTTATCTGCAGGTAAGCCAATAATAGTTAATTCTGCAGGTTGGACAAAAACCATGGTAGAGGATAATAATTGTGGTTTTTATGCTGACATAACAAGTCCACAGCAGTTAGTTGAAAAAATACAGGTTTTACAGAAAGATATAGATTTATATAATACGTTTTCTATTAACTCTAGACAGTTAGCAGAGACTAAATACGATAAGTCTATCCTAGTCCCACAAGTAGTTAACGTTATTGAAAACACAAAAAAATAGAATGTACAAAAACGTCTTTAAACCATTTTTTGATTTTACAGCAGCATTACTAGGCTTATTAGTTTTTAGCCCAATATTTATTATTGTCTACTTGTCATTGGCATATGTAAATAAAGGAAACCCTTTTTTTTTCCAGACTAGACCTGGTAAAGATGGTAAACTTTTTAATATTATTAAGTTTAAAACGATGACAGAGGACAAAGATAAAAACGGAGTGTTATTACCGGATGTTGACCGGTTAACTAATTTTGGAAAATTTGTAAGAAAAACATCCTTGGACGAGTTACCACAGTTAATAAATGTAATAAAAGGAGATATGAGTATTATTGGTCCTAGACCTTTACTACCAAGTTATTTAGAGTTGTATACAGAAGAACAGAAAAGAAGACATTTAGTTAAACCCGGAATTACAGGCTTAGCACAAGTTAAAGGAAGAAATCTAATGAAATTTAGCGAGCGTTTTATAAATGATGTTTATTATATAGACAATTTAAGTTTTAAATTAGATTGCAAAATTATATTTATGACTATAAACAGTGTTTTATTTAGTAAAAGTACAATAGTTAACGGGCAAACAGTAGACGAAGTTGATGATTTAGGGATTAGTAAAAACTTAGATTCTAACCATTTTAAAAATAATAAATAATGAATATCACGGGAAAAAAAATTACGCTAAGAGCTATAGAAAGAGAAGATTTAGAATTTTTACATAAGTGGTCAAATAATCCGGAAATTAATTATATGCTAGGTGGTTGGCATTTCCCTTCTAGTAGACAAGACCAAGAAAAGTGGTTTAATTCATTATCACTAAACAGTACAAACCAAAGATTTGCAATAGATACTGAAGAGCTTGGTATAATAGGTATGGCTAATATTGTAGACATTAACTGGAAAGATAGAAATGCTTTTCATGGTATGCTATTAGGAGATAAAAATATGAGAGGTAAAGGTTATGGTGTGGACACTATAATGGCAATAAGTAAATATGCATTTGAAGAGTTAGGTTTAATGCGAATGAATGGTTCAATGATTTCTTACAACGAAGCATCTATAGGAGTTTATACTAAAAAGTGTGGTTGGCAGGTAGAAGGTGTTAAAAAAAATCATTATTTTAGAAAAAATCAATGGTGGGATCAAGTAATTGTTGGTATTACTAAAGAAGATTATTTTAATTTAATTAAAGAAAATAAATATTGGGAGGGTCAATAACAAATAAAGAATTTGGTTCAGATTTCCATCTTTGCACAGAGTCCAAGTGGCAAACCAATAACCAAAATTTTTTCTTAAAAAACACAACCTTATTTTTATCAGGCAGAACAGCGCTTTATGCCTTGCTAAAGCAAGGTATTAAAAAGCATAACTGGAAAACAGTATATTTTCCTAGTTACTATTGCCAAGAGGTTGTTAAGTTTATACAAGACTTAACTATAGATGTTAAGATTTACGATTTTAATCCTTTTTTAGACACAATAGATAAAGATTTTAAGATTAATGATAATCCAACGTCTGTGATTATAAACGTTGATTTTTTTGGGCTAAAACATCACTTGTTTCTATCCATAAAAAAAGCAGTTTTAATAGATGATTTAACTCATAATTTAGAAGCCATAAAGACTAGCACTGCGGACTATGTTTTTGGTTCTTTACGTAAAGAGTTGCCAATACCTTCTGGGGGCTTTTTAGCAAGTTCTAATGGTTTTAAATTACCTAAGGGTAAACAAAGTCGTTTAGCAAATAGTATAGCTATCAAAAAATTGACAGCAATGTATTTGAAAAAAAGATATTTAGAAGGTTTGTCTAACGATAAAGACACCTACAGAGAGATATTTATTGAAAGTGAAGAAAACTTGGAGGGCAAATTAAAAAGTGCCAAAATACCTAAAACAGCTAAGGTACTTTTACAAAATTTAGATATTACCCAAATACTTAAAGCAAAAAAAGAAAATATTAATCAAGCTTTAAGTAATTTAAAGATTGATAAAGACTTAGTTTTAAATAGCCAAAAAACAAGACTTGGAGCAGGATTAGTTTTACAGTTAAAGTCTAAAAAAAATAGAGATGAACTTAAATCTTATCTAATTAGTAATAAAATATATCCAGCTGTTTTGTGGCCTGGCCAACTTACTAAAAGAGATATAGAAATTGAAGATAAAGTTCTTTTTTTGCATTTAGATTATAGATATAATACAGAGGATATTAATCTTATAATAAACAAATTAAATTTTTATTTCAGTAATGAATAGTATTAGAATAATCAAACTCAGCGAAAGCCAAGAATGGTCTAATATAATTACTAATAGTGTTAATTATGATTTTTATCATACCCTTGACTATAATGTATTAGAAACAGAAGGAGAACCTGTATTATTGGTCCAATCTTTAGAGGATGCTTATATTGCTTTGCCAATTATTATTAGGGATATTCCTGAATCAGATTTTAAAGACTGTACATCGGTATATGGCTACGCAGGACCAATATCTAACATAGCATTTGACCAAGTTAGTAAAGCGCTTTTAGACTTGTTTCATAATAATGTACTGTCATTTTTTAAAGACTCTAAAATTGTGTCCTGTTTTTCTAGATTACATCCAGTATTTGAAAACCATAAAATGTTAGATGGATTTGGAAAAACAATTAGCTTAAATAAAACAATAGCAATAGACCTAAATTTACCTATTGATTTACAAAGACAGAAATATAGAAAGTCTAATAAATACGAAATAAATAAGCTTAAAAAAAATAATTTCTCGGTGATTGAAGCCACTACTAATGAGGAAATAGATCAATTTATTGAAATCTATAATGATACCATGAAAAGGGTTAATGCTTCGGATAATTACTTCTTTACTAAAGACTATTTTTACTCCTTTTTAAAAAACGATTCCTTTGATGCTAAATTACTTTTAGCTAAAAAAGACGATATAATTACAGCAGGTGCTATTTTTACTGTCACAAATAAAGTAATGCAATACCATTTAGCGGGTACAAAAGCAGAATTTTCTAGGGATACACCAATGAAGCTAATTTTAGATGAGGCTAGACTATTAGGTAACACTTTGGATTTAGATTACCTGCACCTTGGTGGTGGTGTTGGTGGTAGTGATGAAGACTCACTTTACAAGTTTAAATCAGGTTTTTCAGATTTAAACTTTAATTATAAAGTGTGGCAATTTATATCGGATCAAGAAGTCTATGACAACTTAGTTCAATTAAAAAATAAAGATACCAATAGTGGGTTTTTCCCATTGTACAGAGCATAAAAAATGAAAGCTTTTTTTGATAAATTATTAGCTTTAATGTTACTTGTAGTTTTGTTACTACCATTATTGTTTTTAATAATTATAGCAAAAATATATAATGGCGGAACAGGTATTTTTAAACAAAAAAGGTTAGGTGAAAATGGTAAATTATTTACTATTTATAAGCTGCAAACCTTCTGTTTAAAAACGGATACAATTAATAAAGTAGGATTTTTTCTACGAAAATATAAACTAGACGAAATTCCTCAGATTATAAACATTTTAATTGGTGACATGAGCTTTGTTGGACCAAGACCAGAATTACCAATATATTTGGATAAACTAACAGGTGAGTTTAGTAAAATATTAGAATTAAAACCAGGTTTAACTAGTCCTGCAACCTTAAAATATATTAACGAAGAACAAGTTTTATTAAAGAATGATAACCCAAAACATTATAACGATTCTGTTATATATCCTGATAAATTAAGACTTAATTTAGAGTACTATTATACGCAGTCTTTTATAGGTGATATTAAAATCATAATAAAAACAGTTATTAAAATAATTTTTAGAAAATGAATTCAAAAATATGGCTATCCTCTCCACACATGGGAGGAACAGAGCAAAATTATATAAAAGAAGCGTTTGATACTAATTGGGTAGCACCATTAGGTCCTAATGTAAATGGTTTTGAAAAAGACCTAGAAACCTATTTAGGTCAAGACAAAAAAGTAGCCTGTTTATCTTCTGGTACAGCAGCAATACATTTAGCTTTAGTACAACTTGGTGTAGTATTAAATGATGAAGTAATTTGTCAAACCTTTACCTTTTGTGGATCATCAAATCCAATAGTTTATCAAGGTGCAATACCAGTTTTTGTGGATAGTGAAGAAGAAACGTGGAATATGTGTCCAAAGCATCTAGAAGAAGCAATAAAAGACAGAATAGCCAACGGTAAAAAACCAAAAGCTATAATTATAGTCCATTTGTATGGTATGCCATCTAAAGTAGACCAATTGTTAGCGGTCGCTAAAAAATATCAAATACCTGTAGTTGAAGATGCTGCAGAAGCTTTAGGATCCACATATAAAGGTAGACAATGCGGAACATTTGGGGACTTTTCAATTTTATCCTTCAACGGTAATAAAATTATTACAACTTCCGGTGGAGGAGCAATGGTTTGCAATACAAGTGAAGATAAGGATCAAACTATTTTTTATGCTACCCAAGCAAGGGACAATGCACCACATTACGAACATTCTAAAATTGGTTATAATTACAGAATGAGTAATATTTCAGCTGGTATTGGACGTGGACAAATGGAGGTTTTAGATAAACACATTGGATTAAGACGTGACATGAATGCGTTTTACACTAATCTTTTTAAAGATGTAAAAGGTGTCGAAGTTCAAAAACAGCCAAATGAAGATTTTTATTCAAATTTTTGGTTAAGTTGTATCTTAATTCATGAAGACGCACCTTTTACAAAAGCACAATTCCAAGAAGCTATGGATACAGAGAACATAGAAACAAGACCTTTATGGAAACCTATGCATATGCAACCAATTTTTAAAAACGCGCTATACTTTGGTAATCAATTAAGTAAAACCCTGTTTGAAAAAGGATTGTGTTTACCAAGTGGATCAAATTTACAGCAAGTAGATTTAGATAGAATAAAAAAAGTAGTAAATAAGCTTTTATAAATTATTACATTAACTAGAGTTGTAAAGGCTTTAAATATAATTTTGATTACATTGTCATTATATTTTAAGATATTTGTTAACTTTTATTAAAGATCCAAATGCTTAAACAATTAAAACAAGCTTTATTTCAAGTTTTAGAATCTAGTCAGAAAAAGATAGATTTTAAAAATGTAAATTACTTACCAAGGTGGGCAATACTTTGTTTTGATAGTTTCATATTAGTAATTTCTTTATTTTTTACTAAGATTATTGTAAGCAAAATTAAAAATGCAGCTTTTTTTAATTTAGGATTTTCAAATGAGGAGCTTTTAATAGTTGTAATTAATGTCTTATTTTTTATACTATTTAGGACTTATGCTGGCCTTATAAGGCACTCAACCTTTATTGATGCTGCTAAGTTTTTTCTAGCGTCTTTAGCTACATTGCTTTCATCCTTGGCATTATACTACGGTTATTTTTATTTGGTTGGTGACGAGTTGTTTTCAATTCCTCAACTGTTTATATATTCCATCGTATCTTTTTGTGGTTTATTTTTATTTAGGATTTTGGTTAAACAAGTCTTTGAAGTTTACCAACGTTACAATGATGAAGAAGCAAGACTAAATGTTTTAATTTATGGTACCAGTGAAAATGCAATAGCAATAGCAAGTGCATTAAAATCGGAAAAACCTTCACGATACAAGGTTTTAGGATTTATTGATAAGGATGGTAAAAATAAAAGTAAAGAAATATTAGGTCTACCAATTATTTATTTAAAACGTAAAACCGCCGTATTACTTAGGATATATAATGCACAAGCACTTATTATAGCAGATAGCTCCTTAACAAAAGAGGAAAGTATTAAAATTGTTGATAGCTGTTTAGAGTTTAACTACAAGGTTTTTAGAGCGCCTTTAATTTCCGATATAGAAAAAAACACTACACTTTCTAATCAAATTCAAAAAATACAAATTGAAGACATTTTAGAAAGAGAACCAATACAGTTAGATAACAAGTTAGTTGCAAAAGAAATTTTCAATAAATGTATTCTAGTTACAGGTGGAGCAGGTTCCATTGGAAGCGAAATTGTTAGACAGGTAGCTAGCTATAAACCTAGTAAACTATTGATTTTTGATCAAGCAGAATCGCCTTTATACGAAATTCAGCAAGAAATTAAACATGATTTTCCAGATCTAAACTTCGAAGCAATTATAGGAGATGTAAGAAAAGTAGATGTTTTAGAAGATGTTTTTAAAAAATATAATCCACAAGTAGTTTATCATGCTGCAGCATACAAACATGTACCATTAATGGAAAAACACCCATCAGAAGCTATTTTTGCAAACATAATGGGATCAAAAAATGTAGCGGATTTATCTTATAAATTTAAATCAGAAAAATTTGTCATGGTCTCTACAGATAAGGCTGTTAATCCAAGTAACGTAATGGGAGCCTCAAAACGTATTGCCGAGATTTATGTCCAAGCCTTACAGGTTAAAGCTATGGCAGATCCTAAAAACAAAACTAACTTTGTAACCACTAGATTTGGAAATGTTTTGGGTAGTAATGGCTCTGTTGTACCATTATTTAAAAGACAAATTCAAGAAGGTGGACCGTTAACAATAACGCATCCAGACATTATTAGGTATTTTATGACCATACCAGAAGCTTGCCAATTAGTTTTGGAAGCAGGAGCAATGGGTAATGGTGGAGAGATTTTTATCTTTGATATGGGAGAAGCTGTTAAGATAATTGACTTGGCTAAAAAAATTATTCGTTTAGCAGGTTTTGTACCTTATAAAGATATTGATATTAAAGTTGTTGGATTAAGACCAGGAGAAAAGTTGTATGAAGAGTTGTTAAGCGATAAATCTACAACATTACCAACTTACAATAGCAAAATCATGATTGCCAAAATAGATAATTGTACTCATACAGAAATTAACAAAGATGTAAATGAGTTATTTATTTTAGCTAAAGAAGACAACAAAAATGAAATTGTAAAAAAAATGAAAGAGATCGTACCTGAGTTTTTAAGTATGAATTCTGATTTTGAAATTTTTGACAAAAAGATAGTTTAAATATAGATACAAATGAAAATAGCAGTAATTGGGACAGGATATGTTGGTTTAGTAACAGGAACCTGTTTAGCAGAAACAGGAAACGAAGTACTTTGCATAGATATAGATCAGGAAAAAGTAAAACAAATGCAATCTGGAAAGGTGCCTATTTACGAGCCTCATTTAGATGTGTTATTTGAAAGAAACATTAAAGCTAATAGGCTTAAATTTTCTACTAGTTTAGAAGAAGGATTGGAGCATGGAGATATCATTTTTCTTGCATTGCCAACGCCAGAAGATGAAGATGGATCTGCAGACCTTAAATATATTTTAGGTGTAGCAGATAATATTGGAAAGTTAATAAAGGACTATAAAGTCATCGTGGACAAAAGTACAGTGCCAGTAGGTACATCTGATAAAGTAAAAGCAGCCATATCTAAAAATGCAAAAGTAGATTTTGATGTTGTTTCTAATCCAGAGTTTTTACGCGAAGGATTTGCTGTAGACGACTTTTTAAAGCCAGAGCGTATCGTTGTTGGGTCAAGTAGCGATCGTGCAACTAAGCTTATGGAAAAACTATATAAGCCATATGTAAGATCTGGAAATCCAATTATTGTAATGGACGAAAAGTCTGCCGAACTTACAAAATACGCTTCCAACTCGTTTTTAGCTGCCAAAATAACCTTTATGAATGAGATTGCTAACTTTTGCGAAAAAGTAGGAGCAGACGTAGATAAAGTTAGAATTGGTATGGGAACAGACTCTCGTATCGGAAAACGATTTTTATTTCCAGGGATTGGATATGGTGGTTCATGCTTTCCTAAAGATGTAAAAGCATTACATAAGTCGGGATTAGATAATAATTACGATTTTAAAATTTTAGACGCAGTTATTAATGTTAATGCTAGACAAAAACTAGTATTAATTCCTAAGATAGAATCTCATTTTAATAATGATTTAAAGGGGAAAAATATAGCTGTTTGGGGATTAGCATTTAAACCAGAAACAGACGATATTAGAGAGGCACCTGCTTTATATATGATTGATGCTTTATTAGAAGCAGGATGTAATATTACAGCTTTTGATCCAGAGGCTATGCCAAATGTTAAACGTAAATTAGGGGATAAAATTAATTTTGCAGATAGTATGTATGAAGCATTAAACAAAGCAGATGCATTAATTATTTCTACAGAGTGGAGTATTTTTAGAACTCCAAATTTCGCAAAAATTAAAGAGATAATGAATAGTCCAACTATATTTGATGGACGTAATCTATATGACGTAAAAGATGTTGAAAATGAAGGGTTTAAATATGTGTCAATAGGAAGATAAATGAGTAAAAAAAGAGTTTTAATTACTGGAGCAGCAGGATTTTTAGGATCACACTTATGCGATCGTTTTATAAACGAAGGTTATTTTGTTATTGGTATGGATAACTTTATAACAGGAGATCCTAAAAATATAGCACACCTGTCTTCTAATGTTAATTTTCTTTTTATACAACATGACGTTACAAATTTTATAAATATAGAAGGTGACCTAGATTATATTTTACATTTTGCTTCACCTGCAAGTCCAATAGATTATCTTAAAATACCTATTCAAACACTAAAAGTAGGTAGTTTAGGGACACATAATTTATTAGGTTTAGCTAAAGCTAAAAATGCAAGGTTGCTTATTGCTTCTACATCAGAGGTTTATGGTGACCCATTAGTCCATCCACAGACAGAGGATTACTATGGTAATGTTAATACCATAGGACCAAGAGGCGTGTATGACGAGGCCAAACGTTTTCAAGAATCTATAACTATGGCGTATCATAGGTTTCATGGATTAGAGACACGTATTGTCCGTATTTTTAACACTTATGGACCAAGAATGCGACTTAACGATGGACGTGTAATTCCTGCTTTTATGGGACAAGCACTTCGTGGTGAAGACTTGACCGTATTTGGTGATGGTGTGCAAACGCGATCATTTTGTTATGTAACAGATCAAGTAGAAGGGATTTATAGATTACTATTAAGTGATTATGCAAACCCTGTAAATATTGGAAATCCACATGAAATTACCATTAAAGATTTTGCAGAAGAGATTATTAAATTAACAGGCACGACGCAAAAAGTAATATATAAAGATTTACCTGTGGACGATCCCATGCAACGTCAACCAGACATAGCATTGGCTAAAAAGTTGTTAGGTTGGGAGCCTAAAGTAGGTCGTGCTGAAGGAATGAAAAAAACCTATGACTACTTTAAAAACTTAACCGAAGCTGAGCTTCATAAAAGCGAACACAAAGACTTTTCAAATTATAATAAGTAATTTTTTATGGAGTATAAACGCGGAAGGTACTCTTGGTTACTTAGACCTGCTCTTATCATTTTTGACCTAGTTGTCATCAATGTACTTGCTTTTTACTTTTTTAACTTTAATCAATCAAGTCTTTACTATTTTGATATAGATATATTGAATAACAAACACTTTTTGTATGTGGTGTATTCAATATTTTTCTGGATGATATCGACGTCTTTATTACGATTTTACGAGGTCTATCGTTACACCTCAAGTATTAACATTATATCCTTAATTATAAAGCAATTTTTAGCTTTTGGTATTATCGTATATGCCTTTATAGGTGCTTTTAGAAGCATAGATACACCTGCATTTACAACACTTAAATACTTACTTCTTTCATTTTTAATTATTAGTACCGCAAAACTAGTTAGCTATTATATTTTAAAATCGTATCGCTCCTTTTTAAAAGGTAATGTTAGGCGTGTTGTTATTATTGGAAAGGATGAAGGTGCACAAGAGTTAAAACAATTATTTACTAAACGTAAAGAATTAGGGTATACCATTAAAGCGACCTTTGCAAATACAGATGCTAAAGGGTTTACAGGAAATATTTCAGATAGTTTTCAATTTTTATCTAACGATAAAAGTATTGACGAGATTTATTGCGCAATTGATGAACTGACAGAGAAGCAAGTCAATGATTACGTTAAGTATGCCGAGATTAATCATTGTAACATTAAGTTTATTCCAAGATCTAGCAAATTACTTACTAGTAGATTAAAAACAGATTATTATAATTACCTACCTGTATTATCAATGCCAGAGGTAACATTAAATAATGACTTTAATAAATTTATTAAACGCATTTTTGATGTTGTTTTTTCATCACTTATTATAATTTTTATTTTATCATGGCTAGTCCCATTACTGTTTATTGTAATAAAATTAGAATCTAAAGGACCTTTATTTTATAAACATACACGTAACGGAATTAATTATAAAGAGTTTGATTGTTATAAGTTTAGATCATTAAAAACTAATAAAACCATTGCAGGAACCTATATCACCCAAAATGATAAACGAGTAACCAAAATAGGTAAGTTTTTACGTAAAACTAGTTTGGACGAGTTTCCGCAATTTTATAATGTATTAAAAGGTGACATGAGTGTTGTTGGACCCAGACCACACATGCTATCTTATACAGATGATTATTCAAAAAAAATTGATAAGTACAATTTTATATTTAGACACAACGTTAAGCCTGGCGTTACTGGATTAGCCCAAGTCAAAGGTTATAGAGGTGAAATAAAAAATGACGAAGACATAATTAACCGTATTAAATATGATAATTTTTATATCGAAAATTGGTCACTAGTATTAGACATTAGAATCATATTTCAAACCATGATAAACGTTTTTAAAGGTCAAAAAGAAGCCTACTAAACATGAAACCATTAGTCTCTATAATAACACCAATGTATAACTCAGAAGCTTTTATAGATCAGACTATAAAAAGTATTTTAGGTCAGACCTATACTAATTGGGAGTTATGGCTAATAGACGACTCCTCAACAGATAACACTATTGCATTAGTAACAAAATATGTTGCCATGCATGATAATATCCAATTACTATCAAATGCAACTAATGCAGGCGCAGCAATATCCAGAAATAAAGGTATTGAAGCTTCACAAGGCAATTTTATTGCGTTTTTAGATGCAGATGATTTGTGGATGCCTAATAAATTGGAAGTTCAAGTTAATGTTATGCTAACTCAAAATTGTGATGTAAGTTTTAGTAGTTACAAACAGATTAATGAAGCAGGACAATCATTAAACAAGTTAGTAAAAGCATTACCACAACTCAGTTACAAAAGATATTTAAAAACCAATTACATAGGTAATCTTACCGGAATGTATAATGCTAAAACTTTAGGTAAAATAAAAGCGCCTAACCTACGTAAACGACAGGATTGGTTATTGTGGTTGTCAGCCATCAAAAAGTCTGGTAAACCTGCTCTAGGTATCCAAGAGCCATTAGCATATTATCGTGTCAGAGCAAACTCTATCTCTTCTAATAAATTAGAGTTATTAAAACATAACTATTGGGTGTATAAAAAAGGCTTAGGCTTTTCAACAATAAAATCCATATACAGCATGGTTATTTTTATTTACGAACATTTTTTTGTAAAGTCTAGATTAATTGTATCTACTAAACAATAGTTTACCTAACGTTTTTTATAAACATTTGATTATGTGTGGTTTTAACCACAACATAAAATGAGCGAAACACACCGTTTTCGATATAGCGCTAAAAAAAACGATTAAAAAACTGTTGTTTTAATTTTTTAAACTTAGCTTCGATTTGTTAATAGTAAAATAGTCAAATTTTGTTCATTTTAACTACTAGCTAGAGACACAAGATTAATCTTTAACAAGCGCTTGTTTTTTTATTTTTTCGACAACTTATTTTAAATTTAATAGCGAAAACTATTAATTTAATATCGACTAATAACTTAATTATTAATCAACCAGTTTAAACAATGTAACTGGTTTAATATTTTAGAAATTATGAGAAAATTAATTTTTGTTTTTGCACTTATGTTAATAACATCTTTTGCATCGGCTCATAACGATATTGTGAAATTGCCCTCTGTGGATAATTCAATAGAAAAAAATTCATTTTATGAATTTTCTTTCGATGGGATATATTTTAAAACTTGTAGCATTACTCACAACGTGGTTGATGAAGAAGGAAATATAATAATGTCTGTTCATTATACCGTTACAATATCATCTGGAACTTGTAAAGGAGCTTCAAACGAATTAATTGATGACACACATGAAACTTATAATGAATTATTCGGTTAATCTTTAATTAATCAGCAATGGCATATCTCATGATATACTATTGCTGTTTTAATAAATCAATCAATTATGAAAATTAAAATTTTAATTGCTTTATTATTATTATCAATACAGCTTATAAGTGCACAAAATTCAGACAAAATAAGTCCATCAGATTCGCTTAGCAACCAATACCAAATAGAATACACAGTTAATTTCAATACTTATATTCCGCTTTCTAAAAAAGGAATTTTAATCCCATATTTAAAAGAAAATAAATCTAATTATTACGAAATGCCTTTTGATGAAGATAGCATTCAAAAGGATGATACTAATGATTCGGAGATAAACGAAACAATTGTTATTGGTAAAAAAAATGTTATAAAACGAAACTTTGTAAATCTTAATACAAATAAGCTATCGTCTACAGAGAATATCACCTTTGATAGTAAAACGTATTTAGTAACGGAAGCACTTCCAAAACTAGATTGGGATCTAAACCATCCAGATACCCTTAAAATTGGCACATATATGTGCAATAAAGCAACCACAAATTTTAGAGGTCGAAATTACATAGCATGGTACACCAATGACATCCCAATAACTTTTGGACCATGGAAGTTTCATGGATTACCAGGTCTAATTTTAGATATGTATGACCAAACACATAAATACGAATGGATTGTTACTAAAATAACTAAAAAAACGATTAATGAAAAGACACTTAATCAAGACAAGCACGATGTAAACATTGGTTTAAAAGCATTTGTAGCGTTAAGGGAAGAGGTGTTTAATACAAAGATGAATAACTTTAAAAATAATCTAAAATCTAGACAAGACAGAGGGACAAATGTCTCTGTAGACACCTTTAATAAAAGACAAGGACGTGAGTTGTTGTTTGAATGGGAAGACAAAAAATAATAATATTGAAAAAACTAATTTTCATAACGTTATTGTTGGTGTTCCAAACCATTGGCTTTTCGCAGTCAACATTGTCTGGAACTGTCTCAGATAGTAATGGCAGCTTATATTCCGTTAGCATAACTATAAAAGATACGTTAACTAATCGTATTTTAAATTACACATATTCAGATAACAACGGAAACTATACATTGGTTACCAAAAACCAAGGTCAATTTAATATGGTTTTTAATGCATTAGGCTATAAAACCAAAACAATTCCATTAGTATTAGATGGTACTCAAAATAATAAAACCATAAACGTAGTTTTAGAAGAACAACCTTTTACATTGGATGAGGTTGTTATAAAATCAGAACGCCCAATGGTAATAAAAAAGGATACCATAACCTTTAAAACTAAATACTTTACAAGAGGAAATGAACATACAGTTGAGGATTTACTAAAAGTAATACCTGGTTTAAATATAGATAGCGAAGGCACTATAAAAGTTGGTAATAAAGAGATTGAAAAATTAATGATTGATGGTGACGATCTTTTTGAAAAAGGGTATAAAATATTATCCAAAAACATGCCTGCTTATCCTATTGAAACGGTCGAGGTGTTACAAAACTACTCCAACAACCACTTGCTAAAAGATATAGAAGTAAGCGATAAGGTAGCTTTAAACTTAAAATTAAACGAAAAATCAAAACGCATTTGGTTTGGTAATTTGGAGGCTAATATTGGTAACGATAGTTTTTATCATTATAAGGCTAATTTGATGAATTTTGGTAAAAAAAATAAATACTACTTTTTAGCCAATGCCAATAGTATTGGCTATAATGCTACAGGAGATATTCAACAATTAATTAAGCCTTTTAGACTTAATCAACCAGCAAGTATAGGAGATAATCAATCGGTAAGTAATTTAATAGGCTTATCGGCTTCCGATTCTAATTTTAAAAAAGAACGCACCAATTTTAATAATGCCGAGTTAGTTTCTTTAAATGCCATATTTAATCCATCTGATAAGTTAAAGATTAAAACTTTAGGATTTTTTAATTGGGACGAAACCTCTTTTTTTAGAAATCAAGTGGATAATATTACCACAAACACTAACAGTTTTACTAACACGGAAGATTATAAACTAGATAATAAAAGGCAATTGGCTTTTGGAAAGGTAGATTTTATTTACAAGCCTTCTAAAACTAAAATGTTAGAGTCTACAACAAAGTATAATAATGGAAATTATAATAATAATGCTAATTTAGTATTTAATGGGGTGTCTACACTTCAAAATTTAGAACAAAACAATACTTTTTTTGATCAAAAACTAAATTATACTAATAAGTTTAAAGACAAAAAGGTACTGTTGCTTACTGGTCGATTTATAACCGAAAAAAAGCCACAAAATTACACCATAAATCAGTTTTTATATCAAGATTTATTTCCGGAGTATAGTACTGCAAATAATGTCTTTCAGGTTAGTAATAACCAAATGCAGTTTGTTGGTGTAAATGCACATATTTTAGACCGTAAATCAAATGGTCATTTATTAGAGTTGCAACTTGGTAACCAATTTAGAGAGGATAAATTAAACACTAGTTTTACACTATTGGAAGATAATGTATCGTTACATCAGCCAATAGATTACCAAAATCAGACTAAATATCAGGTTAACGATTTATATTTTAAAAGCAAATACAGGATAAAACTAGATAATATTGCATTTAGTGGTAACCTTGAAGCGCATCAGTTGTTTAATACATTACGCAGTAACAATACGTCTACCCAACAAACCCCTTTTTATATTAATCCAAGTCTAGGTGCAGAGTGGACTATAAATAGTAATAATAAAATACAAACCACTTATACTTACAATACGACTAATGCTAATGTATTAGACGTGTACAGTGATTATGTGTTAACAGGATTTAGATCGTTTAGTAAAGGAACAAATACGTTTAACCAATTAACAGCCTCTAGTATGATGCTTAATTATCAATTGGGTAATTGGGCAAATCGGTTTTTTGCAAACACTTTGGTGCTTTATACTAAAAACCATGATTTTTTGTCAACCAACACGCTAATTAATCAAAACTATACGCAAACCCAGAAAACGCTTATTAAAGACAGTCAGTTTTTAACTATTAACACCAAGTTTGATTACTATTTTAAGTTTATGTCATCTAATGTTAAGTTAGATTTAGGGTATACTAAAAACGAGTTTAAAAACGTAGTAAACAATTCTAATTTAAGAACAGTGGTGTCTAGTAATTATAATTATGGATTAGAATTACGGTCTGCTTTTAAAGGGGTTTTTAATTACCATTTAGGTACTGCTTGGACAACCAATAAAATTGAAACCTTTGCTAATAGTAAGTTTACTAACAATCAATCTTTTTTAGATCTTAACTTTATTTTTAATAAAAAGTTTGATGCAAAAGTAAAAACGGAACGTTACCATTTTGGGAGTTTAGATACAGATAATACCTATTATTTTTTAGATTTTGAAACGCAATACAAATTGATTGATAAAAAACTTACGTTAGGTATTACCGGTAAAAACTTATTTGATACCAAACGGTATACTAGTTTTTCTATTAGCGATTTAGGGTCTTCAACTACAGAAGTTAGATTGCTACCACGTATGGTGCTTTTAAAAGCAGAATATAGATTTTAACCTACAACCCAGATCTAAACTGTTTCAGTTTACCACTAACTTCCCGTTCCAAAATAGTTTTCTGCTCAAAAATTAAATTTAAATTAGGTTCCAAATACTTATCTACAGCTAATTGTACAGCCTTTTGCTGAGGTTGGCTTAACGCTTCGGTAGCAACATAATCAATTTTAAAGGTGTCTTCTTTAATTTGTTCAACTATAAACTCTTTTACATTAGCGTCTTTGGTCATGACGGTTTTAGTCACATAATAAAAGGTTAAGCCTGCTGCAATTTTTCCGCTTGGAAGCGTTATAAAATCACTGGTACGTCCTGTTAAAGATTCTAAAATTGGACGTTGTAACGTGCTTTTAATGGACAACTGTCCTAAATCGCCAAGCTCATAACGTATAAAAGGGTGTGCACGATTATATAAATCGGTGATCACAATTTTACCTGGTTGACCATAAGGGACAGGTTGGTTGTTATTGTCTAAAATTTCGACATATAAATGGTTGGTATTTACTATCCAATTGTCGTCTTGGTCCTCAAAAGCAATAAGCCCTAATTCGGCTGCACCATATTCATTTACAATAGGAATATTAAATTGTATTTCAAGTAGTTTTTTATCGTCATCAAATAGCATTTCAGAGGTAACAATACAAACAGTTAATGTGGGACAAACGTCTTTTAAAACAATATTATTTCGTTTTAAAAACTTTGCAAATTGTACGATAGCACTAGTGTAACCATTAATGTAATTAAATTTTGTACGTTTAAATTTATGTAACACTTTATTTAAAGCAAAATCACTTAAATCAAACACCGAAAACCTAAAACGGTTACCTAACCAATCCTTTAAACGTTCTTTATAATACCCATTGGTATCTAACGGAATACCATAAAAACGCGCCTGTTTAGAAGTGTTTAAATCAATATTAAACCAACTATAGCGTTGCATAAAGGCTACCCAAGTCATGGCATGCGCAAAATTATCTTTAGCAAACTCAAAAGGGGTTCCGGAAGAGCCTGATGTTTTATGTTTGTGTACTGTTTTTACAGTGTATTTGTCAGATAATCTATTAGCTAAAGGTTGTTGCAAATTAGCTTTGGTTAACACAGGTAAGGCACTCCAATCTTTGGTGTCAATCCCTTGACATAAGGTGTTGTAAAAAGGTGTGTGTTCTAAATGAAACGCAACAATGGCTTGTAGTTGCTTACTTAGGTAATTAGCATAATCAGCTTGTGTAAACCCATCAATAATAGCTTGTGTTTTTTTAGCTTCATTAACAGGAAATCCTTTTAACCGTAAAGACCATTCAAATTGTTTCAATGCAATAGATTTTCTGTAAAATAAAGAAATAAAAAACTATTGGATTTAAAGTCAATCAAATTCTTTTAAATAATTATTTTTGTGGAAACAACAACAACACAACATTACTACAATGAATATTTTAATTTTAGGATCAGGAGGAAGAGAACATACTATTGCATGGAAGCTTAAACAAAGCCAAAAATGTAGCTCGCTTTTTGTAGCACCAGGAAATTCTGGAACAGCACAAATAGCTAAAAATGTACCTGTTAGTGTAACCGATTTTGAAGCCATAAAAGAGGTGGTTTTAAATAATAAAATTACTATGGTAGTGGTTGGTCCTGAAGATCCTTTAGTATTAGGTATTCATGATTTTTTCTTAGCAGATAACGCACTTAAAAACGTAGCGGTAATTGGACCACAACAAGCAGCTGCGACTTTAGAAGGTAGTAAAGAGTTTGCAAAACAGTTTTTGTACAGACATAACATACCAACAGCAGCTTACCAAAGCTTTAATAAAGACACTGTGGAAGATGGCTACGCGTTTTTAGAAACCTTAAATCCGCCATTTGTACTTAAAGCAGATGGATTAGCAGCAGGTAAAGGTGTTGTTATTTTAAATGATATTGATCAGGCTAAAGCCGAATTAAAAAGCATGCTTGTGGATGCTAAGTTTGGGCAAGCAAGTACTAAAGTGGTTATCGAAGAATTTTTAGACGGAATAGAGTTAAGTTGTTTTGTGCTAACCGATGGTAAAAATTATAAAATCCTACCAACTGCTAAAGATTACAAGCGTATTGGCGAAGGTGATACTGGTTTAAATACAGGAGGAATGGGAGCAGTGTCTCCAGTGCCTTTTGCTAACCAGGCATTTTTAGATAAAGTGGAAGAGCAAGTGGTTAAACCAACGATTGCAGGTTTACAAAAAGATAATTTACCATACAAAGGGTTTGTGTTTATTGGATTGATAAAAGTAGGAGATGAGCCTAAGGTTATCGAGTATAATGTGCGTTTGGGTGATCCTGAAACCGAAGTCGTTTTACCAAGACTTAAAAACGATTTAGTTGAGGTTTTTCAAGCAATTGCTAATCAAACGTTAGATCAAATTACTATTGAGGTAGACCCAAGAGCAGCAACTACAATTATGTTAGTTTCTGGTGGTTATCCTGAAGCTTATGAAAAAGGAAAAGTCATTACAGGTCTAGAAAATATTGAAGACTCTATCGTGTTTCATGCAGGCGCACAAAACAAAGATGGTGGTATTGTAACCTCAGGTGGTCGTGTTATGGCAATAACTAGTTATGGCGATACGTACCAAGAGGCCATAAAAAAATCTTACCAAAGTATAGATAAACTAAACTTTGATAAGATGAATTATAGAAAAGATATAGGATTTGACCTATAAGTTTTATAAATATGAGTGTGAAGAGATACTTTTATCTTCTTCGTTGTTAGCTGCGTAACCTTTTAATTGTAACATCCAATAAATAAACGCTACAAAACCAATGATGATAAATATCCATGACATAAAGTTTGCTGCCCACCAGTTTTCTAGTTCTAAGGCTCTTAATGCGTCATAAGGAGCAAATAATACGTCAACAAAAAGGCTTGCTATAGCTTCAAAAAAATCTTTCATAATTATATAATAGTATATTTATAGTACAAAAATACAAAAAGAGTTAATGATTACAACAATTTTTAGCAAATCCAAACCAATTAATTTTTTAATTGTTTTTAGTATCACACTAATTGCTTTTTTATTGTTGCCTTTTAAGTACCCAAATTTGGTTAATGCTGAAACGTCCATTTGGACCAATATCGCTGTTTTTGTATTAGCCTATTTGTCTATATTACTGCTTAATTTTATAGTTACTAAAAACTTATTATCGCAACAAAATAACTACGAAATTTTATTATTTGCGCTGTTTTTTTTGGCTATTCCGCAAGCCTTTTTAGACTATAAAATTGTTGTCTCTAATTTTTTTATCTTGCTTACATTGAGACGTTTAATAAGTATTAGATCAAAAAAAGACGTAATTAAAAAGTTATTTGATTCAGGGTTTTTAATTGCTATGGCGTCGCTATTTTATTTTTGGGCTATTTTGTTTTTTCCGCTGCTGTTTATAGCTATGTTGTTGTTTTCAGAGACCAACGTAAAATATTACTTGGTTCCGTTTATTGGTTTTGCAACAGTTGTTGTTTTGACTATTAGTTTTTCGATAGTAGTTTACGATGATTATTTTTTAGCACTAAATATAAATCCAGCAGTTAATTTTGACTTTAACAGCTATAATTCGGTACAATTTATAACAGCAATAACCATGTTGTTATCGTTTGGGATCTGGTCGTCTTTGTTTTATTTAAAAGATATTAAAAAGAAAATGAGAAGTTACCGACCATCTTATAAAATCTTGTTTTTAGCTTGTATTTTTGCTAGCATCATTGCTGCTTTTGCACCACAAAAAAACGGAAGCGAACTCTTATTTCTTTTTGCACCTTTAGCTGTAATAATTACAAATTATATTGAAACTATTGAAGAAAAATGGTTTAAAGAATTGTTTTTAGGATTGTTATTAGTTATTCCAATAGTCCTATTAGTGTTGTAGTTTGGCACCAAAAGCTAAATCGCCAGCATCTCCTAATCCAGGAACGATATAACCTTTATTATTTAAGCTTTTATCTATTGCAGCAATCCACAGATTAGTGTCTTCTGGTAAATTATTTTTTAAATAATCAACACCAGGTTCTGCACCAATTGCAGCTACTATATGCACGTTTTTTGGTTTTCCAAAAGGCTCTAAAGCTTTATAAGTCGCAATTAAAGATTGTCCTGTGGCTAACATAGGGTCTGCAAGTATTAATGTTTTACCTGTAAGATCTGGACACGCTAGATACTCGACAACTATTTCAAAAGATTCAGGATTATCTAAATGGTGTCTGTAGGCAGATATAAATGCATTTTCTGATTTATCAAAATAGTTTAGTAAACCATTATGTAATGGGACTCCAGCTCTAAGTATTGAACATAAAACCACATCGTTTTTTGGGGTTTCTGTTGATATCGTTGCTAAAGGAGTTGTTATAGATCTAGTTTCAAACTCTAAAGCCTTACTTAATTCGTAGCCTAAAATTTCTCCAATACGCTCAATATTTCTTCTAAAACGCATACTATCGTTTTGGACAGAAACGTCTCTGATTTCAGCAATAAATTGATTTAAAATAGAATTTTGTTCAGATAGATTATGAATATGCATGATAATTATGTCTTTAAAAAGTAAAGTTACTCTAATATTTAAAAAGCCAAAACGCGTACAGCCTAAAATTCAGTTTAAATTATGTAATTTTACAGTCTTAAAAATAACAATATGTTTACAGATACAGCAAATACAATATTCCAGGACGTTATAAAAAAGTACCATATCATTAATACGGTAGACCAACCGTTTACCAATGTTTATGATAAAAGCACGCACTTATTAGAGCACCTATTGTACCGTAAATGTTGGATAGATACTGTACAATGGCATTATGAAGATATTATTCGTGATCCACAAATTGATCCAGTTGCAGCATTAACTTTAAAACGTAAAATTGATGCCTCTAACCAAGATAGAACTGATATGGTAGAATATATTGACAGCTATTTTTTAGAGCAATATAAAGATGTAACACCTAAAAGTGATGCAACTATTAATACTGAAAGTCCAGCTTGGGGAGTTGATAGATTGTCTATCCTTGCGCTAAAAGTATACCACATGGAAGAAGAAGCAACTAGAGCAGATGCTTCTGAAGCGCATAAAGCAGCATGCCAAACTAAATTGGATATTTTATTAGAACAACGTGTGGATTTAAGTACTGCTATTGATACCTTATTATCAGATATCCAAAATGGTGATAAATACATGAAAGTGTATAAGCAAATGAAAATGTATAATGACGACGAGCTTAACCCTGTTTTAAGAAATCAGAAATAAAAACGTGCACTTGTAATTTTAGCACGTGTTTTAAGTATGTCCAAAATACCAAAGCATATTTTAGTAATACGTCTCTCTGCAATGGGAGACGTTGCTATGACTGTTCCTGTTTTACAAGCGTTAACACAACATTATCCAGACCTTAAATTAACCGTTTTAACACGTCCGTTTTTTGCTCCTTTTTTCAGAGATTTAAAAAATGTTGAGGTTTTTGCAATTGATTTAAACAAACAGCATAAAGGTGTTTTTGGATTATATAAACTATCCAAGCAACTAAAAGCATTACAAATAGATGCTGTTGCAGATTTACATAATGTTTTAAGAACTAAGATTTTAAAACTTTTTTTCTTCGGAAAAAAATTTAAACAAATAGATAAAGGTCGAAGCGAAAAGAAAGCACTAGTTAATGGGCAAAATTTTCATCCTTTAAAAAGTACACACCAACGTTATGCAGACGTTTTTAAAGCCTTAGGTTTTAAGTTTAGTATAGATAACCCAAGTTTTCCTTCAAAAAAAGCTTTGCCAGAAGCAATCTTAAACAAAGTGAATAACCAAAACACAAAGCAATGGATTGGTATTGCGCCTTTTGCGCAATATACATCCAAAATGTATCCATTGGATCAGATGCAAGAGGTTATTCATATATTAAAGGAGAGCTATATTATTTTTCTGTTTGGTGGTAAAGCAGATCAAGCTAAACTAGACTCATTGGCAGCAAATAGTGATGCTGTAATAAATGTTGCAGGTCTTTATAATTTAAACCAAGAACTAGATTTAATATCTAACTTGGATGTAATGATAAGCATGGATTCTGGTAATGCGCACTTGGCAGCTATGCTTGGTGTTAAAGTGATTACTATTTGGGGAGTTACGCATCCTTATGCAGGTTTTGCAGCATTTAATCAGCCTAAAAGCTATAATATTACACCAGACAAAATGTTGTATCCTAAATTACCGACTTCTATTTACGGTAATAAATATCCAGAAGATTATAAAAATGTCGCTGGAAGTATACAACCTAAACAAATTACAGAAAAAGTTACTGCTGTTTTAAACGCATAAAAAAAGCCTCAATTTCTTGAGGCTTTTAGATTTTAACTACTAATATAAAATTAATATCATCCCTTAAACTAACAAATTTCAGTGTTATAATCTGTTTCAAAGATATCTGATACTATACTAGTTTTATTTTTTGAAGGTCTGTTTTAGATGTGATTCGGTAAAAGGTGTTAAAAAAACGTTTAAATGTATGTTTTGGTCTAAACATCATCATAATCTACAACTAATGTTGGTGTTGTAGGATGTGCTTGACAGGTTAATATTAAGCCTTCAGCCACTTCGGCATCTGTAAGTATGTTGTTTTGTCTCATGACTGCTTTACCATCTGTAACTCTTGCAATACAGCTACTGCAAACACCACCTTGACAAGAATATGGTGCATCTAGGTCTTGTTTTAAAGCAGCTTCTAATACAGTTTGTTTTTGAGACATAGTAAAGGTCTCCGACTCGTCATCCACTGTCACTGTTATTTGTGTGTTACCATCAGTTGCTTCTACAGTGGTTGTTGTATTTTGGGTAGCAGCAGTAAATAATTCAAAATGAATAGTGTTTTCGGCAATATTATTTTCAACTAAAACCTCTTTAACCGTGTTAATCATTGCTTCTGGACCACAAAGGTAAAAAGCATCTATTGTTACATGTTTATATTTATTTTTTACAATAAGGTTAACGGTACTTTTTTCGATACGTCCAAATAAAGCGTTCTCTTCTTGAGATTGGCTATATAAAAATTGTACATAAAAACGCTCTGGATATTGATGGTGTAAGGCTAAAATATCTGCTAAAAATATAGTGTCATTAACCGTTTTGTTACCGTAAACTAATACAAAGTGGCTTTTAGGTTCCTGCTCTAATACTGTTTTTGCAATACTTAAAATTGGTGTAATTCCGCTTCCTGCTGCAAATGCTGCTATGGTACGTTCCTCAGATGCTTTTGATTCAAAAACAAAACGTCCTTGTGGTTTTGCAACGTCTAATGTGTCACCAGCTTTTAAACTGCTGTTGGCATAAGTACTAAAGGTTCCGTTTGGTACTGCTTTAACCGCAACGGTTAGTATTCCGCTTGACGGAGAAGAACATAAAGAGTAATCACGTCTTACTTCTGCATCGTTAATTTTAGTTTTTAGTGTAATATATTGACCTGCTTTAAAGGCGTAGTCTTGTTTTAAATTATCTGGAACATTAAAAGTCAGCGTAACACATTGGTCTGTTTGACGTGTGATATCCGAAATAGTTAGTGTATTAAATTGAGACATGGTTTAAATTTTTATGTAAAAATAATGAAGCTTTACCGTTTTGCCTTCTGTTTAGAAAAAAATTAATACATAAGTTTATTATGCATAAGAAAATTATGTATGTTTGTAATATGGCAAATTCAAAATTATATAAAGGTAGTCTGACCACTATTATTTTAAAGCTTTTAAATGAAAGCGAAAAAATGTATGGTTACGAAATGACACAAAAGGTGAAAGAAATTACTAAAGGTGAACTTAATATTACCGAAGGTGCTTTGTATCCAGCGTTACATAAGTTAGAAGCCGAAGGGTTGCTGGACGTCGAGGTCAAAAAAGTAGATAACCGTTTGCGTAAATACTATAAACTTACCGAAAAAGGTAATAAAGAAACGGTAAGTAAATTGGAAGAACTTAAGGATTACATTAAAACCATGGAAACCTTTATGAATCCTAAATTTAGCTTGGATTAATATGAAGTTGAGTAAAGAAAACATACAGTTTATAGATAACTACCTAATTAAACTTAAGGTAAAGTATGTAGATGTTAGATTGGAGCTTATTGATCATTTAGCTTCAGATTTTGAAGCATCTAATAAAGACCAGCAGTTAGAAGGTTATCTTAAATCTAAAATAGATTTTATTCAAGATTTTGAAAAGAAACGTCAAAAAACAATCCATTGGAGTTATCAAAGAGAAATGTGGCGACGTTTAGCTATATTTTTTTATAAGCCTAACTATATGCCTTTTACAATAATGTTGGGATTTTTAGTCTATTGGATGCAAAAGTTGCAACCAAACAAGACATCAATTATTGTTCTTGTAGTTAGTCTTTCAACTATACATTTTTGGGCGCTGATTGCTGGATATTCACATCATAAAACCTTTAAAAGGTTGCAAATGGCACAGCCTTTATATTCAATAATGGCTTTACCTTCTTTATTTTTATACAGTATGGGAGCAGCTAAACCATGGTTAGAAAATCAATATTTTTTTATCACCTTTTGGTTTTTTGCAGTTTTATTTAATATAGCAGGAGCAATCGAGTTGCGTAACAAAAAGAATAAGATTTTAGAGTACTCAAAAAATATTATCTAGATAATGAAGTTAACCAAAGAACAAATACAATATATAGATAATTATCTTATTAAAAATGAGGTAAAATATTGGGATGTACGTTTGGAGTTGTTAGATCATATTGCATTGTCAGTAGAGGATCATATGAATATCAATGGGATGTCTTTTGATAAAGCCTTACTGGTAACCCATCAAGCGTTTGGAAACCAAACAAAAGTACATGGTATTTATCATGGTAAGTTAATGAAAGAAGGTTTGTATGCCGACAACCAAGGCTTTAAGGATTTTGAAAAACAAAAGCAAAAAGACATTGGTAAAAAGTACAGACGGTTACATTGGCAAGGGTTAAAACAACTAATTAAATCGCCAAAATTTTTACTAGAGTATGTTTTATTTTGTGTGATGTTTTACCTGTGCTATGTTTATAGTTATAAAGTCTCTATAGTTCTAGGATTTGTAATTTTAACAATACCTACGTTGTATAGTGGTTACCATTCGGCTATAAGTAAAATGGCAAGACGATCTTTAAATATTGTATTATCCATTGGGATAATTGGATTACCATGGAATATTTACAATTTGGTATTGTTATCATTTAATGGTTTGTATGATGATCAAGCTAGTAAACCCTACTACATTTTATTTATATTAACCATTGTGTGCTATCCATTAGTACGATCAGGTTTGAAAGTGTATTTAGAAATTTTTAATACTTATAAGCAACAGTATAATTTAATATGAAGTTAACCCAACCTCAAATACAAAACCTATACGCCTTTACAAGACAACACTACGTTGAGCATTATGATTTACAAACCGAGTTAGTAGATCACTTAGCAAACGATATTGAGTCTGTATGGCAAACACAACCAGATATATCGTTTGAAGAGGCTAGAGACCAAGCCTTCAAAAAATTTGGAGTCTTTGGCTTTATGGACGTGTTAGAACGTCGTCAAAAAGCAATGAATAAACGTTACATAAAGTATTTATGGGCAGAATTAAAACAATGGTTTACGTTTCCTAAGTTAATATCAACTATTGCTTTGTTTTTGATTATCTATATGTCATTATCCTCTGTTTTAGCAAAATCGTTTTTAATTGGTCTTTTTGTAATAATATGTGTTTTTACAATCTACAAAAGCATACAGCTAAAAAGACAATTTAAACAGCGTAAAGCGCTGTCCAATAAAAAATGGATGTTAGAAGAAATAATATTTAAACAAGCAGGAGCTTCAGCAATAATTTTACTCACTCAGCTGCCACAATGGTATAATTTTTCTGGTAATATTTTTAGTTACCCTTACATTGTTTTGGGTGTGTCTATTTTTTCTACACTGTTTTGTCTTTGGATGTATATTAGTTTTGAGGTTATACCAAACAAAGCAGAACAACTTTTAAATGAAACCTATCCAGAATTTTGTTTGTAACATTTTTGCACATTTGTATACTTATCTATTAAATCAACCAAACAATAACAACTATGATTAGTAAATTTTTAAGCTTAGAATGGAAGTCATTTATTCGCTCGGCAAGCTTTGGTAAAAGCTTAGCAATAAAGATTGTCATGGGCTTTTTTGCTTTATATTTTATTTTAGTGTTTTTAGCATTAGGCTTTGGATTATATCCAATTTTAGAGAAAACTTTTCCGGATCAAGACCCTTTTATTGTGGTTAATGGATTTATCTTTTTTTGGTTTTTAGGCGATTTATTATTGCGTTTTTTTCTTCAAAAATTACCAGTAATGAGTGTCAAACCTTTGCTAACCATACCCATTAAAAGAAGTAGTATTGTGCATTTTGTTTTAGGAAAATCTGCAGTATCCTTTTTTAATTTTTTACCCCTTTTTGCCATAATACCTTTTAGTATTATCCTTATTACTAAGGATTATCAACTAGCAACCGTAATGACTTGGGCTGCTGCTATGATTTTACTAACCCTAATTAATAATTTTTTAAATTTTATTATTGAAAGTTTTTCTGCAGAAACAGAATTGTCATTTCTACCAATAATCATATTTGCTGGTACGTTATTTGGACTTAACTATTTTAATATTATTAATATTTCAGGTGCTTTGTCTACAGCTATGTTAGCCATAGTTAACAATCCATTATTACTGCTAATTTTGATTGTAATTTTAATTGGTTTATATCTGTTTAATCATAAAATATTAATTAAAAAACTATACTTAGACCATTCACTTAAAACAAAAATTAAAGAAGTAACCACTTCAGATTTAGGATGGACCAAACGATTTGGTGATAGTGCACCTTTTATGCAATTAGATTTAAAATTAATTTGGAGAAACAAACGTCCAAGGTCTGCTGTTTTTATGTTGGTATTTGGTTTATTATATGGTTTGTTTTTTTACCCACAACCAATATACAGGGACATGCCAATTATGTATGGTTTTATTGGTGTATTTGTGACTGGTATTTTCTTAATTAATTTTGGGCAATTTATTCCGGCTTGGGATAGTGGATATTACAAAATGTTAATGAGCCAAAACATCAAGTATGAACAATATTTAAAATCTAAATACACCTTAATGGTCCTTAGTGTTATTATCATGTTTGTACTAAGTATTCCTTATGTCTATTTTGGTTGGAAAATCTTAGTTGCACATTTTGCAGCAGCAGTGTATAACATAGGTGTTAATAGTTATGTTATAATGCTTGGTGGATCTTTTAATCGAAAAAAAATAGACTTAAATCAACGTGCAGCTTTTAACTTTCAAGGTACAGGAGCAGTACAATGGTTAATTGGTATTCCATTGTTACTTTTACCATTGGCTATTTTTGGGTTATTATCTCATTTTGTTAGTTTTTATGCAGGTATATCTGCGTTAATACTACTAGGAGTTATCGGAATTATTTTTCATCAAAAAATCATGCGCTTTATTACCAATAAGTACTTAGACTCTAAGTATGAAATGATAAAAGCATTTAACCAAGACAATTAATATTTACAAAACTTTTTAACTATGATAACAACAACAAATCTTTCAAAAAAATATAGCGGAAACGAAGTTTTAAATATTTCTAATTTAGACATACCTAAAGGTCAAAGTTTTGGTCTTGTGGGTAATAATGGTGCAGGAAAAACAACGTACTTTAGTTTGTTATTGGATTTAATAAAACCTACTACTGGTTATATTAAAACTAATGGAATATTAGTTAACGAGAGCGAAGATTGGAAACCCTTTACGTCTGCTTTTATTGACGAAAGCTTTTTAATTGGCTATTTAACACCAGAAGAATATTTTTATTTTATTGGTGATTTACGTGGACAAAACAAACAAGACGTAGACAATTTAGTGTCACAGTTTGAAGACTTTTTTCATGGCGAAATTTTGGGTCAAAAAAAATACCTTCGTGATTTAAGTAAAGGTAATCAGAAAAAAGCAGGTATTGTCGCTGCGTTAATTGGTAATCCTGAGGTAATTATTTTAGATGAGCCTTTTGCTAATTTAGATCCAACAACACAAATTAGATTAAAGCAAATTATTAAGGATTTAGCTGAGAAAAAAGGAGTCACTGTTTTAGTGTCTAGTCACGATTTAATGCACGTCACAGATGTATGCGAGCGTATTGTGGTTTTAGATAAAGGTCATGTAATTAAAGATATACAAACTAGCGAAGCAACTTTAAAGGAGTTGGAAGCGCATTTTTCTGGAGAAGAAATTATTAGATAAATTATTGTTTAATTGCTTTTATTAAATCATGTTTTTCTAAAGATTGTAAAATATCTTTTACTTTTAAATCTTCTGTTGATTCAAAATTTAAGTTATAAAGTAAAAATGGAGATGAAGAATAATAGTTGTTTGTGATATCTGACTCATTCCAAAAATAATAACTAATTAATTTTAAAAAATCAGCTATTGTTATATTATTAGCTATAATAACTTTGTGGTTAAAACTAGTTGATGTTTTGTTAGATATGAATTTTTTTGTGTTAACAATACTGTAATTGACGGTTTTAAAATGTGAATTTATTTTTTGATCATTACTTGAAAGAGTTAAACCAATGAACATTATCGAAATTACAATTAAATTATTTGCAAAATGAAAAAGCATAGATTTTAAAAGACCATAGTTTAACATGAGATAAAAAGCAATTAGAGAAAACCCAAATCTATTTAAAAAGGCAGCTATATTTTGTAAATTTAGATCTGACACATTATTAATGTCTAAATGTAAAATTGAAAATAAAAAAGAACAACTATAAATTATAATATAAGCGTTGTTCTGTTTTTTGTAATTAATCAGCAAAACAATTAGATAAATAAAATAAACGATAATCAAACTAGGCTTATTTAACCATATAAATATTCCTAGAAAAAAAATTGATGTGTATATATAGGCTTTATTTTTTAAAAAAATCCCTCTAAAAACAAACTCTTCTGTAATTGGCGCAATGACTATTGCAGCAATTAATAATACAAAAAAAGAGATGTCTTCAAACTTTGATTTAACTGGCGATTCAAAATTAGCAAAAGAATAAAAACCAGTTAAAATTATACCAAGACTTAATATTACTAAGCCTTGGTATAAGATATTTTTAAATACTGGTTTTTTAATCATTTTATGTTTTTACGGTAATACACATTCTACCTTACATGATTGTGAAGATCCAAGCAATCCTCCTGTTGTAGATAAAGTTACATTTGCAACACCACCACTTTCTTTACAAAGTTTTATAGCTAATTCACAATTACTATTTAAATCAACAGCAAACGAATCTACTACTGCATCTACCAAAGCGCCTAAAACTATTGAAATACATTTCCAACACCATTTATTAGATAGGCCTACAAATTCCTCTGACTCAATTATTATGTTTTCAATTAAAACACCATTACTTGCCAATGCGTTAAACTCAACTTTATTATTACTAAGTCTATTATTTTTTCTTAATAAAATAGTATCATCACTTTGATCTAACTTAATTAGTAAACCAGTTTCATTATTTCCAATAGCAACCTCCTCGTAAGATAGGCTTCTATTGTTATAATCTACATCTAAGTTATACTCAAGTGTTAGGTCTTTATTATTTTTCTGTAATATATTATTATTTACTTGGTAAATAAAATCACCTAAATAAATTTTATCATTAGAACCGTTTCTTTGATTAGTGAAATCTTGTTGATTTTCAATTTCAGATTTTAAAGATTCTTTTGAAGTTATTTCCTCTCTTTCACAAGATTGGAAAAAATAACTAGTAAAAAGTATAGCTAAAAGCATTACTAAATTTGATTTGGTTTTTTTCATGTTTTTTAAAATTGGTTTGATAATTAATTTGATATAGTTGTACACTATTTGATAGAGCTAATCAAAAAAAAAAAAAATGAAAAATCAAAACCAAAGTGAATTTATTTCTATTCAGTTAAAAACTAAACACTAGAAATTTTAAAAAATTAATCTATTAAAAAAAAGATGCTTATTTTTACGCACCTGTCAATAATTATAAATAATAATTATGGCATTAATTAGTTATGTATTACACTAAATACAACCGCATTGAGAATAGCATTAAAAATTTGTATAGTTTCTGGTTTGATCTTAGCAACAATTACTAGTTGTTCAAGAAAAAAAAACAGTTTTATAAATCGTAATTTTCATGCAGTTACTGCAGAGTATAACGCTTTGTTTAATGGTTACGAGGCTTTAAAACAAGGACAAAACAGTCTTAACGAAGGTTATAAAGACAATTATTGGGACATCTTACCTGTCGAGCGTATGCAAGTTAGTGATGAGATTGTTTTACCAGGACAATCAAAAAACGAAAGTTTTACTAAAGCAGAAGAAAAAGCGGTAAAAGCCATCCAAAAACATGGGATGAATATTCAAGGTAAAGAGTATAACCCTCAAATTGATGAAGCCTATTTATTGTTAGGAGAAGCTAGATATTTTGATCAACGCTTTGTGCCAGCTCTAGAAGCTTTTAATTACATCCTTTACAAATATCCTGCTTCAGATAAAATAAACACTGCAAAGGTTTGGCGAGAAAAAACTAACATGCGTTTGGATAATGACGAGTTAGCCATTAAAAATCTAAAACGTCTAATAGAACAAGAAGAGTTAGAAGGTCAAGAACTAGCGGATGCGACGTCCATTTTAGCACAAGCCTACATCAATACTAAAGCTTTAGATAGTGCTTTAACGCAAATTAAAATTGCAGCTAAAGCAACTAAAAATAATGACGAAAAAGGACGTTTTGGTTTTATAACAGGACAACTATACAACGTACTTACTTACAAGGATAGTGCAAATATTGCATTTGACGAGGTTATAGATTTAAACCGAAAAATTCCACGTCGTTACTTAATGGCTGCACATGTTGAGAAAGCTAAAAACTTTGATTACGATAAAGGCGATAAAATTGCATTTTTAAAGTACCTAACCAAATTAGAAAAAGACCGAGAAAATCGTCCGTACCTAGATAAGATATATCACCAAATTGGCGAGTTTCATTTAACTAATAAATCGGATTCTTTAGCAGTAGTATATTACAATAAATCACTAAGAGAAAAATCTACAGATAAAATTTTAACAGCCAAAAACTACGAAACTCTAGGCGATTTTTATTTTGATAGAAATAACTATAAAGTAGCAGGAGCTTATTTTGATAGTACAATGACTAGTATGGTTGAAAACAGTAAACCTTACAGAACCATTAAGCGTAAACGCGAAAACTTAGATGATGTTATTTATTATGAAGGCGTAGCCGAAGTTAATGATAGCATACTTAAACTAGTTAGCATGTCTGATGCAGATCGTGTCACATTTTTTACAGACTACACCAACAAGCTTAAGATAGAAGCTGAAAAAGAAAAAGAACGTTTAGAAATCGAAGCTAGAAAAAAAGGATTAGCAACAACAAATACGCCAACAAATAATGTCACTAAGCCAAGAGGTGGATTACCAGGTGTTGGTAGTAATTTTTATTTTTATAACCAAAGCACAGTTGCTTATGGTAAAAACGAATTTACGCGTATTTGGGGAGACCGTAAAAATCAAGACGATTGGAGATGGTCATCTGCAAGCGGAAACGCAATTGGCAATCAATCCAATTCTGATATAGCAGCAGTTTTAGAGCAAGATCAAGAGTTTTTAGATCCGCAATTTTATATAGCGCAAATCCCTACAGCACAAAAAGAACTTGATAGTTTAAAAAAGGATCGTAATTATGCCTATTATCAGTTAGGTCTGATTTATAAAGAAAAATTTAAGGAATATAATTTGTCTAAAAGCAAGTTTTTAAACCTGTTAGCTAGTAATCCTGAACAAAAATTAATTTTACCTTCTAAATATAACTTATATAAAATATATGAGATTTTAGGCGAAAACGACGAAGCACAAATCACCAAAACAGATATTATAGCCAACTATTCAAGTTCTAGATATGCCGAGATTTTGAAAAACCCAGAATTAGCAGCAACTAGAGACAAAAGTAGTCCGGAAAGTCTATATGAAGCAACCTATAAATTACTAGAAGAACAAGATTATGCTCAGGTCATTGAAAAGTCAAATAAATATATTAAGTTTTTTGATGGCGAGCCAATAGTAGCAAAATTTGCACTTTTAAAAGCAACAGCAAATGGTAGGTTAAATGGATATCAAGCCTACGTAGATGGACTTAATGACGTAGCATTAGCTTATGCAAACATGCCAGAGGCTATTAAAGCGGAAGCTATAGTTAACAGCTTAAAATCTGTAAGTGATAAAACGTTTAAACCAAATACGGAGTCTACGTCCTTTAAAGTATTGTTTCAATTTGAAAAAAATAACACTGAAGCGATAGCTTCATTTAAAAAAATGTTAGACGAGGTAACCCCTAAAATTCAATATTATAATTTATCCACATCTGTAGATGTATATAATCCAGAAATCTCTTTTGTGGTTGTTCATGGTTTAAAAAGTGTAGATGGTGCAAAAGGATTTGCAGATATATTAAAGGCAGAAGATAAATCTAAGATAGATAGACCTTATTTTGGAATTTCTTCTGACAACTATCAAATTCTTCAAATACATAAAAATCTAAACCAATATTTAGAAAATCAATAATTTCCCTTAAAATGAAAAAAAAGCAACAAGAGCAATTTTCTATTCAAAATATAATAGCAAAAGGTACTAAAATAGTAGGAGATTTTTTTAGTGAAGGAGACTTACGTGTGGATGGATTAATCGAAGGTAATGTTGAGGCGTCTGGTAAAGTAGTCATTGGTAAAGAAGGCGAAATAAAAGGGACTCTTAAATGTAGTAACGCTTATTTTGAAGGAAAGCTAACTGGAGCTTTAGAGTTAACCGAAACCTTAACTTTAAAGTCTACAGCGCATATAGAAGGTGAAGTAGTCACACAAAAACTGGCTGTAGAACCTGGAGCAACATTTAATGTATCGTGTGTTATGAAAACGACTGTAAAAGATATAAATGGCGGATCAAAAACAAAAAAAACAGCTTAATCCATATATTAGGTTTACATCTATTGCCATACAAATGGGTTTGACTATTTGGTTAGGTAGCCAATTAGGTAGTTGGTTGGATAGCAAATATGGCGATGGTAGTCAATTATATTTTAAAATAATTACATTATTATCTGTTTTTATTGCAATGTACGCTGTAATCAAGCAAGTTGTTAAAATAACTAACGATCAAAAGACTAAAAATGAATAAACGCATACTATATGTAGTTGTTATAATATTAGTATTATTAGCAGTTGCTTACAACCTTCAAAATTATCTAACAGAAGATAATCTACCTTACTCGTTACAAAAACTATATTTATTTCATGGTATAGCAGTATTGATAGTATATCTAAGCATAGAGTTTATTTACGATAAAATGCCCAATCAAATAGGTGCAGCATACCTAACAATGATGTTTTTAAAAATAGGAATTTTCATACTATTGTTTAAATCCACGATATTTACTGAGCAAGATTTAGCGATACAACATCGCTTAGGATTATTAATTCCATTTTTTTTATTTTTAATAGTAGAGGCTGTTTGCATAGCAAAATTATTAAAAAGTAAGTAAGTGCTTGAAATAAAGAATAATAGTGGTTATTAAAACCTTAAAAAAAATCTAATTAAAAAAAGCGTTTACCTTTTTAAATTATTACTTACATTTGCACAAAATTTACAGACCATAAATTTATTAGTTACAAAAAGTATGATGTTGGCAAAAAAATCTATCAATTTTATAGCGATATTAGTTCTGACTTTATTTTCAGTGTCCTCTTATGGAAGTGATGATAAGCAAGAACCAGGAAATCCGGTGAATACTGCTCAAGAAATTAAAGAGTATATCAAACATCACTTAAAAGATTCTCATGACTTTCATTTGTTTACACACAATGAGTCTGGAACGCCTATCAGTTTTCCATTACCAGTTATCGTTTGGACTAAAGATGGTTTAAAAACATTTATGTCTTCAGCATTTCACCATGATGATAGTGGAAGTGTAATTGTAGAAAAAGGAGACACACGTTTAGTAAAGCTACATAGTAAAATTTACGAGTTAGATAATGGCGCAACAACAGTAGCTTTTGATGATGCACACCATCCAACAAATGCGCATAAAGTTATAGATTTTTCAATTACAAAATCTGTATTTGGAATGTTGTTAACTGGAGTGTTAATGCTATTAGGTTTTACAGCGTTAGCAAGAGGATACAAAAAAGGACACGCTGTGCCAAAAGGATTTAGTAGAGTTTTAGAGCCTTTAGTAATATATGTTAGAGATGATATTGCTAAACCAAATATTGGAGAGAAAAAGTACCGTAAGTTTATGGGCTTTTTATTAACTGTATTTTTCTTTATCTGGATCTTAAACTTATTAGGATTAACGCCAATTGGGTTTAATGTTACAGGTCAGATTGCAGTAACAGCTTGTCTAGCAATTTTTACAGCAGTTATATATTTATTTAGTGGAAGTAAAGACTTTTGGAAACACACCTTATGGATGCCAGGAGTACCAGTAATTTTACGTCCAATATTAGCAGTAATAGAGTTAATAGGTTTTGTGTTAATTAAACCTTTCTCATTATTAGTGCGTTTATTTGCAAACATGACAGCAGGTCACTTTGTGGTAATGAGCTTAATAGCATTAATGATAACAATGAAAGAATCATTTGGAGCTGTTGGATCAACAGGGATGTCTTTAGTGTTAGCTTTGTTTATTTCGGTTATTGAAATTTTAGTAGCCTTTTTACAAGCGTTTATTTTCACGATGTTATCATCGTTATTTATAGGAATGGCAGTCGAAGAACACGACGATCATCACTAACAAGAATTTGTTTAATTAATATTTATAAAACCAAATTAGTATGTACAATTTAATTGGAGCAGGATTAATCGTAATCGGTGGAGGAATCGGATTAGGTCAAATTGGAGGAAAAGCAATGGAAGGTATTGCTCGTCAACCAGAAGCAGCTGGAAAAATCCAAACTGCGATGATCATCATCGGAGCCTTATTAGAAGGTTTAGCATTCGGTGCGTTAATCTTAGGAGCATAATCCTAAAACAAAAAGAAACAGCTTTCTGCAACGGTTGGTTGCAGGAACTGTTTTAAATTAAACAAACAAAGAATTACAGTAATCTATATAGTATGGAAACTTTATTAAATGACTTTTCGGTAGGTTTATTCATTATGCAAGGTGTTATCTTAATAATACTAATTGTATTAATGAGAAAATTTGCATGGAAACCTATTTTAGACGCTTTACAAACTCGTGAAGACGGTATACAAAATGCTTTAGACTCAGCTGAAAATGCTAAGCTAGAAATGCAAAATCTTCAAGCAGATAACGAGAAGTTATTAAAAGAAGCACGTGCAGAGCGTGAGTCTATGCTTAAAGAAGCAAGAGAGTTGAAAAACAAAATGATCGAAGACGCTAAAACGGAAGCTCAAGCTCAAGCAAACAATATGATTGCTCAAGCACAAGCAGCTATTGAAAGCGAAAAGAAATCAGCTATGGCAGAATTAAAAAATCACGTAGCAGGATTATCTTTAGACATTGCAGAAAAAGTAGTACGTCAAGAATTATCTAACAAAGACAAACAATTAGAGTTAGTTGAGTCTATGTTAAATGATGCTAAATTAAACTAAGTTTAAGTTATGGCAGGAGAAAGAGCAGCAATACGTTACGCAAAAGCAGTTTTAAGCTTAGCTACAGATAATAATACAACAGACGTTGTAAACAATGACATGGAGCTAATTAATAATACAGTAGCGCAAAGTAAAGATTTAAAAGATATGCTTTACAGTCCTGTAATTAGTTCTAGCATTAAAAAATCTGCATTATTAGAAGTTTTTAAAGGTATTAATCCAGCAACGGTAAACCTTATAGATACTCTAATTACAAACAAACGTACAGATTTATTACCAGAAGTAGCTTCAAAGTTTATAACTTTATTCGAGCAACAAAAAGGTAGTCAAATTGCTACAGTTACAACAGCAGTTCCTTTAACAGAAGCTTTAGAAGCTAAAGTTTTAGCAAAAGTTAAAGAACTTACAGGTAAAGATGCAGCAATAAAAAATATAGTAGATGAAAGCATTTTAGGTGGTTTCATTTTACGTGTTGGAGATACGCAGTATAATGCTAGTATCGCTAACCAATTAAGCAAGTTAAAAAGAGAATTTACAATAAACTAAGACTTACCCTGAGTTTGTCGAAGGGTCTAAATATCAATAAAGATGGCAGAAGTAAAACCAGCTGAAGTATCAGCAATCTTAAAACAACAACTTTCAGGTTTTGAAGCTAGCGCTTCATTAGACGAAGTTGGAACAGTATTAACAGTAGGTGATGGTATTGTACGTGCTTACGGATTAGCTAACGCACAATATGGTGAGTTAGTAGAATTCGATGGTGGTTTAGAAGGTATCGTACTTAACCTTGAAGAAGATAATGTAGGTATTGTACTTTTAGGAACTTCAGTAGGAGTTAGAGAAGGATCTACAGTAAAACGTACTAACCGTATTGCTTCTATTAAAGTAGGAGAAGGTATTGTTGGACGTGTCGTAGATACACTTGGTAACCCAATTGATGGTAAAGGACCAATCACTGGAACAACTTATGAGATGCCTTTAGAGCGTAAAGCACCGGGAGTTATCTACAGAGAGCCAGTAACTGAGCCATTACAAACAGGTATTAAAGCAATTGATGCTATGATCCCAGTTGGTAGAGGTCAACGTGAGTTAGTAATTGGTGACAGACAAACAGGTAAGACTGCAGTTTGTATTGATGCTATCTTAAACCAAAAAGAATTTTTTGATGCAGGTGAGCCTGTATATTGTATATATGTTGCAGTTGGACAAAAAGCGTCAACAGTAGCACTTATCGCTAAAACTTTAGAAGAAAAAGGAGCTTTAGCCTATACTACAATAGTAGCTGCAAATGCATCAGATCCTGCTGCAATGCAAGTTTATGCACCTTTTACGGGAGCTTCTATTGGAGAGTATTTTAGAGATACTGGTAGACCAGCTTTAATTGTATTTGATGATTTATCAAAACAAGCTGTTGCTTACCGTGAGGTATCTTTATTATTACGTCGTCCACCAGGACGTGAGGCGTATCCTGGAGATGTATTTTACTTACACTCAAGATTATTAGAGCGTTCTGCAAAAGTTATTAATAATGACGCGATTGCTAAAGAGATGAATGATTTACCAGAATCATTAAAACCAATCGTAAAAGGTGGTGGATCTTTAACTGCATTACCAATTATTGAAACACAAGCAGGTGACGTATCAGCATATATCCCAACTAACGTAATTTCTATTACAGATGGACAAATCTTCTTAGATGGAGATTTATTTAACTCTGGTGTACGTCCAGCAATTAACGTAGGTATTTCTGTATCTCGTGTAGGAGGTAATGCACAGATTAAATCAATGAAAAAGGTATCAGGTACTTTAAAGTTAGATCAAGCACAATATCGTGAGCTTGAGGCGTTTGCTAAGTTTGGTTCAGATTTAGATGCAGTAACTTTAAACGTAATTGAAAAAGGTAAACGTAACGTAGAGATCTTAAAGCAAGGTCAAAACGATCCATTTACTGTTGAGGATCAAGTAGCAATCATTTATGCTGGATCTAAAAACTTATTAAAAGACGTACCTGTAAATAAAATTAAAGAATTTGAAAGAGATTATCTTGAATTCTTAAATGCTAAGCACAGAGGTGTTTTAGATACTTTAAAAGCAGGTAAATTAACTGACGAGGTTACAGATACACTTATCGCTGTATGTAAAGACCTTTCAGCTAAATATAGAGCATAACAATTATAAATTTATAGTTATAGATTAGTCGTCTATAACTATAAATTTGAATTATTAAACTAATGTCACTCGGAGCGTGTCGAAGAGTCTTTATAATATAAAGAATGGCTAATCTAAAAGAAATACGTAATAGAATATCTTCAGTATCTTCAACGATGCAGATTACTAGTGCCATGAAAATGGTATCTGCTGCTAAGTTAAAGAAAGCTCAAGATGCTATTACTGCTATGCGTCCTTATTCAGATAAGTTAACTGAACTTTTACAAAGTTTAAGTGCAACTTTAGATGAAGATGCTGGAAGTAAATTTGCAGAACAACGCGAGATTAATAACGTTTTAATCGTATCTATAACTTCTAATAGAGGTTTATGTGGTGCTTTTAATTCTAACATTATCAAGCAAACACAACACTTGATTTCTAATGTCTATGCAGGTAAAAAAGTATCTGTCTTAGCTATCGGAAAAAAAGCGAATGATGCATTTGCTAAAAAAGGAATTGTAATTGGTAACCAAAGTGCCATTTATGACGACTTAACCTTTAACAGTGTTGCAGATATTGCAGAAATGTTAATGGATAAATTTACTAAAGGCGAATTTGATAAAATCGAAATCGTTTATAATAAATTTAAAAATGCAGCAACACAAGAAGTAATGACGGAACAGTTTTTACCAATTGTGCCGATAGAAGGTGAAGCAGATAACAATTCTGATTATATCTTTGAACCATCTAAACTAGAAATAGTTGAAGAACTTATACCTAAGTCTTTAAAAACGCAGTTATATAAAGGAATTAGAGATAGTTTTGCTTCAGAGCATGGTGCACGTATGACTGCTATGCATAAAGCAACAGACAACGCAACAGAGTTAAGAGATCAACTTAAGTTGACATATAACAAAGCGCGTCAAGCAGCAATTACTAACGAGATTTTAGAGATTGTTGGTGGTGCAGAAGCATTAAATAACTAATACAATTTTTCTACTTTAGTAGAATGTTTTATACATTAAAACCTTATTCAAATTGGATAAGGTTTTTTTTATGGAATAGCTTTTGATTAATTACCTTTATACAAATTCCTACAATTATGAAATTTATACAGTATTTAAGCCTTTCGATAGTATCAAGTTTTTTATTTATGCAATGCTCTAGCGCACAAAAACTTCAAAAGGAAGCAGCTTTTCAAACAGATAAAGCCTACTATCAAAAATGGGTAGCAGGTCTTAAGGATGGTGGTTCTGGTATAAATGTGTTTATTCCTATAGACTCTAATTCTAAAAATTTAAAATTAGACAGTTTATATTTTAGAGGACATATAGTAACCTTACAAACTAAACCTAATTTTCCTGATTTATACATTGGACGTATAACAACTAATGCCAATCAGCCAAAAGATTATAGTGTAGATACATCAGATATTCCTTTTGACTTAAAGGATAACGAAGCAGTAGTTAGCTATACAGAAAATGGTACAACTAAGTACTTAAAGATTGAGAATCTAGTCGAAAAACAAATGGAGCAATACCCAAGTGCACCACCAAGAAATCTGAATAAACAATAATAAAGCTTAAACCTTATTTTTGTTAACTTCACACGGACTCTTATAATTCAAATTGTAATATACCTTGAGCGTACTAAAAAAGTTTTTTAAAGACACTATAATTTATGGTTTAGCAACTGTATTACCTCGTCTTATGAATTTTGTTTTAGTGCCTCTTCACACAGGTAACTTAAAAACCACAAGCTTTTCTGATAACACAACCTTTTATATTTACGCTTCATTTTTTAATGTGTTGCTTACCTATGGAATGGAAACAGCTTTTTTTAGGTTTTTTACAAAATCTAAAGAAAAGGACAAGATATTTTCTACTACATTTATCAGTTTAGTTGTTACTACTTTTTTGTTTTTAATAGCGATGCTACTTTATAGTCAACAACTATCTAGTATGTTTGGCATTTCTCAAAAATACTTTAATTTATTAATTGGTGTCATTGTGTTAGACACATTGGTAGTGGCTCCTTTTGCGTATTTACGGGCAACAGGACGACCAATTAAATTTGCAGCAATTAAAATTAGTAACATATTAATTTATGTTTTGCTTAATTATTTTTTCCTTTGGTGCATTCCAAAATTTAATATGTCTTTTTCTTGGTATGATACTTCGGATTTAGTCCAATATATTTTTATCGCAAATTTGGCAGCAAGTGCAGTAACATTATTATTGTTGTTACCTTACTTTTTCAAAACCAAGTTATACTTTAGTAAGACCATTTTTAAACAATTAATTAATTATGGTTGGCCAATTATGGTTGCTGGTTTAGCATATGTTATTAATGAGAATTTTGATAAATGGATCATTCCTAATTTATTAGACAAAGACATTAATGGTGCTTACAGTGGTTGTTACAAAATAGCAATGTTCATGACTATTTTTATACAAGCCTTTAGGTTAGGTGCAGAGCCTTTTTTCTTTTCTCATGCAAAAGAAAAAAATGCAAAACAGACCTACGCTTTAATCATGAAGTATTTTGTAATAGCAGGTAGCTTAATGTTTGTCTTTATAATTGCATATTTAGATATTTTTAAAGCCTTGTTAGTTACAGATTCTAGCTATTGGCAAGCCATACAAATCGTACCAATAGTATTATTAGCTAATTTATGTTTAGGTATTTATTTTAACTTAGCTATTTGGTACAAACTTACGGACAAAACCAGATATGGTATGTACTTATCTATTGTTGGTGCAATTGTTACAATTAGTTTAAATATTACTTTAATACCTAAATTTGGTTTTATAGCAGCAGCTTGGACAACTTTGGTAGCTTACGGGATTATGATGATATTGTCTTATTTGTTGGGACAAAAACATTATCCAGTACCTTATAATTTAAAGCAAATTTTAGGCTATTTATTTATAGCTGTAGCGCTATCTATTGTAGCATTAAGTACAAAAGCCAACTATTATATTAATACTATTATAGTTTTAGTATTTTTGGGTTTAATAGTTCTTTTTGAAAAGAAAGAAATAAAACGTTTATTAAAAAGAAATTAAATTAACCTGAAACTCAGGTTAAACAGAAGCAAATAAACAATATGCAAATTAAAATAATTAATAAATCCAATCATGCATTACCACACTATGAAACCATAGCGTCTGCAGGAATGGATTTAAGAGCCAATATTACTGAAGCTATACAATTGCAGCCTTTACAACGTACTATCGTTAAAACAGGCTTGTTTATAGAATTGCCTATAGGATTAGAAGCTCAAGTTAGACCTAGAAGTGGTCTTGCAGCAAAAAACGGAGTAACTGTATTAAATGCACCAGGAACAATTGATGCTGATTACAGAGGAGAAATTGGTGTTATTTTAGTAAACCTTTCCAACGAAGATTTTATAATCCAGAATGGCGAGCGTATAGCACAATTAGTAATTGCAAAACATGAACGTGCAGAATGGGTAGAAGTACAAACACTTTCTGAAACCGATAGAGGTGAAGGTGGATTTGGTAGTACAGGCACAAAATAAAAGTAATGTAAGCCAAAAATTTAATTTAAAATAAAATATTAGTTTAACTATAACAAGATTCCTGCTTAGGTAGGCATTTAATAACATGAAAATAATAGTTCCTATGGCAGGACGAGGTTCTCGTCTAAGACCACACAGTTTAACAGTACCAAAACCTTTAATTCCAGTAGCAGGACAACCAATAGTCCATAGATTGGTTAAGGATATTGCTAAAGTTTTAAATCAACCTATTACAGAGATTGCTTTTGTTTTAGGCGATCCAGCTTGGTTTGGTGACGACGTGGTATCTAGCCTAAAGGATTTAGCAAAAAGCTTAGGTGCTAAAGCATCTATTTATAGACAAGACCAACCTTTAGGGACAGGTCACGCTATAATGTGTGCTAAGGACTCATTATCTGGTCCAGCGGTAATTGCATATGCAGACACGTTAATTAGGGCAGATTTTAATTTGGATCCAGAAGCAGACGCTGTAATTTGGGCTAAGCAAGTAGATCAACCGGAAGCTTATGGTGTTGTTAAGCTAAACGATAACAACGAAATTATTGAGCTTGTTGAAAAACCAGAACAGTTTGTTAGCGATTTAGCTGTTATTGGTATCTATTATTTTAAAGAAGTAAGCCAACTTAAAAAGCAACTTCAAACTGTTTTAGACAACAATATTATACATGGTGGAGAATACCAAATTAATGATGGTATTAAAGGGATGATGTCTGAAGGCAAAGTATTTAAAACAGGTGTTGTTAGCGAGTGGATGGACTGCGGAAATAAAGCCATTACCTTAGAAACTAATCAACGCATGTTAGGCTTTTTAAAAGCAGATGGAGAAGAACAGTTAGTGTCAGACACGGTTAAAACCGAAAATGCAACCATTATTGAACCGTGTTACATTGGCGAGAATGTAGTGCTTAAAAACACAACAATCGGACCATACGTTTCGGTTGGAAACAACTGTGTTATTGAAGACTCAACCGTTAAAAATAGTCTAATACAAAACCATACGTCTATTAAAAATGCTAATTTAGACGAAGCTATGATTGGTAACCATGTTAAGTTTGATGGAAAATTCACCAAAATTAGTATAGGAGATTATTCTGTATTAGAATAAATTTTAAAGCAAAGCGAAGCTTCAAATTAATGAAAAAACAAGGTTACATACTACTTATCATATTAGGGATATTTCTATTTCCGCAGGTTAATACTGCGCAAATTGATTTTGACAAAAAACCTGATGATGATTTAGGAGATGTTTCAGACGCTTACCAAGAGTACTTTTTTGAAGCCCTAAAACAAAAAGGAATAGAGAACTACCAACGTGCTATAGATAACTTATTAAAGTGCATAGAAATTGATGATTCTGAAGCTATTTTATATTTTGAATTAGGTAAAAACTATAACCAACTTAAAAATTTTGGTGCAGCAGAGGATGCGCTAAAAACAGCTGTCAACAAAATTCCTGATAACGAGTGGTTTTTAGACGAATTGTATAGTACTTATATTCATCAAAAAGAATATAAAAAAGCCATAAAAACAGTTAGGCAATTAGTCAAGTATCATCCAGATTATAAAGAAGATTTGGCTAATATATATATGCAAACTGGAGATTTTAAAGAGGCACTTAAAATTTTAGATGAATTAGATGAAGAGCTTGGTATTAATAAGGATCGTGACTTGTTACGTAACAGGATTTATAACGCAACAGGTCGTAAAAAAGATCAAATTGAAAACCTAGAAGAACGAGTAGATAAAAACCCAGACTCTGAAGACACCTATTTAAGATTAATTTATCGTTACAGCGAAAGTGGAGACACCAAAAAAGCATTTGAAACCGCAAAAAAATTATTGGAAGTTAACCCTAAATCAGAGCTAGTACATTTAGCTTTGTATAAGTTTTATTTAGAAGCTGGAGAAAATGAAAAGGCTATTCAATCCATGAAAGTCACTTTGCAAAGCTCACAAATTAACCCAGAATCCAAAATTAAGGTATTGGCAGATTTTGTAAAATTTGTCAGCATAAATCAGCAATACGAGCAAGATTTGGTAGAGGTCACGTCCATGCTTACTAAAATAGAATCTAGCGGAAAAACTTTAGTAGAGCTGGCACAGTATTATTTAGTAAAAGGCGAAAAGCAAAAAGCATTAAATTTTTACGAGCAAGCGTTACAAAAAGAAGAAGAAAACTTTGGTATTTTACGAAACATTATTTTACTTCACATAGACTTATCACAGTTTGATCAAGCACATCAAAAAAGTGAAGAAGGTTTAGAGGTTTTTCCATCACAACCCGTTTTATATTTAGCAAATGGTGTCGCTTTAAATTATTTAAATCGTCCTAAAGACGCAATAAATAGCTTGGAAGTAGGTGTGGATTATATAATTGAAGACCCAAAAATGGAGATTGATTTTTACAAGCAGTTAGCCAAAGCTTATACTGCTACTAACAATTTTTCTAAAGCAAAAACGTTTACAGATAAAGCAAAAAAACTAGAAGGTTTAAACTAATGGCATTTAAAACACGCATATCTTTTGTAATACTATTAATCACTATGGTAGTATCTGGCTGTAAAGGGTCTAAAACTCTAGTGACTAAAGGAACGGTAGATACTAAACTATCAGTCAAACAACTTATTAAAAATAGTACAAAAGCTAATATAGATTTTACGTCTTTAACAGGAAAGCTAAAAGTAGATTACACACAAAATCAAAAATCAAAAGGTGTGTCTTTAAGCTTTAGAATGGAAAAAGATAAAACCATCTGGATGAGTTATTTAGGGATTGCTAAAGTACTTATTACGCCAGTAAGAGTTGCCTTTTATAACAAATGGGATAATACTTATTTTGATGGCGATTTTACGTATTTAAGTAACCTATTAGGTACAGATTTGGATTTTAATAAGGTGCAAAATATGCTATTAGGTCAATCGCTTTTTGACTTAAACGATGATAAATATAACCTGTCGGCTAATGACAAATCTTATATTTTACAACCTAAAAAACAACGCGAACTATTTGAGTTGTTTTTATTTGTAAACCCGTCGCATTTTAAAATGGACGCTCAAGAAATCTCTCAACCTAATGATAAGCGCATATTACATATTGATTATTTAGCTTATCAAAAAATAGACGACAAAACCTTACCTGAACTAACCAAAATACTAGCAATAGAAGATGAAGAGCAATTAGAGATTAATCTAGAGCTTAAGTCTGTAAAATTAAATGAAGACGTACGTTTTCCTTTTACAATACCTTCTGGCTATAAAAAAATAGAGTTGTAATTTATGAAGTATCGTCAATTACTATTACTAGTTTCTTTTTTTGCAATATTAGGCACAACTTCCGCTTTAGCGCAAAAAAATAAAATTGATCAATTAGAGGCTAAACGTATTGAAATTAAAAACCAAATAAAGCAAATCAATGCTTTACTGTTTCAAAACCAGTCCAAGCAAAAAAGCCAAACAACACTAATTGAAGATTTAAATTACAAATTAAGCGTTAGACGTAACTTGATTAAGGTTACCAACCAACAAGCTAATTTGATTAACAGAGAAATTGCTGTAAACCAAAAAAAAATATCTGGATTACGTGATGAGTTGGTTATTTTAAAGGACAATTACGCTAAAACAATATTGAATACATATAAAAATAAAAGCAGCCAAAGTCGTGTTATGTTTTTATTGTCTTCCAACAATTTTAGACAAGCTTACAAGCGTTTACAGTACATGAATCAGTACTCTAAATATCAAAAGCAACAAGGAGAAAACATTAAAGAAAAAGCATTAAAACTTCAAAATTTAAACCTTGAACTTGGTAAGCAAAAAGCAGCTAAAGACAAGTTGATTGCAGAAAACAGAGAGGTGCAAAAAGCTTTGGAGGTAGACATGAAGCAGCATGAAACCATCATGGCTTCTATTAAAAAAGATTTAAATAAGTATGCTGCTCAGATTAAAGAAAAGCAACAAGAAGCCAGAGAGGTTGATCGCGAAATTGATCGTATTATTAAAGAGGCTATTGCAAATTCTAACAAAAAAGCTGGCACAAAAACCACAACAACTAAAGCGTCTAGTACGTTTGCATTAACTCCTGAAGCAAAACTATTAGCAGCAGATTTTTTAAGTAACAAGGGTAAATTAGTTTGGCCTGTAGAAAAAGGTTTGGTTAAAGTTAAATATGGTGTGCAACGTCATCCGACAGATGCTTCACTAACTATAAACAGTAGTGGTGTACGTATTGCTACAGAGCAAAATGCTATTGTTAGATCTGTTTTTAAAGGAGAGGTTTTAAAAATTATAATTCAAAAAAGAGGTAATCCTACGGTTTTAATAAAGCATGGTAATTACATATCTGCTTACCATAATTTAAAGAAAATATCGGTTAAAACAGGAGATAAAATAGTAACCAAACAAGAAATAGGAGAGGTATTTACTAATAGCGAAGGCGAAACACTTTTATGGTTTAGTTTGTATAAAAATGATGCTTCAGTGGATCCAGCAGAATGGATTTATAAGATGTAAAACGTGTAAAAACAAAAAAAACCAATGCTTTGCATTGGTTTTTTTGTTTAATGTTATTCAAACAAAGCTTTAAGCTCTGTAGCATCGTTAGGTTTTATTTTTCCTGCTAGTAGTAGACTTAATTGTTTACGTCTTAAGGCAGCAGCAAAACGTTCTTTTTCTAAGTCAGTTTCTGGGATTAATTCTGGTATTGCAACTGGTGTTCCAGTTTCATCCACTGCAACAAAAGTATAAATAGCTTCGTTAGCTTTAGATCGGTTTCCAGACTCTCTGTCTTCTACCCAAACATCAATAAATATTTCCATTGAGGTTTTAAAGGCTCTAGATACTTTAGCTTCAACTGTAACTACACTTCCTAAAGGGACTGCTTTGTTAAAGGCTACGTGATTTACAGATGCTGTTACAACAATACGTCTTGAGTGTCGTCTTGCGCTTATACTTGCTGCACGATCCATTCTAGCTAGTAATTCGCCACCAAAAAGGTTGTTTAAAGGATTAGTTTCACTTGGTAAAACTAAATCTGTCATTACGGTTCTAGAGTGTTCAGCTGTTCTTGCGTTCATCATAATTTTTTCTTTTCAGGCGCAAAGGTAAACTGATTTTAAGATTTAGTTAGTGCATTTTAGAATAAATTAAGAATTAAAAAACCTCGTAAATTTACACTTACGAGGTTTTTGGTATACTTAATGGCTTAGTTTTAGTCCAAAGACTTAATTAATAACCAAGCGTCTTTATTCTGTTCTGTTCTTATACTGTTTAAAGCGTTATTAGCCTCTTCTCTGGACGTATAACTTGCATAAGCTACTTGATGTAGACCATATTGGTTTACACCAACTTTACGCGCTTTAAAACCTTGTTCTTGTAATTCTGCAACTTTTTTATCAGAGTTTTCTTCGACTCTAAAAGCACCAGCAACAATATGATAATTTCCTGTTTGCTTATTTACATTTAAAGTAATAGCAGGTAATGGGTTGCTAATTACAAAAGTAGCTTCTTGTATTTGACTATCTAATTGTGTGTTTGCCTCTTCTTGTGCAATTTGATTGTGTTGCGCTACTGTATTAACGTAGTTATTAAAACCAAAACCAGCTAAGCCTAAAGCAACAACTGCAATAGCAGCATACTTAAGGTATGATTTGCTTTGACGTTTTTCTGGTGTTACCGCAATTGGGATAACACGCTCAATGGTTTCGGCTTCTTCTTTGTAAACAACTCTAGTTACTGCAGGAGATACAAATTGTGATAAACCAAAAGCATCAGTTAAATAATTTAAATGGTAAGATGGATTAAATTCTATTTTACCTTCATTATTTAAAATTAACTCACCAATGTTTTCAAAACTTAACGTTTCACCTTCAACTAAGTAAGACTTTAAAGACTTAACGCGTTTAGATAGGTTTTGTGCAGCAGTTTCAAAAGGTATTTTTTCAATATCTGCTATATAACGTACCAATAAACCGTCGTTATTTTGTATTTGCTCGTTAAAAGACAATTGCTTTTTAGGAGGATAAAAGGCATTGGTACTATCGTGTACTTGCGCAGATTTACGTTGTGTTAAAAACGATCCAAATTCTGGAACCGTAACACAATCATATCTGTATAATAAATCGCTTATGTAATGTTCTAATTGCATAGTAACAAAGTTAGAAAATTTTAAAAACCAAGAAAATTTAGTGCGTATTAGTTATTAACAGACTTAAATTTCTTTTCTTGTAGTTTCAAAATCAGTGCAATAAAAAATGAATGACGACCAATTACGCTATATTTTAGCCTTACAACACGTCTCTAAAATAGGAGATACTACCGCAAAAAAGCTAATTAACCATTGCGGAAGTGCAGAAGCTGTGTTTAAAGAAAAGAAACAAAACCTTTTAAAAATTGATGGTATAGGTGAAATTATTTTAAGTGAATTATATCAATCTAGTCATTTTGAAGAAGCAGATAAAGAACTAAAATTTATTAAAGACGAAAACCTAAAACATCACGTTTTTACTGACTCAACGTATCCATCAAACCTAAAACATTGCATTGATAGTCCTATAGTTTTGTTTGAAAGCGGAAACATTAACCTTAATAATAAACATATTATTAGTATTGTTGGAGCCAGAAAAATCACAACATCAGGTATTGCATTTTGTGAAAAATTAATTGAAGAGTTAGCCATATATAAACCAATTATAATTTCGGGATTTGCTTATGGTACAGATATTACAGCACACAAAGCTGCCATTAAAAATAAATTACAAACTATAGGTTGTTTAGCACATGGCTTAAACCAAATTTACCCTAAAGTGCATAAAAAGTACGTTGCAGAAGTTGAAAATAATGGAGGCTTTTTTACTGATTTTTGGAGTAGCGATACTTTTGATCGTAACAATTTTTTAAAAAGAAACCGCATTATTGCAGGCATTAGTCAAGCGACTATAGTAATTGAATCTGCAGAAAAAGGCGGTAGTCTGGTAACAGCAGATATTGCAAACTCATATAACAGAGATGTGTTTGCAGTCCCTGGACGTGTCACAGATAGTCAAAGTATTGGTTGTAATAATCTAATTAAACAACAAAAGGCACATTTGCTATCTACGCCTTTAGATGTGCCTTATATTTTAAACTGGCAATTAGATAACTTACAAAAACCTCCTGTACAAAAGCAGTTGTTTATTGAGTTAGATCCTGACGAAAAGATTGTTTATAATTACCTAAAAGAAAATAATAAGGCTTTGTTAGATAGTATTGCTATTAAATGTAATATGCCAACCTATAAGCTAGCTGGCATATTACTTAATATGGAATTAAAAGGTGTGGTAAGACCACTTCCTGGAAAATTATTTGAAGTTATTTAAATATTATATTAATACCCAACTTTTGCTCTAACTCTTGCTAATACATCATTAGCAATTTTTCTAGCTTTTTCAGCTCCTTTTTCTAAAGCAGCATCTACTTCATGTAAGTTAGCCATATAATGGTTGTAACGTTCACGTTCCAATTTAAAAGTAGTTAACATTAACTCATATAATGCTTGTTTAGCATGACCATAACCATAATTACCGTTTTCGTAATTAGCTTTCATGGTTTCAACTTCGCTCTCTGAGGCTAATAATTTATATAAAGCAAAACAGTTGCAAGTTGACCAATCTTTAGGGTCTTCTAATGGTGTGCTATCCGTTTCAATACTCATTATTTTTTTACGAAGTTGCTTTTCTGGTAAAAAGATGTTAATGTAATTGTCTCTACTTTTACTCATTTTTTCGCCATCTGTACCAGGAATAAGCATAGTGTTTTCTTGCAGTTTTTCTTCTGGTAAAACAAAAGCTTCGCCCATTTTTGCATGAAAACGAGAGGCTACATCTCTTGTAAATTCGATATGTTGAAGTTGGTCTTTACCGACAGGGATAACTTCTGCATCATACAATAAAATATCTGCAGCCATAAGCATTGGGTACATAAATAAACCAGAGTTTACGTCTTCTAAACGGTCTGCTTTATCTTTAAAACCATGTGCTAATTGCAATCTATTGAATGGAAAAAAACAGTTTAAATACCAAGCAAGTTCTGTAACTTGAGGGATATCACTTTGTCTGTAAAACACTGTTTTTTCTATGTCTAATCCAAAAGCTAACCAGGTTGCAGCAACAGAGTAGGTATTGTGTCTTAATTCTTCTGCATTTTTAATTTGTGTTAAGGTGTGCAAATTTGCTATAAACAAATATGATTCGTTATCACTGTTTTCTGATAATTTTATAGCAGGTAAAATTGCACCTAGTATATTACCTAAATGTGGTGTTCCTGTACTTTGAATTCCTGTAAGTATTCTTGCCATGATTAAATTTAATTCTGAATAGCAAAGGTACTTTTTTTAGTAGAATACCTCAATTAATTTAGTTAGTTTTGACAGCAAATGATAGTATTTAAGTATATTTTTTGGGTATTATATCGTATTTGGTTCTACATATTAGTAGCAGTGCCAATTATAATCCTATTTCCGTTATTGATTGTTTCTATTTTAAAAGAATCTTGGTATCCTTATTTTTTCAAATTAGCTCGTATTTGGGCTAGATTTATTTTAATAGGTATGGGATTGCCAACTAAAACAGAGTATTTGCAAAAACCGGAACGTAGCAAAAGCTACATGTTTATAGGTAATCACACCTCTATGCTAGATATTATGTTAATGTTGGTTACTGTTAAGAATCCTTTTGTTTTTGTTGGAAAAGCTGAGTTGGCTAAAATACCATTGTTTGGATTTTTCTATAAAAGAACATGCATATTAGTGGATAGAAATAGCGTTAAGAGTAGGCAAGCCGTTTTTTTAAGAGCGCAAAGACGACTTAAACAAGGGTTAAGCATTTGTATTTTTCCTGAAGGGTTAGTCCCAGAAGAACATATAATATTAGACCAGTTTAAAGATGGTGCTTTCCGTTTAGCGATAAACCATAAAACGCCTATTGTGCCAATAACTTTTGCAGATAATAAAAAACGTTTTTCTTATACTTTTTTTAGTGGTGGACCAGGAGTATTAAGAGCTAAAGTGCACCATTTTATACCCACAAATGATTTAACTATAGAGGATACTAAATCTTTAAATAAAAAATCTAGAGAGATTATTTTAAAGCAATTAGAGATTTATAACGCATAAAAAAAAAGCTGCTCTTGGCACAGAGCAGCTCTTACAGTATTAATTCCCTACTTAAAGGGACACTTAAAAACTAAATCAATACTTAAAATCTATAACTAAACCCTGTGTAAACTCCTATAATATAAGGATTGAAGTTTCCAGAGGTGTTGGAAAATGCATTTAATTGATATTTAAAGGTTGGTTCAAAATTAAAAATGACAGATTCTGAAAATTTATAATTTAAACCCACACCAAAATTGGCACTAAAACTTAAGTTGTTAATATTATTAGCACTACCAATCTCCATTTTAAAACCATCAAATTCTGAAACTAGTTTATTATCATCTAAAACAAAAGTACTTAGACCTCCAATTAGGTTCAAGCTAAATTGATTATTAACTACAGCATATTCAATTTCTACAGGGACTTCGTAATAAGATATTCTCTGACTAAGCCCAACATTTTTGATTAAACTGGAGTTGTTATTACCCAATAGCAAGCTATTACTACTTATAATATTGATTGATTGGTTGTTTTCTGGATTAAAATCTATGTTTCTAATTTCTTTAGGACTAGGATTAGTACTAACGTTTTGATATACAATAACGTCGTCTGTGTCGTAGCTTAAATTTAACTTATTAATACCAGATCTAATAGTTAATTTATCATTTAAAGTATAACCTACTTTAACGCCATAACTTGTATTAACCTCTCCTGATTTGTTGTTTTTATTAAACTGTTCATCTATATGTGATCCTTCTCCAAATGCATTGTAATAAACAGGCGCAATGTTAGCATAAACATTCCACCTGTTATTAGCCTCTTCTTCTTCTTCTTCTTCTTTTTCAATAAGGTCTTTAATAGCTTTATTATTTGCAATTGCATCTTCAATAGATGGTTTTTGCTGTTGTATAGTATCCTTTACAATAGTGCTTTTTGCTATGTTTTCTTGTGTTATAGCTTTAGTTATATTGTCTTTGTTTGTAATATTAGTAGGTTGTTTTTTAGGATTCACCTGGTTTTTAACTACAGATTTTTGTAATAGTTTAGTTTGATTATCTGTTGTTGTTTTGTTTGAAGAAACTGAGAATTTATTTTTTTGAAGAGTATAATTACCTTTTGATACCTTATTGTTGTTCTGAATAGTGTTAGTAGCAATAGAAGACTTGGTATAATTTGAAGCTGATTGCTGTTGGATTAAATTAGCTTTGTTGTCTTTTTTGCTATTACCTTTAGTTATCGTGTTTTTAGGGTCTTGGTTATTAGTAACTATGGTGTTGTTCTCTTTGTTTATAGTTTCTGATGCATCAGTAGTTGCTTCATTAATATTGGAATTATTTTGTTGCAGCTTTTGCTTTTCATTTAAAGTTGGGCTGTTTTTTATGGTGTTGTTATTTGGACTTGGATTATCTACTGTTGTTGGTGTATTTACAGCAGAAGGACTACTAAAAATGGTGTTTCCTAAAACTAACAGTAAGACAAATGTGGCTGCAATACCACTTAATTTTAACCACAACGGAAGGATAGCAATAGGCTTGTTATCTTCCTCTTCTTCTTTTAATTTTGAATGTATATTCTGCCAAACCTTTGGGTCGGGTTTAGCTTCAAAATCCTTGAATTTTTCCTGAAATAGGCGATCTATATTCTTTTTACTACTCATTATAACAATTGGGATTTTTGTCCCGTTTTATAGGCTACTATTTTTTCTTTTAATAATTGTCTAGCTCTAGCTAAATTTGATTTTGTTGTTCCTGTTGTTATTGCAAGCATTTCTGCAATTTCTTTATGCGAATAACCGTCTAAAACATATAAATTAAAAACCAAGCGATACCTATCTGGTAACTCTTGTATACATTGCAACAAAAAATCTATCCCAACATCCTCGTCATCTATGTCAATGCTTTCGTCAACTATAGCTTCTTCATTAATTATTTCAAAAACTTTTTGACTTCTGTAGCGTTGCATTATGGTATTAATGGTTATTCTTTTTAACCAACCTTCAAAACTACCTTTGTTTTTATACTGTTTTATTTTTGCAAAAATGGTTATAAATGCATCTTGTAAATTGTCTTCAGCTTGCACATAAGAGCTTGAATACTTTAAGCTAACAGAGAATAATTTGCTTGAAAAAAGCTGGTATAATTCGCTTTGCGCTTTAGTATCATTAGACTTACATTTATGTATGAGTTGTTCTAAACTCAAATTTAAACAAGGTGTTAGTTAATAATTATTTACTCAACAGTAACTTCCATTAATAGGTACATATCTTGTCCATCTTCATCTTCGCCTTGCCAGAATTTAAAGATATGTAATCCAGTAGTATTTGCTTCAAAGTTAAAAGACGTTTGGGCTTCTAGATTTGTTGTTTCGCAATTTCCGTTATCTACTACTGTATTTAAAATAGCAACATGACTTGTGTTTCCTTCTAGGTCATAATAAATATCATTAAAATAATGACATGTGGTAGGAGCTAAGTAAGTTATTTCTATTTGATAAGTTTCGCCGTATTCAAAGTATTGAGGCATAGAGACGCTTGCAATAGGCAAAACTGCTATGTAGCTATTTGTATTATCTTCTTCTTCAATACTACAAGAAAAAGCAAAAAGAGCTATTAAACAAATAAAAAATGGCTTCATTGTTTTGTGTAAACTAACGTTGTTTAAAGTGTAGATGCTTAATAAGTTAAAAGGTTGCGTCTTAAAATAAAAAAATCCCGATTTATCGGGATTTTTTGTTTTAAAGACTGTCTTTAATAGCTTGTTTAATTTTCTGTTCTAACTCTTCAAATAATTCTGGATTATCTTTAATTATTAGTTTAACAGCATCTCGACCTTGACCAAGTTTAGTGTCTTCATAGCTAAACCACGAACCGCTTTTCTTGACAATTTCTTTTTCAACTGCTACATCTAATATTTCTCCAACTTTACTTACGCCTTCACCATACATGATGTCAAATTCAGCCATTCTAAAAGGTGGAGCTACTTTGTTTTTAACCACTTTAACTCTGGTTTTATTACCAAGTACTTCTCCATTGCTATCTTTTATTTGTGTAGATCGTCTAATATCCAACCTAACAGAAGCGTAAAACTTTAAAGCATTACCACCAGTTGTTGTTTCTGGGTTACCAAACATAACACCAATTTTTTCACGTAATTGGTTAATAAAAATAACAGTACAATTAGTTTTACTAATAGATGCAGTTAATTTTCTAAGTGCTTGAGACATTAATCTTGCATGAAGTCCCATTTTAGAGTCTCCCATTTCACCTTCAATTTCGCTTTTAGGTGTTAAAGCTGCAACCGAGTCAATTACTACTATATCAATTGCTCCAGATCTAATTAAATTGTCAGCAATCTCTAAAGCTTGCTCACCATTATCAGGCTGAGATATAATTAAGTTGTCAATATCTACGCCTAATTTTTGTGCATAAAATCTATCAAAAGCATGTTCTGCATCAATAAAAGCAGCAATACCACCAGCTTTTTGCGCTTCTGCTATAGCGTGTAATGTTAAAGTAGTTTTACCAGAAGATTCTGGTCCATATATTTCAATGACTCTTCCTCTAGGGTAGCCACCAACGCCTAAAGCAATATCTAAACCTAAAGATCCTGTAGGGATAGCTTCCACATCCACTACTGCAGCATCACTCATTTTCATTACTGTTCCTTTACCGTAAGCCTTATCTAACTTGTCTAAAGTTAGTTGTAGTGCTTTTAGTTTTGCTTCGTTTTCTTTACTCATCGTCAATAGTTTATTAAAAATTCTATGCTAAAATACTACTTTTTTTAACGAATTTTAATTTTATGACGCAACCTTTTTAAAGTTTTTGCATCTACTTATTGAAGTGGAAAAAATATGCTATGAAAAAGAAAATTTAATCCGCTTTTAAAATGTTAATCCTTTAATAATTAGAGGCATGAGATATTTAAAAAGACTAGTATTTACAAAAACATTAGGCGTTTCAGTTGCTGTTTTACTTAATAGTAACTGTAAAGCCGATGGAGGTTAACTCGTAACATTTTTTAATTAATATTAAAAAATTATTAACGAGTTAGTCTATTAAAAGTCCTTTGCAAAGCGCAAGGGACTTTTTTTTGGATGTAAATTGGCTAATTCATTTTAAATAATACCTTTGCAAAAACTTTTTATTAACACTTAAAACTAAGTATAGCATGCAACTGTACAACAAATTAAGCGCTATTGAAAGAGCAGAACTTATAGAAAAAGCTGGAAAAGACCGTCTAACGTTATCTTTTTATCAGTATGCTCAAATTAGCAATCCACAACAATTAAGAGACCAATTATTTATTAAATGGGATAGTTTAGACGTCCTAGGTCGTATTTATGTCGCTACCGAAGGGATTAATGCACAACTATCATTACCAGCAGATCAATTTGACGCCTTTAAAAACCATTTGGATAGCATCGATTTTTTAAAAGATGTTAGATTAAATATAGCTGTAGAACAGGACAACATGTCTTTTTTAAAGCTAAAAGTTAAAGTGCGAGATAAGATAGTAGCAGACGGATTAAACGACGCTACTTTTGATGTTACCAATAAAGGTGTACACTTATCCGCTAAAGAGTTTAACGACATGTTAGCAAATCCAAACACAGTATGTGTAGATATGCGTAACCATTATGAAAGTGAAATTGGGCATTTTGATGGTGCAGTAACTCCAGATGTAGATACTTTTAGAGAATCTTTGGATATAATCGAAGCAGATTTACGCGAGCATAAAGAAGAAAAAAACCTACTAATGTATTGTACAGGAGGCATCCGTTGCGAAAAAGCAAGTGCTTACTACAAACATAAAGGATTTAAAAATGTCTATCAGCTAGAAGGTGGTATTATTGAATACACCAGACAGGTTAATGAAGAAGGTATAGATAATAAGTTTATAGGAAAAAACTTTGTATTTGACGAGCGACGCTCAGAAAAAATTAGTGATGACGTTATCGCAAAATGCCACCAATGTGGTACCTCATGTGATACACATGTAAATTGTGCTAATGATGCCTGTCACCTACTTTTTATACAATGCGAAGATTGTAAGACCGAAATGGATAATTGCTGTTCTACAGCTTGTAAAGAAATACATGCGTTACCATTTGAAGAGCAAAAAGCACTAAGAAAAGGACAAGGTAATAGTAACGATATCTTTAAAAAAGGTCGTGCAGATCATTTACCATATAAAAAAGATTTACGTAATATATTTGAAACTTTTAAAAAGTAAAAAACACTATTTTAATATTGCAAAAAGCGTGGTAAATTTTACTGCGCTTTTTTTATATTTTAAAGTCACCTAAATAATCTTATCTTTACACATTAACAGGAGTTGGTATGCGCTTTCGCGGAAACAACTAATTATTAATCTTCATCTTTGGGTTAACACCTTAAGATTCAATATATACATATAAATAGTATGGCTTGTCAAAGTTGCGCTACAGGAAAAGACGGACAACCAAAAGGTTGCAAAAATAACGGAACATGTGGTACAGATAGTTGCAATAAATTAACCGTGTTTGATTGGTTAGCAAATATGTCTGTCCCAAATGGCGAGAAACCGTTTGATTGGGTTGAAGTTAGATTTAAAAACGGACGTAAACATTATTATCATAATTCAGAAAATTTAACACTAAGTATTGGAGACATTGTTGCTACTCAAGCACAATCTGGTCATGATATTGGTATGGTTACCCTTACGGGAGAATTAGTTCGCGTACAAATCAAACGTAAAAAAATAGATACTAAAAACGATGTATTAAAAATATACCGTAAAGCCTCTCAAAAAGATATAGATATCTGGAGCGAAGCACGTGATAAAGAAGAACCTATGAAGGTTAAAGCACGTCAATTTGCTATCGATTTAAAACTATCCATGAAAATCTCTGATATCGAGTTTCAAGGTGATAGTAGTAAAGCTACATTTTATTACACAGCTGAAGAGCGCGTAGATTTTAGAGAGCTTATTAAAATATATGCCAGAGAGTTTAGAATACGTATCGAAATGAAACAAGTCGGTTTCCGTCAGGAAGCCTCTAGACTTGGTGGTATTGGATCTTGTGGTCGTGAGTTATGTTGTTCTACTTGGTTAACAGATTTTAGGTCTGTAAGCACAAGTGCTGCACGTTACCAACAATTATCACTAAACCCTCAAAAATTAGCAGGTCAATGCGGTAAGCTTAAGTGTTGTTTAAATTACGAGTTGGATTCGTACTTAGACGCCTTAAAAGCATTTCCAAAACCAGACACTAAATTATACACAGAAAAAGGAACTGCTGTGTGTCAAAAAACAGATATTTTTAAAGGACATATGTGGTATGCCTATGAAGGAGAATGGATGAATTGGCACTTAATTACTACAGATCAAGCTAGAGAAATTATTGCAATAAATAAAAAAAGAGAAAAGGTAGCAAGCCTTGAAGAATACGCTGTAGAACTGCTTGTAGATACTAAAACAGAGTTTGAAAACGTTGTAGGTCAAGATAGTTTAACACGTTTTGATAGTCCAAAAAGCAATAAAAAACGTAAAAACAATAGAAGTAGAAACAAAAAGCCTGTTCATAACAAAGCTGAGGTTAAAACTACTGATAACAAAAAAGCTAAACCTAACAAAAGGGTTAATACAAATAATAAAAATCAGGCTAATAGCAAAGCGCAACCAAATAAAAACCAACCAAATAAAAGTCAGGCAAATAGTGCTAAGCCAAAACCTAAACCTAGGCCAAAACGTAAGCCAAACAAAAAAAGACCTGAAAACAATAACAATTCAACTAATGAAAATAAGTAAAATTCTAGTTGTCTTATTGCTAGTACTGCTAACGTCATGCGATGATAAAGCGGTGTTTGATCAGTATCAAAGTGTTTCAACATCTTGGAACAAAAAAGATGTAGTTAATTTTAAAATAAACGCGCCAGACTCTATCAATCCTTATAATTTATTTGTTAACGTTAGAAATACAAATGATTATAAATTTAGTAATTTGTATTTAATCGTCGAAATGAATTTTCCTCACGGAAAAACTTTAACAGATACTTTAGAGTACGATATGACTAAAAAAAATGGTGAGTGGTTAGGTGAAGGGTTATCATCCGTAAAAGAAAATAAATTGTGGTACAAAAAAGGTGTTATTTTTAATGAAAGTGGTACATATAACGTTAATGTGCAACAAGCTATGAGAGGTAGTGGTCAAGTTAATGGTATCGTTAATCTAGAAGGTATTACAGACGTAGGATTTAGAATAGAAAAAACAGAATAATCAAGTCAGATAGATATGGCAAAAACAAAAAAAGCAGAAGCAACAAACTTTGATAAGTATATTAGATGGTTTTGGATGCTGTTTTTAGGAGGTTTATTATCAGTAGTGTTATTGTTTCTACTAGCATCTTGGGGAGTGTTAGGCGAAATGCCAGATCACACACAATTAGAAAATCCAAAAACAAACTTAGCTACAGAAATTATTTCATCTGACGGAAAAACATTAGGTAATTTTTATTTTCGTGATAATAGAACACCAGTTAGTTTTGACGAGTTACCAGAGCATTTAGTACAAGCATTAATTGCAACAGAAGATGTAAGGTACATGGAGCATTCTGGTATTGATGGACGTGGTACTTTACGTGCAGTTTTAAAGCCTGGAAGTGGAGGAGCAAGTACAATTACGCAACAATTGGCTAAGCAACTATTTACAAAAAGAGCCTCTAGCAATAAAGTAAAAAGAGTCCTTCAAAAATTTAAAGAATGGATTATAGCTATAAGATTAGAGCGTCAATATACCAAAGAAGAAATTGTAGCGCAATACCTTAATATTGTAGATTTTGACAATAATGCAGATGGGATTCGTTCAGCTTCAAGGATTTATTTTGGAGGTAAAGAGCCTAAAGAGTTAACACTTAAAGAGTCAGCAATGATTGTTGGGATGCTTAAAAATCCATCACTTTTTAATCCACTTAAAGATAAGGGACAACGTGCAATTAGGACCAAACAACGTAGAAATACGGTGTTTGATCAAATGGCTAAATATGGTTATATCACAGATGTTGAAAAAGATTCGCTTCAAAAAACAGATTTAGGTATAAATTATACACCTGATAGTCATAGTTCAGGATCTGCAACTTATTTTAGAGGTTATCTAACAGAATTTATGAAAGAATGGATCGCAGATCCAAAAAACAGAAAAGCAGATGGCTCTAAGTATAGTTTGTATAATGATGGTTTAAAAATCTATACAACCATAGACTCACGTATGCAAAAATATGCTGAGTTAGCTGTTGCTAGACATATGCCAAGACTTCAGGCAGAGTTTTTTAATCAAAATACACCAGAGCGAAATAAAACTGCTCCTTTTTTAGATTTATCTTCAGATGAAGTTGATAAGTTATTAAATACAGCAATGAAACGTGGTGAGCGTTGGAGAATCTTAAAAAATGCTGGTAAAAATGATAAAGAAATTAGAGCGTCTTTTTATAAGCCAGCTCAAATGACCCTTTTTAAATGGGAAAAAGATGGTAGTCCAGGAGAATTTGATACCATAATGAAGCCTATTGACTCTATGCGTTATTACAAGTCTTTCCTGCACCCAGGAATGATGAGTATGGATCCACAAACTGGTCATGTTAAAGCATGGGTTGGTGGTATGAATTATAGACATTTTCAATACGATCACGTAAAACAGGGTAAACGTCAAGTAGGTTCTACATTTAAGCCTTTTGTTTATGCAACAGCAGTAAATCAATTGCATATGTCGCCATGTGACAAATTACCATTAGCGCCTTTAACTATTGAGGCTAATAAATATGGTAATCCAGAGCCTTGGGCTCCTAAAAATGATGATAATAATTATAGTGGAGACCTAACATTAAAGGAGGCTTTAGCAAAATCTGTAAATACAATTACAGCAAGGTTAATGGATAAGGTTGGTCCACAACCAGTTGCCGAATTAGCTAAAAATTTAGGAATAACATCAGATATACCATTAGTGCCATCTATTGCATTAGGTACACCTGACATTAGTGTGTATGAAATGGTAGGTGCATATTCCGCTTTTGCTAACCAAGGGGTTTACACAAAACCGGTTATGGTAACGACAATAGTTGATAAAAATGATACAGTTTTATATCAATTTGTACCCGAAACTAAAGATGTTTTAAGTGAGGAAACAGCATATGTAACCGTTAAGTTAATGGAAGGTGTTACGCAATCGGGATCAGGATCAAGACTACGTAGAACATGGATGCCTAAAACTGGTGTGTATCCAGAAATTATTACAGGTTATCCTTATGAGTTTAAAAACCCAATAGCAGGTAAAACAGGTACTACGCAAAACCAGTCAGATGGTTGGTTTATGGGAATGGTACCAAATTTGGTAACAGGTGTCTGGGTTGGAGCAGAAGATAGAGCTGTTCATTTTAAAAGTATTACTTACGGTCAAGGAGCAGCTATGGCATTACCAATTTGGGGAATGTACATGAAAAGTTGTTACGAAGATGAAACTCTAGACGTCTCTCAAGGTAGTTTTACACGTCCTTCAGAATTATCTATCGCAGTAGATTGTGAAGGATATGTTCCAGATGGAGGAGATTCACAAGGATTAGATTTATTAGATGACGAAGTCCCAGATGAGTTAGAAATGTAACTTATAATATATCTTTAAAATTAAAAGCCATTCTCTTCAGAATGGCTTTTTTATTTATTAAATTTAAACCACAAAAAATTAGAAAATAATGATTCTAAAAACAGTTAATTCAGTTTCAGATGCGTTAGAAGGCGTACAAGATAATATGACCTTTATGTTAGGTGGTTTTGGTCTTAGCGGTATTCCGGAAAATGCGATAGCAGAGCTGGTAAAGCGTAATGTTAAAGGTGTAACTTGTATTTCAAATAATGCAGGTGTTGACGACTTTGGTTTAGGTTTGCTACTTCAAAAAAAGCAAATAAAAAAAATGGTATCCTCTTACGTAGGAGAAAATGATGAGTTTGAAAGACAAATGTTGTCTGGCGAATTAGATGTAGAGCTTATTCCACAAGGGACTTTAGCCGAACGTTGTCGTGCTGCTCAAGCAGGATTTCCAGCTATTTTTACACCAGCAGGTTTTGGTACAGAAGTAGCCATAGGAAAAGAAACTAGAGAGTTTGATGGTAAAATGTATGTGCTAGAGCACGCTTTTAAAGCAGACTTTGCTTTTGTAAAAGCATGGAAAGGTGATGCAGCCGGAAATTTAATTTTTAAAGGTACAGCTAGAAACTTTAATCCGTGCATGGCTGGAGCAGCTAAAATTACCGTTGCTGAGGTTGAAGAGTTGGTTCCGGTTGGTGAGTTAGACCCTAATCAAATACACATTCCAGGTATATTTGTACAACGTATTTTTCAGGGTGAAAAATATGAGAAAAGAATTGAGCAAAGAACAGTTAGACAAAGAAGTTAAAAGACATACATTATGTTAGATAAAACAGGAATAGCAAAGCGAATAGCTAAAGAAGTGCAAGATGGCTACTATGTTAATTTAGGAATTGGTATTCCAACCTTAGTTGCCAATTATGTGCGTGAGGATATAGAAGTTGAATTTCAATCAGAAAATGGAGTTTTAGGTATGGGACCTTTTCCTTTTGATGGAGAAGAAGATGCAGACATTATTAATGCAGGAAAACAAACCATTACAACTTTACCAGGAGCTAGCTTTTTTGATTCAGCGATGAGCTTCTCTATGATTAGAGGACAACATGTTGATTTAACTATTTTAGGAGCTATGGAAGTGTCGGAAGATGGTGATATTGCCAATTGGAAAATACCTGGTAAAATGGTTAAAGGTATGGGAGGAGCTATGGATCTTGTAGCTAGTGCAGAAAATATTATTGTGGCAATGATGCATACCAACAGAGCAGGCGAATCTAAGCTACTTAAAAAGTGCAGTCTTCCTTTAACAGGTGTTGGTTGTGTTAAAAAAATTGTTACCAACTTAGCTGTTATTGAAGTTACAGATAGCGGTTTTAAACTATTAGAACGTGCACCAGGAGTTACTGTAGATCAAATTCAAAAAGCTACTGAAGGTCATTTGATTATTGAAGGAGATATCCCAGAAATGGATATATTATAATGCGTATTAAGACCTTAAGTAATCAGTTTATAGACTATCATTATGTATTAGATAGAAATCATGATATAATTGAAGATCGGTTTTTAAAAAATGTGACCATTGCTTTGGATTTTTTAGTAAAAAGTAGTGCGCTTACCATAACTTTTAAAGAGGACAATCAAACATATAATGTTGATGTCATTGACGTGTTAATTCAAGACGTCGATAATAATATAACAATTGTTTCAGGTCAAAAAAATGCTTACAGCCCTAAATATAACACCATTATGTTTTACGATACACATGGTGTTATTTTTAGGAAAAATCATAAAAAAAGATGGTTTAAACGCAATAAAGGATACAATTCTCCTGTATCCTTATTATCTCATGAATTAATTCATTGTTATAATGAGTTATATGATACAGAAGATTATCTGGCTAGAAAGAGAAACCATACGTCTAAAGGTCAAAAAATAGATGCAGATGGACGCGATTTGTCGTTTCCAAATGCTGAGGAGGTTTTTGTAATTAAAATGACTAACCAAGTGGCAGCTAGATTAGGTGAGGATAGACGTTCTAATTACGGTAGAAGTTACTATCCTACTAGAGGTGTTTTGACTACTAAGCCAGCTAAAAAAACAAAGTAAAAAAGGTTTAATAATACACTAAATGTTAAAATTAAGTGTATTTTATCGAATAATTATGCTTTTTGTCTGATTATTATCAAAAGAGGTTGTATGTTTACAATCCCAAACCTAACCATTAGAAATAAACCAAGTCTACCATGACTTAATCTATTTTTAATACTTTTTTGTTTCAAATTTATCAAAAACTTGACCTACTATGTTTTTTAAGAATTTAAGAAAAGGATTTAAAAATGCTGTTAATTTTATTAGCAGCGTTTTCTATTTAACAAAAAAAGTATTTATGCTATAGTCCCTTTGGGATGGCAGCAATTAGCTTTTTTGTGTAGGCTTTTTGAGGTGTGTTGTATATTATATCAGCATCAGCTAATTCTTCTATTTTACCCTTATTCATTACTAAAAGTTGATCACTCATGTATTTTACTACAGCTAAATCGTGAGAAATAAAAATGTAGGTAAAACCAAACTTTTCTTTTAGTTCATTTAATAAATTTAAAACTTGTGCTTGTACAGATATGTCCAAAGCAGACACAGACTCGTCACAAACAATTAATTTAGGCTGTAATGCAATAGTACGCGCTATTCCTATACGTTGTCTTTGTCCTCCAGAAAACTCATGTGGATATCTATTATAGGCAGTGTCATCCAGTCCAACACGATTTAATATCTCTAAAGTTTTTGCTTTTCTTTCAGTATCATTAGCGTATAAATTATGCACCTTCATAGGTTCCATGATTGCATTACCAATAGTTAACCTTGGGTTTAGTGAGGCGTAAGGATCTTGAAAAATGATTTGAATATCTTTTCTAATAGCTATTGTTTCAGCTTTAGTTAAATTGGTAATGTCTTTGCCTTTATATAAAATTTGACCTTTAGTGGCTTTATCTAATAGTAGGATGGCGTTTCCTAAGGTAGATTTACCACAGCCGGATTCCCCTACTAGTCCTAAAGTTTCACCTTCGTACAAATTAAAACTAACATTATTAACTGCTTTAAATGTTTCTGCTTTAGCAAAAAAAACTGATTTAGAAATATATTCTTTTTCAAGATTTTTAACTTCTAATAATGGTAATTTAGCATATATTTTTTTATGCTGAATTTGACGCATAGCACTAGTCACGACTACTTCCGAAACTTCATTTTTTAATACATCAGCTATTGTTGGTAGTGTTTTAAGTCTAACATCTAATGATGGTCTAGATTTAATAAGCGCTTTAGTATAATTGTCTTTTGGCTTATTAAAAATTGTGTTAGCAGTATTTTGCTCTACAATTTGACCTTTATACATAACAAGCACTCGGTCTGCAATTTCTGATATTAAACTTAAATCGTGAGTAATAAAAATAATACTCATTTTAGTTTCGGTTTGTAGCTCTTTTAATAGACTAATTATTTCTTTTTGAACCGTTACATCTAAAGCAGTGGTTGGCTCATCAGCAATAAGAAGTTGAGGTTTACATGCAATTGCCATAGCAATCATGACGCGTTGTTTTTGTCCACCAGAAATTTCGTGAGGATAAGCTTGATAAACGCGTTCAGGATTTGGAAGTTTTACTTTTTCGAGTAATACTAGTGTTTCTGCTTTAATTTGTTTTTTAGTTAAAGATGTGTGTTGATGTAAGATCTCTTCAACTTGCTTACCACATGTCATAGATGGATTTAAAGAGCTCATTGGTTCCTGAAAAATCATTCCAATTTTGGCGCCTCTTATGGTTTGCAGATTTTTATTACTTAAAGTTGTTAAGTCTTTATTTTCAAAAATTATACTTCCTGAAGTTATTTTAAAAATAGCCTTAGATAACAACCCTAAAATAGCTAAAGATGATACGGATTTACCAGAACCAGATTCTCCTACAACACCAACAATTTCGTTAGTATTAATATGGTATGAAATGTTATTAATAATGGTCTTGTAGTCAGATCCATTTTTTACGTCAATTGTTAGACCTTCTGTTTTAAGTAAAATCTCGCTCATATAGGGTAAAAGTAATTAATTTCTTTCAAATGATTGCGGGTTAAACCACACATAAAAGCGAATGTTTTTTAATACGTTGTTTTTAATCGAAAAACAAATAGTTAAAAATGATTTATTGTTAAAGTTTTAATAATTTAACCATCAAATTAATAATTATTATCTTAATCCATTAATTAATTAGCATGAAAAAAACAATTACTTTATCATTATTAAGTTTTTTATTAACGCTTTCTGTTTTTGCTCAGCAAGATAGAAATTGTTCAACAATGGAGAACTTAGAATACAGAAAACAATTAGATACAACATTAGAGCAAAGAATGGATCAGATCGAAGCTTTTACGCAACAACGTGTTGCACAATCCCAAAATGCCAGAATTGATGGAAGTATAATTACTATACCAGTCGTAGTACATGTTTTGTATAGAAACAGTACCGAAAACATTAGTGTAGCTCAAATCCAGTCACAATTAGATGTTTTAAACGAAGATTTTAGACGCACTAATCCGGATGCAGATAATACGTGGTCACAGGCAGCCGATTCTGAAATTCAGTTTTGTTTAACAACCATTGATCCAAACGGAAATACAACAACAGGTATTACTAGAAAACAAGTGACACGTCAAGATTGGGGAACGTCTGATGATATGAAGAGAACTTCCACTGGAGGTGTTAACCCATGGAATACTAGTGAGTATTTAAACATGTGGATTGTACCACAAATGACAAGTGGAGGAAATACTATTTTAGGTTATGCTCAATTTCCTGGTGGCAGTGCAGCAACAGATGGTGTTGTAATGGGCTACAATTATTTTGGTAGAGTTGGTAATGTTAGTGCACCTTTTGATGGTGGAAGAACAACAACACACGAAGTAGGTCACTTTTTAAATTTACGTCATATTTGGGGAGATGCTAATTGTGGTAATGATTTTGTAAGTGATACACCTACACATCAAACGTCAAATGGTGGATGTCCAGTAGGACAAGTATCTTGTGGGTCTACAGATATGGTGCAAAACTATATGGATTATACCAATGACTCTTGTATGAATTTATTTACACAAGGACAAAAAGCGCGTATGCGAGCAACGTTACTTAGTGGTGGACCTCGTGCAGCTTTAGGATTATCTGATAAGTGTGGAGGAGGTGGAACTACACCAACTTGTACAGATGGTGTTCAAAATGGAGACGAAACAGGCGTTGATTGTGGTGGTTCTGCATGTACACCTTGTACAACAGGTACGCAATATTGTGCTTCGCAAGGGAATAGTGTTAGTGACGAGTATATTAGTCGTGTTCAAGTAGGATCTATTAACAATGCCTCAGGAGCACAATTATATTCAGATTTTACTAGCATAACGACTAATTTAACTAAAGGATCTTCTAATACTATTACAATTACTCCAACTTGGACAGGAACCACTTATGCAGAGGGTTATGCAGCTTGGATTGACTATAATAACGATGGTGATTTTACAGATTCAGGAGAACAAATTTTCTCTAAAGCTGCATCAACAGCAACTCCAGCAACAGGAAGCTTTACAGTGCCAAGTAGTGCTGTTACAGGTAGCACAAGGTTAAGAGTATCTATGAAATATAACGCAGTGCCTACATCTTGCGAAACTTTTTCTTATGGAGAAGTGGAAGATTATACTATTAATTTAACGGTTGGAGCTGCAGATACGGTTAAACCAGTTATTAGTTTAATTGGAGGATCTACAATTAACTTAACTGTTGGTGATACATATACAGAACAAGGTGCTACTGCAACGGATAATGTTGATGGAAACCTTACTTCTAGTATTGTAATTTCAGGAACAGTTAATACTAATACAGCAGGAACGTATACAAGAAACTATAATGTAAGTGATGCAGCAGGTAATGCAGCAAACCAAGTCACTAGAAGTATTGTAGTAAGTCCAGCAAGTACAACAGGTTGTTCTGGAGCAATTTCTTCTTTTCCTTATAATGAAGGTTTTGAATCAGGTTTTGGCGCTTGGACACAAGGTAGTGGTGACGACTTTAATTGGACTAGAAGAAGTGGGTCTACTCCGTCAAGTAACACTGGACCATCTAGCGCAAGTGAAGGATCACAATATGTATTCATGGAGTCTTCAGCACCAAATTATTCTACTAAACGTGCCTTATTAGTATCGCCTTGTTTTAATTTATCTGGAATTAATAACGGAAGCTTTAGCTTTAAATATCATATGTATGGTACATCTGCAATGGGAAGTTTAAGTTTGGCTATTAGTACTAACAATGGATCAACTTGGTCAACAATTTGGACACGATCTGGTAATCAAGGTAATTCTTGGTTAGATGCAAATGTAGATTTGTCTTCTTACTCAGGAAATTCAGTAAAATTAAGATTTGATGGGACAACAGGTACAACTTGGCAAGGTGATATGGCAGTAGACGCTGTAAGTTTAGCCAATGGATCTGCAGATAAGTGTGCAGGAGTTGCAGAATATAATGGTAGCCAATCTTACTCGGTGGGAGATCAAGTAACCTATTTAGGTAATTTATATGAAAGAACAGCAAGTGGATGGACTAATCTAGGTGCTTGCGGAACAGCAAGAACATCTAACGAAGGGTTTGTACAACATTTAGGAGTAGAAATTTCTATATATCCAAACCCAGTAAAAGGAGATGCCTTATTTGTTAAAACTAATATAGAGAATCTACCATTTACGGTAATTAATATGATAGGACAACAAGTAGTTAAAGGTGTTACAACATCAAATGGTATTAATGTAAGTAAGCTTGAAGCTGGATTATATTTAATACAATTTGAAGTAAATGATACTATTGAAACAAGAAAATTTATAAAGCAATAACAATTAGTCTTAATTAATCAATCATTTTTTTATTGCTAAAAGCCTCAACGAAAGTTGAGGCTTTTTATTTATATTATACCCTTATGTTTATTTAAATATGAATGATTTCATCATCAGTAAGAATGGAGTCGCCACGTAAACGTAAAAATATTTGTGCTACTGCAATGGTGTCTTTTTCGCAATAAATAATAATACGATCAATGTCATTGTCTTCATAGTAAGTTTTATAAACTTCGCTACCATCTATATCATCTTTTGGACTAGGAATACCCAAAACGTTAGTCATTAACTTTAATGATGTATACGTTTTGTAGTCACCAAACTTCCATAATTCCATGGTGTCTAAGTGCGGAATTTCCCAAGGTTTTTTACCAAAAAGATTTAATTTATAAGGTAATTCTATGTTATGAATAATCATACGTCTAGCGATGTATGGAAAGTCAAACTCCTTACCGTTATGTGCACAAAGTAAATGCTTTGTTTGACTAAAATGAGAAATTAAAAGGTTTTTAAATTCGACTAAAAGTTTACGTTCTTCTCCATAAAAGGATGTTGTTCTAAACAGGCGTGTGTCGCCTTTAATGGTAAAATATCCAACCGAAATACATACTATTTTGCCAAACTCAGCCCAAATACCAGCACGATCGTAAAACTCTTCTGCTGTAAACTCTTCCTTGCGTTGGTAACGTGATTTAGCGTCCCAAAGATCTTGCTTAGTTTTGTCTAAATCTGAAAAATATTGTGTTTCCGGGACGGTTTCTATGTCTAGAAATAAGATGTTTTCAAGGTTGAGTTTGGTTATCATTAGTGGTCAATCTTTAGCGTTTATTGGTGCAATTTTAGCGTCATCAATGATTTCGATTGCTTTTTCAATCAATTCATCACGTTCTTCTATTAGTCCTTTAATCGTTGGTTTTACCTCAATATCTGGTACGATTCCAACACGTTGGGTTGGAGTGCCATCAGGATAATATACGCCAATTCCAGAAATCATAGTTCTTAATCCTCCTGGAAGATAAATTGTAGATACATTACCATCTGCTCCAGCTGTTGTGCTACCTATTATAGATACATTATCTCCTGCTCTAAATGCCATAGCTGTATATTCAGCTGCGCTCTGAGATATTTCGTTTACTAATACTATTACTTTACCTTGATATGTTTTTCCTTTTGACGGAATGTATAAATTGTCACCAAACGTGAATTCTCCAGGATAATCTATATTACCTGTTGTAAATTTAACAAAAGGTGTTTTAGATGAGGTAAAGAAGCTACCTAAGGTAAAAGGCATAAAGGCAGATGGATAGTTTCTAATGTCTACAATAATCCCTTTGGTGTTTTTTAATTCTTTTTTTATTTTATTCACGTCCTCATCTTTAATGTTTTTAAGTGAAACATATCCAATGTTATTTTTAAGTAGTCTATAACTACTAATGTTTTCTTCTTTTGTGTACCATTTGTAAAAGTCCTTAATGTCTTTTTTGTTGTATACAGGTATTGTTTTAATTAATTTGATACCATTGTCTTCTACCTCAATATCTAAGCTATTGCTTGTAGTACGTAATAAATTAAAACTAATATCTCTTAAACGAGTTGGCTGGTTTGACGCTGGATAAAAATCTTGATTATCTGTAACGATGTCTTCAACTTTTTTTCCGTTAATACGCGTAATAATATCTCCTATTTTTAAACCGTTTCTAGGACTGTCTTCATTATAAAAGTTGTCTATAACCAGCTTGTTTTCAATAAATGAAACATGGAAATTTGGATAGTTGTCACCAAGTATTTCGTTAATTTTATCTTTTCCTCCCCAAAGATTAGCATGAGTGTCTTTAATGTCTGCAATCATCTTTAAAGCTGCTAATTCATATTCTAATTCGTTTTTAGCATTAATAAATGGTGGAATATTTTCTTTTAAACTTTCATTCCAGTCTTTATCCATTATATGTTTATAAGGAAAAAAATAATTAATCATATTCCAGTATTTATAAACCGATAATAATCTAAAACCATCATCTGGATATGGCATGTTAGCATAGGGATTTTCATTTTTAAACTCTGGATTTCCAACACCGCGAACCATATCAATATAATAATGGTTACCTTGGTGTCTGTTTTGGGTAATAAACTGTAGTTTGTTAATTAAATTTTTAGATAAATTACCATCTGTAATCCAACTTAAATTAGGTTTTAAAACAGCATTTTCGTCTAATGGTTTACATTTTTTACAGATTTTTACAGTTCCTAAATTATCTATCCAATTACTAAGGGTTTTATCTCGATCTGTATTAGATTTAGCTTTTTGATAATCTGGTAATATTCTAAATAATTCGTAATCCCAATTAAAATTTCCTTTTCCAACTTCTGGATGGTAGTATTTTAAGAAACCCCAAATGCGTCCCAGAAGCGTTAAATTTTCTATTTGATTTTTTTGAGATAAATCTATTGTGATTTTAGAACCTTTATCAAATTCTTTGTCCAATTCTTTCTCAGGAGCTTGATCCAGAGGTTTACCATCAACTGTTATTTTAAAATTATCTACCCATATTTTTCCTGTTCCAACTATTAAACCACCAAAGGAAATAGATGTTGCATTGTTATTAGTCTTTAATTCTACTTCGTATTTTTTCCAATCTGTAGTACCTTGGACCTTTCTTGATTCCATGTTATCAATACTTATATCTGGATCAATACGCATCCATAAACCAGCCCAACCATTAACTATATTTTCAGTTTTTAAATAGCCAGTTAGCTTTATTTTTTTTCCTCCAAAATCTGCAGGAATAGTATATGTTAAAACTCGAAACTCATCAGTATTACCATTACCCTCTATGGACGCAGATGTTACTCCGTTTTGAGAAATTGCGGTGTCATAAACAATATTATATTCTTTGTTTCCAAAGGAAGACCATCCAACAGCCTCTTTCTCTTTCAGGATTTCAAAGTCAAAATTTAATGAGTCTTGTGCATACATACTGTTACACAATAAGAGTACATAAAATGTAAAAATTAGTTTTTTCATGGTTGATTAGTTTACTCAAAAAAATGAATAAATTAAAAGCGTATTAACTAACACTATGTTAAATAACAAAATATTAAGGTTTCATATTTAGCATTTTATAAGCTTCATCAATGTATAAAGCAATATCATTAGTAAATACACCAACACCAGCATCTGGAGATTTTTGATGTCCTAAACGTACAATTATAACATTGTCTTCTGGTTGTACAATTACATATTGTCCTAAATGTCCACGCATCATGAAAAAGTCTTTACCAATCTGGTTTTTTAACCACCAACCATAGCCATATTCTGGACTAGCTGTAAAACGAGGTTTTAAGGATTTAGCAACAAAAGCAGAATCTAGAACTTGTTGTCCATTCCATTTTCCATGGTCTTTGTATAGTTTACCAAATCTTGCAAAATCTTTAGCGTTACTAGCTATACAGCAATAGGCTTTTACTAAATCGTGTGTTTCACTATCGACTTGCCATAAGGTTTCGTTTTCACTACCTAATGGTTTCCAAAAGCTTTCGGTTAAATAATCGTACATTTTTTTACCTGTTGCTTTTTCAATAACCATTGCTAACATTTGTGTGTCTCCACTAGCATATTTAAAAGCTTGACCAGGTTGGTCTACAACTTTTAAACCATTCATAACTTTAGCTAAGTCATCGTCAAAATAAGCACGTGTAGTGATAGATAAAGGCGAATAGTATGCTTCATCCCAATTGGTACCAGAGGACATGCTAGACAAATCTCCAACAGTCATTTTTGCTGCTTCGCCATCACAAAATGCTGGTAAAAAGTCACAAACTGGCTGATCTAAACTTTTAATGTAACCTTCCATTAGCGCTTTTCCCATAAGCCCAGAGACATAACTTTTAGCCATAGAAAATGAGTTAGATTTAGAGTCTTTGTTGTAACCATCATAGTAGTTTTCAAACCAGATACTATCGTTTTTTATAATAACGTATGCTATTGTTCCCCAATCTTTATTGGCTTTTTGCAATGTTTCGGTTTCTGTTACTGTATTGTATTTAATATGATTAGGCCAAGGTTGAGGTGTTCCATTTTTAACCTCTTGGTTATCAAATTTTTTGTAGTCATCTAAAAAGGCGGTTGTATAACCACGCATGTAAATGGTACGTACAGCTTTAATTAAGTAGTCTGTGTCTGTTATGTAAAGGGTTGCGATTAGTAATCCAAAAAGAACTACAAGTACTTTAAGAAGCTTTTTTAAGAATTTCATTTATTTTATTAGTTTAGATTTTAAATATAATAAAATTATGAATCAAAATTTATTATTTGCTAAGTCTTAGCGCAAGCTTTTTCTTGTAGTATGCTTTTTGCGCGATGTATAGCGTTTTGGAAAATTCTGCAATAACTTCAGCTTTGGTATTTACCAATTGCATTGTTTTGATAATATCAACTTGTTGTTTTGTTTTTAATTGATTTTTTAAGGCTTCGATTTCTTCTTTAGTAAAAACAAACTCACCATAAATAGTGCTTTTACCAGGTCGTTTATATTTAGCAGTAACTGCTTTATCCCAAACGACATAGTCGTCACCTAAAATTTGAATAAGTTGTATCATGTAAATAGGGTCTGTTGCAGATAGCATGCTACCACCAAACATAGATCCAGCGTAATTACGATTTTTATAATTAAGTTTTAATCGTATTTTGACGTAGTGTAAATCGTCGCTAACCTCTGTAAGTCTTGCGGTTGTGCGTCTATACATTGGTGACCAGTTAAAACCGTATTTATATATTGTTGCAGGTTTAACAAAACGCGTTAAAAATTGGGTTACTACTTTGTACATTAAAATAAAGATTGCTGTTTATATGGGCTTTCATGATCTAACAACCATTGTTTGCGGTGTAAACCTCCTGCATATCCTGTTAAGCTTCCGTCTGTACCTATAACTCTATGACATGGTATTATAATCCATAATGGATTTTTACCATTAGCGTTAGCAACAGCTCTGATTGCTTTTACATCGCCTAGTTGTTTTGAAAGTTGAAGATAAGATGTGGTTTTGCCAAACGGAATGTTTAGTAAGGCGTCCCAAACCTTGTTTTGAAAAGCGGTACCTTTTGGGTTTAGCTTTAAGCTGAATTGTTCTCGTGAACCTTCAAAATATTGGTTAAGTTGAAGGACGCAGTCATTTAAAACCTTGGGTATTTTTACAGAAACTTGTTCTTCTGAATTTAAAACGATTACTGATGCAATACCATTAACATCACCTGTTATTTTAGTAAAACCTAAAGGCGATTTGATAATGCATGTGTCCATGTATTATTCAGGATTATTTTCGTCTATGATACCTAATTTTTTTGCACGCGCTTCCCAGCTTTTTCTTGCTAAGTTTTGTAGGTCACTAACATTATCGCTTTCGTCCATAATTTCCATACCTAAAAGTGTTTCTATGACATCTTCCATAGTAACAATTCCGCTAACAGATCCATACTCGTCTACCACTAAAGCCATATGATTTCTAGTTTCTACAAGTTGTTCAAAAAGTGTTGGAATAGGTAAGTTACGATCTACGATAATAATGTCTCTTTTTAATTCGACTAACTTTTTAGATCCATTGCCTAAAGCCATTTCTTTAAAAATTTCGTCTTTTAAAACTAATCCTTTAATATTATCTTCTGTTTTAGAATACACAGGAATTCTTGAAAAACGAAGGTTCATATTTCTATTAAAAAAGTCTTCCACAGTTGTGGTTTCATTTTCAGATTGCATTACAGTACGAGGTGTCATTACGTTTTTAGCAAAAACCTCTTTAAATGTTAACAGGTTTTTTATAATCCTACTTTCGTTACCCTCAAAAACACCTTCTTCATGAGCCATATCTGCCATAACCAAAAACCCTTCGCGACTTAGTACGCTACCATGACCTTTACCACCAATTAACTTTGTTGTAAGTTGCATTAACCATAGTAATCCAGTCCATTTTAATGGGAAAATTAAAATATTAAGTGCTGTTGTTGTAAAACCAGCTAAACTTTTCCAATAGGTTGCACCAATTGTTTTTGGAATAATCTCTGAAGCGACTAATATTAAAATAGTCATAACTGCAGACACTACAAATACTCCGTATCCATCACCATTTCCGTAAAGTCCTTCTGCCTCTTTCCCGACTAAAATTGCACCAACAGTGTGTGCGATTGTATTTAGTGTTAAAATAGCAATTAAAGGTCGATCTACATCTTTTTTAAGATTTTCTAAATTTGTTGCAAACGCTTTACCTTCTTGCTTTTTTAGGTTAATAAATGTTGGAGTAACACTTAGTAAAACAGCTTCTAGAATAGAGCATAAAAACGAAAAAAATATTGATATAACTCCGTAAAATAGTAATAATCCCATGGATAGATTTTTAATTAATGTACTGCGAATTTACGATATTAATTTTACAATATCTTTAGCAAAATAACTAGCAATTACATCTGCACCAGCACGTTTGATAGCTGTAACTTGTTCCATCATAACTGCATCGTGGTCTAGCCAACCTTTTTCGGCAGCAGCTTTAAGCATTGCATATTCTCCAGAGACTTGATATACAGCAACAGGTACGTCAACTTCGTTTTTAATTTCTCGGACAATATCTAAGTAGCATAATCCTGGTTTTACCATTACAATATCTGCACCTTCATCTATATCCATTTCGGTTTCGCGTAGCGCTTCAAAACGATTAGCATAATCCATTTGGTAGGTTTTTTTATCCTTCGGAATATCTTGTGCATCCACAGGAGCTGAGTCTAAAGCATCACGGAAAGGACCATAAAAAGCTGAGGCATATTTAGCTGAATAGCTCATAATCCCTGTATCTGTAAATCCTTCGTCTTCCAAAGCTTCGCGAATGGCTAGTATACGACCATCCATCATGTCACTTGGTGCAACAAAATTTGCTCCAGCTTGAGCGTGTGATACACTCATGTCTGCTAAAACGTCTACAGTGTCGTCATTGACAACTATTCCGTTTTCAATAATTCCGTCATGTCCATAAACTGAATAAGGATCCAATGCTACATCTGTCATCACTAGCATGTCAGGACAAGCATTTTTAACTGTTTTTATGGCACGTTGCATTAATCCATCAGGATTAATAGCTTCTGTCCCTTTATTGTCTTTTAAATGGTCCGGAACTTTTACAAATAGTAATACCGATTTTAAACCTAGTTTCCACAGCTCTTTAACTTCGGCTTGTAATAAATCTAAGCTGTAACGATGGTAATTTGGCATAGAAGCAATTTCTTCCTTAACACCTTTTCCTTCGACAATAAAAAGAGGTACTAAAAAATCGTTTGGAGAGATTATTGTTTCTCGTACCAAGCTTCTAATGGCTTCGTTTGTTCTTAATCGTCTATTTCTTTTAATTGGATACATAATTATATTAGTTTTTGGCATAACCTAAGTAATACCATTTGTTGTTTTCTTTTATGAAGGCAGAGTTTTCATGTATTACATCAACGTTTCCGTTGTCATAAAAATAGGCATTAAACATTACTGTACCCTCTTCATTATTACTTAAACCTTCAGTTGTATTTAAAATCTCAAGTTTTATCCACTCTACAGATTTAGCCCATTTTACAATTGCTTTTTTTTCTGAAATTGGTCTAGTAGAAATATGGTGTGTTTGCATTAAATAATCGCCATTTGCTAATACAAATGCGCTATATCTTGAGCGCATTAATTGCTCTACTGTTTCGGTTTTTCCATTATTTAAATGAAACACTTCACAACAGTTTTTATAACTCTTAGTATTTCCGCAGTAGCAATCCATTTTAGACCCAATCTTTAGGGTTTTGCAATATTTTAATTAACCTTTCCTCTTCGCTACCAGCTTCTGGATGATGGTCATAAACCCATTGCACATGTGGCGGAAGACTCATTAAAATACTTTCTATACGTCCATTTGTTTTTAAACCAAAAAGGGTTCCTTTATCATGTACTAAGTTGAACTCAACATAACGTCCACGTCTTATTTCTTGCCAATCACGTTGTGCTTTGGTATAATCTAAATCTTTTCTTTTTGCTACAATAGGTGCATATGCTTCTAGGAAACTATCACCAACTTCTGTTACAAAATCGTACCAGTTTTGCATATTCATGTCTTCTGAAGCTTTACAGTAATCAAAAAACAAGCCTCCAATACCACGACCTTCATTACGATGTGTATTATAAAAATACTCGTCACAACGTGCTTTATATTTTGGATAAAATTCTGCATTGTGTTTATCGCAAGCTGTTTTACATGTTTGATGGAAGTGTGTTGCATCCTCATCAAATAAGTAATAAGGTGTCAGGTCTTGTCCTCCTCCAAACCATTGGTCTACAATATTACCGTCTTTGTCATACATTTCAAAATAACGCCAATTTGCGTGTACAGTAGGTACCATTGGATTTTTTGGATGTAAAACTAGACTTAATCCACAAGCAAAAAAATCGGCATCTTCAACACCAAAATATTTTTGCATGCTGTCAGGTAATTTACCGTGTACACCAGAAATATTAACACCACCTTTTTCAAAAACATTTCCGTTTTCTATAACTCGTGTGCGTCCTCCACCACCTTCTGGTCGTTTCCAAATGTCTTCTTGGAAAGTTGCTTTGCCATCTATTTTTTCTAATCCAGCAGTTATGCTGTCTTGTAATTGATGTATGTATTCAAAAAATTTATCTTTCATTATATAATTCGTATAACTCCATATCAAGCGGGTTTTCACCAATTGGAGTAAATTCGTTTTTTAAGGTTTTAATCCATTTAAAATTAGTGTTATTTGCCACTTTAACACTGCTAATATTGTCTTTATATACAATGATTTGTAGTGTGCTTAGATCTAAATTTTTAAAGGCGTAAGATGATAATGCAGCAACAGACTTTGTGATTAGTCCTTTGCCTTGAAAGTTGTAATCAATGCAATAGGCAAACTCACCTTGTTTGATGTGATGGTCGATTTCTTTTATATAAATTAGTCCTGCTAAAGTTCTGGTTTCGCTAAATTTTAAAGTGAATAAAAACTCTTCTTTATTATTATATTGTTTTACTTTTTTATCTACAAATAGTTGTGATAAAGTAGGTGTTAGGTTTTGTTGTAATGTTTTAGGAAAATAACGTTTTAATCTGTCTTGATTGGTAACCATGAAATCGCAAATTTTCCATGCATCTCCATTGTGTATGGGATTGATTTCAAAATTATCAAAAGTTGCAATCATTAGATTATGTTTTGATTTTCGGGTTTAAGACGTTTTGCAGTAGTAATTGTAGCTGCAGTTACACTTAAAGGTAGTACTAAAATTACACCAATAATTGGGATGAATAAAAACAGGATAAAAACGAGTCCGTTACCTATTGCTAGTCCACGATTATCTCTAACAAACTTTACACTGTCTTTGTAATTAAAGTGGCGCTCCAAAGTGTAATCCATATTACCAAAACCTGCATAATAGGATTGTACCATTATTAATAATGCTGTTGAAAAGATATTAATTACAGGAATAAATTTAAGCAATAAAATAGGCATAGTAATTAGTAGTTCGCGACCTAAGTTTCTGATGTTAATTCTAATGCCTCGCCAAAGCTGTTCTTGAAACGATGTTTGTCTGTGGTTGTGTTTTACCACACCAGTGAGATGCGTTTCTATTTTTTCTGACACAGGACTCATAAACGGAGCAGATAGTGCCATAATAATGTGTTTGTATAGTATTATGCCTAAGGCTATAATAATGATGGCTCCAATGACTGTTGATATAGTTGTAAAGGTTTGTTTACCCCATTCCCAAAACCAAATTTTTGCTATGAATTGTCCAACATTATCAGAAAGTCCATAAGTTGTAAATCCAATAACAGTTGCTGTTAGAATACTAATAATAATAGGAATAAAAAAATACTTCCAAAGTTTAAGTTTTGAAATTAGTGCAAATGCACCAGAGTATCCGTTTATTCCTTTTATTATGTTTTGTATCATAACTAATAAGACGCTAAGAGTAAGTTTTTGTTACGCTTTATATTCTTTTACAGCGTCTATAAATGCTTTTGCATTTTCTAGTGGTATGTTTGGTAAAATACCATGACCAAGGTTTACAATGTATTTGTCTTTACCAAACTCGTTAATCATTTGGTGTACCATTTTTTTAATTTCGGCAGGAGGAGAGAATAATCTAGTAGGATCAAAATTTCCTTGAAGTGTGATGTTTCCTCCAGTTAAATAACGTGCATTTTTAGCAGAACATGTCCAGTCTACACCTAAAGCAGATGCTCCAGATTTAGACATTTCTTCTAATGCAAACCAACAACCTTTACCAAATGCAATAACAGGTGTTTCGTCCTTTAATGCATCTATTATTTGTTGAATGTATTGCCAAGAAAACTCTTGGTAATCTACAGGAGACAACATGCCTCCCCAAGAATCAAATACTTGTACAGCATTAACACCTGCTTTTACTTTTTCTTTTAAGTAAGCAATAGTTGTATCTGTTATTTTTTGTAATAATTGGTGTGCAGCGATAGGATTTGTAAAACAAAACTCTTTTGCTTTATCAAAGTTTTTAGAGCCTTGACCTTGCACGCAATAGCATAAGATAGTCCATGGCGAACCTGCAAAACCTATTAATGGTACTTCATTGTTAAGTTTTTCTTTTGTGGCTTTTATAGCTTCGTAAACATAGTTTAAAGCTTCCTTTACGTCAGGTACTATAACATTATCTACGTCTTTTTGCGTACGAATTGGATTTGGTAAATAAGGACCAAAATTAGGTTTCATTTGTACCTCAATATTCATAGCTTGAGGAATTACTAAAATATCACTAAATAAAATAGCAGCGTCCATACCGTAACGACGGATTGGTTGTACAGTGATTTCGCTAGCTAATTCTGGCGTTTGACAACGTGTAAAAAAATCATATTTAGCCTTTATTTCCATAAATTCTGGAAGGTAACGACCTGCTTGACGCATCATCCAAACTGGTGGACGCTCTACTGTTTCTCCTTTTAATGCTCTTAAAAATAAATCGTTTTTCAACATATCCTTGTGTCCTTTCCGCGTAGACGGAAAATCTTTTAAATTATTATTACTTGATACTTTATGTTGTCCTTTTGGCGGACTATGACATGTAATGTTGGTTTACTAACTCTATTACACTTTCTACCGTTGGTACTTTTGCTATACGTACATCTTTAAAATGTTTGCTTGCTTCTTTAGCGGTAGTTTCGCCAATACAAAAAGCAATACCATTAGCATCATTTTCTTTTTTATAACTTTGTACTGTTGATGGGCTGTAAAACATAACACCTTCAACACTTTCTGGAAGACTGATGCTATCTAGCTTGGTTTGATAAGCTTCAACCTCGTTAACTGTGATATTGTTTTCTTTTAAAATTGATGGTAAATCATCTAATCTTAAGTCGCTACAAAAATAAGTTACTTCTGTGCCTTCAATAAAATCTACTAAATATTGCGCTAGTTTTTTTGCGTTTTTTTCAGTGTGAGTGACTTTACCAATACGCTTTTCAATCATTTTTTTGGTACGACGACCTACACAGTATATGTTTTTAAATTGAAGCTCTATGGCAGAATAATTATTTAATAATGCTTCAACAGCATTTTGGCTAGTTATAACTACGTTTTTTATTTCGTTTTTAACAAATCTTGGGTGTATTCTATTTAAACTAATCTTTACAAAATCAGAGCTTTCTGCTTTTACTTTTTCGTTAAATAAAAAGCGTTGATCTTCAGTTAATGATTTGGTAGAATATATGTTTGTTGGTATATGAGACTCTTTAAGCTCGTCCATTAAACGGTTACCACCACGATCTAAAATGTAATTGGCGCACCACTCTGCAATATCATGATGTTCTCCTACTGCTTTAACGCGTTTAACCTGTATTTTTTTAGTTCCGTCTTTGCTTAAAAGTATCCCTTCAAAAGTTAGTTCTTCATCTTTAATAAAGGCTAAAGCACCAATTGGAGCAGTGCAACCACCTTCAAGTTTGTTTAAAAAAGCACGTTCTATTTTGGTGCAAATTTCAGTTTCTTGATGATTTATTTGTGATAAGATTGTTAGGGTTTCTTCATCGTCAGCCAAAGCAGCAATCATTATTGCACCTTGTGCAGGCGCAGGAATCATCCAATCTAAATTAACAGCGTCTTCTGGTCTTAAGTCTAAACGACCAATACCTGCAGCCGCAAAAATAGCTCCATTCCAATCGCTATCTTCTAGTTTTTGTAATCTAGTGTTTACATTTCCTCTTAAATCTACTAAGGTGTGTGTTGGAAAACGGTTTAACCATTGTGCACGTCTACGTAAACTTCCGGTTGCTATGGTTGCCTCTCTTGACCCTAAAAACTCTTCGTTGTTTTTAAAGACTAAAGTGTCCCTAACATTACCACGTTTTAATACTGCAGCTTGTACAATGCCATTTGGCAGTAGTGTTGGTACATCTTTTAAGGAATGTACTGCAATATCAATATCTCCATTTAGCATGGCAATATCTAAAGTACGTGTAAAAATTCCTGTAATACCTAACTCGTAAAGTGGTTTGTCAAGTACGATGTCTCCTGTAGATTTTATAGGGACTAATACAGTTTGATGACCTAATGCTTGTAATTGACTTTGTACTGCTTTTGCTTGATATAAAGCTAACTCGCTATCACGAGTTCCGATTCTAATTATTTTAGACATGCTTTGCGGTGTTTTCTAATTGAAACACTTTTTTTATTAATTCCAAACTTTCGTCTGTTGAGAAAGCATCATCTTTTAGATGATGAGCGAAATGATTGGTTATTTTTTGAATAATTTTATTACTTATAATTTCGGCTTGTTCTTCGTTAAAGTTAGCCATTTTTTTGCGTTGCGTATCTAACTCGGCATTTTTAAAACCTTGTAGTTTATGTTTTAATGCCTTGATTGTTGGTGCAAACTTTCTAGTTTCTAACCAACCTATAAAGTCAGCTTTGATGTCTTCTATAATACTTTCTGCTAATGGTATTTGAAGTTTTCTGCGCTCTAAAGTCTCATCGGTAATTTGCGATAAATCGTCTAAATGTATACGTTTTACGTTAGGTAAATCTGTTACGTTTTCGTCTACATTTTTAGGAATAGATAAATCTAAAATTAATAAGTCTTTTTTAGATTGAATTAGTTGTTTATCAACCGTTGGGTTTTGTGCTCCAGTAGCTACAATTAAAATGTCAGCTTCATTTATTTCTTCTTGTAGGTTGGCATAATCCTTAACCACTAAATTAAATTTACCAGCAACAGCTTCTGCTTTTCCTTTGGTACGATTTATTAATGTGATTTGCTCGTTTTTAGTATGCTTAACTAAATTTTCGCAGGTGTTACGTCCAATTTTACCAGTACCAAACAATAGTATGTTTTTGTTGGTTACGTCTTCAATAGTATTTAAAATGTATTGAACAGAAGCAAAAGATACACTTGTTGCACCAGAAGAAATTTCGGTTTCGGTTTTAATGCGTTTGCTTGCTTGAATTACAGAGTTTACTAAACGCTCAATAAAAGGGTTTAGTAAGCCATGTTTTTTAGATTCGATGGTACTTTTTTTAAGCTGTCCAATTATTTCAAAATCTCCTAAAATTTGGCTGTCTAATCCAGAACCAACTCTAAATAAATGCGAAATAGCTTCTTTGCCTTTATAGATATATGCAAATTTTTGGAACTCTTCAACAGTTCCTTTTGTGTTATCGCACAATAGTTGAATTAATTGATATGGGTGTTCTGCAAAACCGTAAATTTCTGTACGATTGCAAGTTGACGTTACGATTAGGCTTTCTACTCCGTTTGATCTAGCTTGGTTTAAAAGGGCTTCTTTAGAAGATTCATCTAAACTAAAATGACCTCTAATTTCTGCATCTGCCTTTTTATAACTTAAACCTAACGCGTAAAAATATGTGCCTGTTGACATGTGATAGTGCTCCATTTACCTGACTGGGACTTTATTGTTAGCAAATTTATGTTGTATATTATTTAAAAAGTAACGCTAAAAGAACTTTTAATAACGATTGTGGTTTTTTAATCGTTATTTTAACGTAACAATGATATTTATCATATTTTTGTAGTGAAATCAATGGTTTTAAAGCTTGTTGTTTAGAATCAATCTAAATAAAATAATTTTATGGCACTTATTAAAGATCTTAAAAATGTCGCTGAAGGTTCGTTTAACGAAACACAGGTTGATCAGGATGTTTTTGTTTTAACTTATCAAAATGAAACGTCTAATAATCAGATTGTTGAGCGCTTTATTGATAGTGGTTTTATTCAATTTCATTTTTGTTTAAAGGGTAATAGTGACTTTATATTTAACAATGGTAACTACGTTTTAAATATTGCTGAAGAAACCTCATTGCTGCTTTATAATCCGCAAAAAGACTTGCCAATTAATCTACATGTAAAGCCTGATTGTTGGTTGGTTTCTGTTTTAATATCTATAAAAAAGTTTCATGGTTTGTTTTCTCAAGAAGCCGATTATATCACGTTTTTAAGTAGTGATAATAAGGATAAAAAATATTACAAGGATGGAAAGATTTCGCCATCTATGGCTATTGCATTAAATCAAATTATTAATTATAACTTAAACTCATCTATTAAAACCTTGTATTTTAAAGGAAAAGCATATGAGTTACTTAGCTTGTATTTTAATAGAGGAGAGGATGCTAATATTGATCAGTGTCCCTTTTTAGTAGATGAATCTAATGTTGCTAAAATTAAGCAAGCCAAAGATATTGTAATTGCTAGAATGGCAGAGCCACCAACTTTACAAGAATTGTCTGAAGAAATAAATTTATCGCTTAAAAAATTAAAAGAAGGTTTTAAGCAGATTTATGGAGACTCTGTTTTTAGTTTTTTGTTTGATTATAAAATGGAGGTTGCAAGAAAGCTTTTAGAGACAGGTTCGCACAATGTTAACGAGGTTGGTTTGCGTGTTGGATATAGTACGGCTAGCCATTTTATCGCTGCTTTTAAAAAAAAGTATGGTATTACTCCTAAAAAGTATATACAGTCCATATAAAAAAAAGCGCTTAATTTATTAAGCGCTTTTTGTTTGTTTAGTAACCACTATCGTCCAGTCGTCTGCGGTTTTTATGGATAACTAGGTCTAAAACATCTTTCATTAATTTATCTTCTTCCTCGTTTTGATCGATATAATTACCACTGTAACCAGAGTCGTAATAGACTTCAGTCTGGAGCCTGTCTTTTGTTTTAGATTTTAAAAAGCCTGCATAATATAAACGTTTGGTTTCATCCTTATCCTCTTTTTGTACTAACATATAAAAATACATGTCTCCCTCTTGATCGTCGTCTGTTTTAAAGGTTTTTTTGCCTAAAAAATGAATAGAATCTCTTTCTTTTTCGATAGTTGTGTTTCCAAACAAACTAGATTTAGCATACATTTCTTGACTAATTTTTTCTGTTAGATACGGTTTGTATAGCTTTTTACGATACATTTTGTCTACTAAGTTGGCTTGGTTTTTATAGTCGTCTATTGTTTTTTCTTTTAATTTTTCTGGTATTGCTTCTCCAGTTTCTTCTAATAATACATAATATGTTGTAAGTGCAGTAACATTGTCGCTATCTAATAGTTTGTTGAAAAAGTTTTTAGCTTCGGCTTCTTTTCTAAACGGAAAAATTAATTTTACAAAAGCATATAATGAGCTACTGTAAGATCTATAATTATAACTTGCTTTAGATTTTAAGCTTCGTTTAACTTCTATTTTACCATCTTTTATTAATTGCTTTCTGTATTTTTTATAAGCTTTTGTTTTAATAATACTACTGTCTTTTAATTTTGCTAACAGCTCGTAAATAGGCTCTTTATATTCCTCAATTGATGTGTATTCTAATAGGTCAGGAAAAAGTGTTTTTTTAAGCGCTAACGAGTCGTTATAATTATAAAACATTGAGCTAATAGATCCACTTAAGGGTAGGTCTTTATTAAGTAGATCTAAAAAAGTAGCATAAGATTTTTTTGTTGATTTATTTAAAAGTGACCTTAAAATAGTGTTTTGAATATCAGGTTTAGAGTAAGACTCTTCGTATAAATTATTTAAAAAAGCATCTGTTCTAGGGTCTTCAAGTTTTGCCAATTCTGAAATTAAAAAAGTTTTAAAATCTTCTTTATTATCCGGAAAATCAAAGTTTTTAATCAAATCTATCATAGTACTTGCGTTAGATTTATTAAACTTCACTTTGTTTTTTGCTTTAAATACTATGCTGTCGTTATCACGTAGTGCTTTAAAAAAACGTTCAGTTTTGTCACTAAAAACAGATTCTCCTAACAACGTGTCTAAAGGTTGAAATGTATTATAAAAATTAGCGATAAAAGGTGTTGGTTTTGATAGCGTGTCCGTTAGGCTTTTAATTTCAAAAAGAGCACCTTTATTAAGTATGTTTTTTACTAAGATTGCTTTTGCACTTAACGAGTCTTTTAAGGTGTACTCATAAACATACTGATTATCTTTTTTATACTTTTTCTTGTCAGAAATATTATATTTTTTGAATCCGTCAATTTTTTCAACAGCTTTTAATTCTGCATCAATTTCATTCCATAGGCTATCTACATTTTTGTACATCTGCAAATCATGAAATTTTAGTTTGCTTATGTATACTTGCTCATTTGATTTTGAATAGTAAGTGGTGCGCTTAGTTTTTTCTTCGTAATCTTTAGGTGTACTATAGCTGTAATAGTCGTATGGAGGCGTTGATTTTGTGTTAGTGACTACAGAAAAATGTAACGATGTGTCAATTATTTTTGTAAACCCTTCCTGATTAATAGGTGTAAATTTAAAGGATTTAAAAAAGTTATCTGCTAATTGTTTATTAGTACCAATATAGCCTAATAAAAAGTAGCTTCCGTCTTTTACTATACTTTTTAAGTGGATGTTTTCTAAAGACGTTGAGTCCTTTTTTGCTACACCTTCATAACTGTAATATTTGTTGTTTTTGTACTCTCCTGTAGAATCTTCAATTTCAAAATCTTTGAAAAAGTTGGTGACGATATATTTAGCTTCAAATTTATCTTCTTCAATATAGTATACATCGTTAAAAGCGACTTCTTTTACAAAATAATAATCGTCTTTTATTTTACCTTGGATTAATTTTTGTCCTGCATTTTGGACGTTATCTGTGGTATGGTATTCTGGAAAATTAACCTTGTATTTATTGTAAGCAGAGGTAAAGGTTGTTAATGTATTTGTTGGTGTTTTAAATTTTATAGATTTAAATATTGGTGCTTCATTTTTTAAAACATACTCTTTTTGACCAGCAAATTTTATCACGACTACTTCTAAAGGTGTTTTGTATATATGATATTTTTGATAGTCACCTTTTTTAGTTTTATTTAAAATACTGATACCTGGATACGGATTGGATAGTATTTCTTTTTTGATAATATCTCCAGGAATATCCTCAAATAAAAAATTATCTAATCTATCTAAAGAAATTTCTTTGTCGTTTGGTAAATAATCAAAAGTATTAAACCTACTAATAGTTAAATACGCACCATTGGTCATGTCTGGAGATATGTAATATTTTTGACCACCATAATAAAACTCATAAAGTTCCGTAAAAGCCTTTAGGGTTAAAAAACCATCAGGTGTACTTTGTTTTGTAATGCTAGTTGGTGCAATAAATGCTTCAATTTGTTCTTTTTTGGTTTGTGCGACAGTCGTTTGTTTAGATAGTAAAGGTTTTACTGTGTAACCTTTGTCTTCAAGCATTTTTAGCATCCCTTTATTTCCTGGTAAATGTGCAGCGCCAACACCTGCAAATACGGATTGTGATTGCATTAATGAGTCTAAAACATGTACCATATTGGCATTGCGTATGTACAACATGTTTTCTCTAAAATACTCAGTGTTGGAAGCAACTCCGATAGAGTCTAACAAAGCTAAATTGCGATCTCTATAAGTGTTTTCTTGAACTAGATATGGGTTTTCTTTTTCATACAATTTAGTTAACCAAGGGTCTATTTTGTTTTTTCTTGCGTTACGTTGTGCTTTCGATACTAAATAGCGAGACTCTTCAATATCTTCTAAGCTATAAATGGCTTTATTTTTCTTTTTACCAGCTTGATAAATAAACATATCCAAGTAGGTTTCTTCTTCAAAATTATCGGCATAACCATCTTTACGATACAGATAGCCATTAATCATTCTGTTATCAGATCTTATACTACCTCTAATGGCAACTTCCTCTGGATGTTCTATTCCAAAAAGTGTTGAGTAAAAATTTTTGTCATAACTCTGAGAGTAATTTTGAGGAGTTAAAGTCGTTGTCTGGTAATTAAAAGCTAACCAAGTGGAAGGGTCAGACTCTAAAGCAATGCTCTCACTGTTTTCTAAAGCCTTAAAAAAAACATCATCTAGTCTAAAAGCAACTTTTGCACTAACGTGCATTGTGCCATAAATATATGACGATTTAGTTAAATTGTTTCCAGAGATTTCCCAAAGCAAACTTTGATCGTTATTTTGATTTTGTGAAAGAGAGGTAAATGAAATTGCACAGAAAAGTGCAAATATGTAATTTTTCATATATTAATAATATCTACTCGTAAATATATCAAACTTAATTTTAACTGAAAGATTTTGATTATATTATAATAAGCTATAAGTATAATCAACGTCTTAAGTTTATTATATATTTTAAATTAGAGTTGTATTTTTGCATCTGAAAAAGATAACAGATGAAAAAAGGAATACTACTTGTAAATTTAGGGTCACCAGAAAGTCCGACTCCAAAAGATGTTAAAAAATATTTGGGAGAATTTTTAATGGACGAGCGTGTTATAGATGTTCCGCTTTGGGCTAGGACGCTTTTAGTTAAAGGAATAATTTTAAACACTAGACCTAAACAAAGTGCAAAAGCTTACCAGAAAATTTGGTGGGATAATGGGTCACCATTAATTGTGCTTTCAGAGCAGTTACAAGATAAGGTTCAGGAAAAAGTAGACTTTCCGGTAGCTTTAGCTATGCGTTACGGAAGTATGACTATTAAAAAAGGGCTTCAAGAATTGGTTGATAAAGGTGTGGAAGAAGTCTTTTTAATTCCGTTATATCCTCAATTTGCTATGGCAACTACCGAAACCATTTTGGTGTTAGCAGAGGAGGTTAGACAAGCCAATTTTCCTAATTTAAAAATTGATAGCTTACCAGCTTTTTATAACAAGCCTGATTATATTAAAGTGTTAGCCGAGTCTATTAAAGGTCATTTACAAGGTAAAAATTACGAGCATTTATTATTCTCGTATCATGGTGTTCCAGAGCGACATATTAGAAAAAGCGATATTACTAATGGACATTGTAAAATTGATGGTAGTTGTTGCGAAACCGCAAGTAAAGCACATGAGTTTTGTTATAGACACCAATGTAAAGAGGTTACCAGATTAGTTGGACAATATTTAGGTTTGGAAGACAATACGTATTCTACCTCGTTTCAATCTAGATTAGGTTTTGATCCATGGTTACAACCTTATACAGATCGTACTATAGAACGTTTAGGTAAACAAGGCATAAAAAATATGGCGATTGTTACACCTGCTTTTGTTAGCGATTGTTTAGAAACTTTAGAAGAAATAGCAATGGAAGGAGAAGAAATTTTTCATGAAGTTGGAGGAGAGGGCTTTACAACAATACCTTGTTTAAATACAGATCAAAATTGGGTAAACTTATTAGCAGATTGGATTAACGATTGGTCTAAAACTGCTGTTAAGGGATAATGCAGACAAGCAAATCTTCAAACTTAGGGACAGAAGCCATAAGCAAACTCTTGATAAAACAAGCAGTGCCTGCATCTATTGGTATTTTGGTAATGTCACTAAATATTTTAGTGGATACTATTTTTGTAGGTCAATGGATTGGGTCTACAGCAATTGCAGCTATAAATGTTGTACTACCAGTCTCTTTTTTTATTGCTGCCTTAGGGATGAGTATTGGTATTGGAGGTTCTTCAATTATTTCTCGTGCTTTAGGTGCAGACAATAAAGAAAAAGCTTTAAAAACCTTTGGTAATCAAGTCTCTTTAACATTGTTATTTACTGTAAGTTTTGCTGCTTTGGGGCTTTATTTTGTAGATCAATTAATTCCTGCTTTTGGAGGTAAAGGTGCTATTTTTGATCCAGCAAAAGTGTACTACGAGATTATCCTGTACGGAGTTCCTGTTTTGGGTTTTGTAATGATGGGTAATAGTGTAATACGTGCAGAAGGTAAACCCAAATTTGCAATGTATGCTATGCTAATTCCTTCCGTTGGAAATTTAGTATTAGATTATATTTTTATTGGAGTATTAGATATGGGAATGTCTGGTGCTGCTTGGGCTACAACAGGCTCATATATCGTGTCATTTTTGTTTATTTTCTGGTATTTTTTATCAGATAATTCTGAATTAAAAATAAACGTTTCTCATTTTAAATTACATAAAAAAATAGTTGCCGAAATCGGTTCGTTAGGTTTTGTAACCCTATCAAGACAAGCTGTAGTTAGTGTTACTTTTTTACTAGTTAATAATACGTTGTTTGATTTTGGTGGTGAAACATCTGTAACAGCCTATGCAATTGTAGGAAGGATGAGTATGTTTGCGTTATTTCCTGTGTTTGGTATTACGCAAGGATTTATTCCTATAGCAGGTTACAATTATGGATCAGAGCAGTATGATCGTGTTAAACAGGTAATTTATGTTGCTATTAAATATGCGACTATTTTAGCAACTATAGTTTTTGCTATTTTAATGTTGTTTCCAGAAGCTATTACTAAATTATTTACAACAGATATACAGGTTTTAAAAGTTACACCAAACAACATGCGTTGGGCTTTTGCTGCCATTCCTATATTAGCAATTCAGTTAATTGGAGCTGCTTATTTTCAGGCAGTAGGGAAGGCTTTACCTGCGTTATTCTTAACATTAACAAGACAGGCTATTTTCTTTATTCCTTTGATGTATATATTACCAATGTATTTTGGCGAATTTGGTATTTGGGTGTCCTTTCCAATTTCGGATATTTTATCTACAATCGTAACCGCTTTCTTTTTACGTAGGGAAGTAAGGCTTAAATTAAATTAGTAATTGCCTATATTTAACTAGTTATTTTTAAAAAAAACTATGGAGTACTATAATTACATTAAATCATTACATCTCATATTTGTAGTCACGTGGTTTGCTGGTTTATTTTATATACCAAGATTATTTGTTTATCAAATAGAAGCATTTTATAAACCCTCTCCAGATAAAGAAATTTTAGGTGAGCAGTTAAAGCTTATGGCTAAACGCTTGTGGTTTATTATTACTTGGCCTAGTGCTATATTAGCTACAATTTTTGCAGTTTGGTTATTAATTTTACAACCGTTTTGGTTGCAGCAACCTTGGATGCATGTTAAGTTAACCTTTGTGGTATTGTTATTTTTATATCAATTTCAAACACATATTTACTTTAAACAATTACAAAATGATGTGGTTAAAAAATCTTCAAATTTTATGCGTATGTATAATGAAGGTGCCACATTTATACTTTTTGCAGTTGTCTTTTTAGTAATACTTAAAAGTGCCATAAATTGGATGTTTGGCGTTATAGGTATTTTTGTTTTAGGGGTTTTACTTATGTTAGGCTTTAAGGTTTATAAGCGCATCAGAGAGAAAAATCCAAAAGCTTAATCTAAGCATTGCTAAATCTTATGTTTTTGGTGTGATTATTGTTATATTTAAACAATGAAAATTACTAGACTTTCTTTACGACTTCGCATCTTTTTTGCGATGATTTTTTTGGTCCTTTTGGCATCCATTTTAATTGCATTAGTTGCTGCTTATCAGTATAGCGAAGAAACTCAAGATTACCATAAGTTACGTTTAGAAAGAAAAGAAATTAGCATAAAACGTCACATTAACTTTATTATTAAAGAAACCTCTTTTGAGGTGGTTCCAGAAAAGTTACCCTTAATTTTTAAAGATGAAATCTATAAAATAGCTAACGTACATGGACTTCAGGTTAACTTGTACGATTTAGAAGGGTCCTTGCTAATTTCTTCCAAAGCAGCATTGCCTTATGATATTGCAGAAAAATGCGTAAAAGCGGAAGCGCTTAATACATTATCTAATACCACTACGCATAGATTTGTCGAGTTAAGAGAAGAAAAAGGAGAAAGTTTTAGATCGTCTTATACCTACATTGTCGATGAGAAATTTAAACCACTAGCCATATTAAATTTACCTTATTTAGAAAATGACGACTTTTTATCTAAAGAGTTAAATGAATTTTTTGAGCGTTTGGGATATACCTACCTTTTAATGTTAATTATAGCAATTGTTTTAGCTTATTTTTTGTCAAAATATATAACTAAAACATTAAAAACTATTAGTGATAAAATGAATCAAACACGTTTAGAAAAACGTAATGAAAAGATAGAAATTGAAAGTACAACAGAAGAAATCTCTACTTTAGTAAAAGCATATAATAGCATGATTGATCAGTTAGAAGAAAGTGCTGTTAAGCTTGCTAAAAGCGAGCGCGAACAAGCTTGGAGAGAAATGGCTAAACAGGTAGCTCATGAGATTAAAAATCCATTAACACCAATGCGTTTAACAGTTCAAAGTTTTCAGCGTAAGTTTAATCCAGAAGATCCAGATATAGTACAAAAATTGGATGAGTATAGTAAAACACTAATACAGCAAATTGATACTATGAGTGCAATTGCAGGTGCTTTTTCTAATTTTGCTAAAATGCCAGCACAACAAAACGAACTACTTGATGTGGTTAAAATTGTAGACTTAGCGTTGGATATTTTTAATGAAGATTATATCCAGTTTGCACCAGAAAAAGACGAAATTATTGCCAAATTTGATCGTACCCAATTAATTAGAGTGATTACCAATTTAGTTAAAAATGCAATACAAGCTATTCCAGATGATAGGATACCTCAAGTTATTGTAAAAGTATTTGAGGATAACAATCGCGTTGTTTTAACCATTTCGGATAACGGAATAGGGATTTCTGATCAAAATAAAGACAAAGTCTTTGAGCCAAAATTTACAACAAAGTCTAGCGGAATGGGTCTTGGTTTGGCAATGGTAAAAAATATAGTAGAAACCTATCAAGGAACAATTACCTTTACATCTGTTAAAGATGTTGGAACAACCTTTACGGTTTCATTTCCAAAAGAATATTAAAACATTTACATATGAATTTCGAAAACATACTTACTAAAACAGCAAACGGAATAACAACTATTACAATTAATAGACCTTCAAAATTAAATGCGTTAAATAAGGCTACTATTACTGAGCTTCATCATGCATTTGATAATGCAAATAAAGACGCAGACACTAAGGTGATTATTATAACCGGAAGCGGAGAAAAAGCATTTGTAGCAGGAGCAGATATTAGCGAGTTTGCAAATTTTACTGTTGAAAATGGTGGTAAATTAGCAGCGCTTGGTCAGGAAATGTTATTTGACTTTGTTCAAAATTTACAAACGCCTGTTATTGCGGCTGTCAATGGTTTTGCGCTTGGTGGAGGATTAGAGTTGGCGATGGCAGCACATTTTAGAATTGCCAGTGATAACGCAAAAATGGGATTGCCAGAAGTAAGTTTAGGTGTAATACCTGGTTATGGTGGTACGCAACGTTTACCGCAATTAGTTGGTAAAGGTCGTGCAATGGAAATGGTTATGACTGCAGGAATGATTGATGCTGATACAGCATTAAACTATGGGTTAGTTAATCACGTTGTAGCTTTAGAAGAATTAATACCTCTTGCCGAAAAAATAGCAAGTAAAATTATGCGTAACTCAAGCGTAGCAATTGGTAAAGCTATTCAAGCAATAAATGCTAACTACACAGATGGTGTTAATGGATTTGATATAGAAATTAAGGAATTTGGTGCTTGTTTTGGTACAGCAGACTTTAAAGAAGGTACAACTGCATTTTTAGAAAAACGTAAAGCAGATTTTCCTGGAAACTAAACAATAGTTTTTTAAATTTTAAACAAAAAAAAGACGCATTATTGCGTCTTTTTTGTTTTTTGGATACTAATACTAAAAGTTGACAATTGATGTAAATGTGCGACCTTCGTAAGTAATAACGACTTTATAATCTTCTTTTTTATCTTCTAATAATTTGAATTTTTTACCAAAATTAATAGCATCTTTAACGGTTTCGGTATGTATTTTTTCAAAATAGCTTCCGTTAGTGTTGTAAAAAATTTCAATTTTATAATCTGTAGGGTTTTGGTTGTTTGATGTCACATACACCATATTGTATTTAGCGCTAACTACAGGTTTATTAATTACCGTTAATTTAGCTTTATTAAAAGTAACTACAGATAAATCTACTTTAAATGGGTAAGTTCTAATTTGATGTTTTTTATCTAATTCAAAAATATAATTTCCATCAGGTAAAGATGTCAAATCAAAGGACTTATTATATTGACCGCTTTTTTCTATAGACTCTTTATATAAAATAATTCCAAAAGCATCTTTAACTAATAATTGATCACCTTGGCTAACGTTTTCAAACATTAATAACGTTTTTCCGTCCTCTTTGTTTGTAAAAGTTACGGCTTCTGTTGCGTTGCTGCTTAGCGTAGCAAATACGATTGCTAAAGCTAAAATGTGTTTCATAATTTTTTTCATAATCTAAATCTTTTTAAGGATTACAGGTGCAAAGTTAATATAGAAGAGTAGTTTTAATAACAAGTCATTTGGCAACTTTATATGCTATTTTAACTTAATTACGTATTACGAAAACGTTATAGGTTAAAATAACACATATTAAAGCTAAATTAGCATACAACCATACTATAAGTTGTTGTAATTTTGTCAAAAGTTTAATGCAGTGAATACTAAACCTACATTTAAAAAAATTACACCTAGTTTTGGAAGCTCTATAATTGCGGTTCAAAAAACTAAAAAACGTAAACGAAGTGATGCATTTTGGCATTTTCATCCAGAGGTAGAGATGGTGTATGTTAATAAAGGAAAAGGAAGACGACATATAGGTAATCACTTGTCTTATTTTAATAATAGTCAGTTAATATTAATTGGTTCCAATTTGCCACATAATGGATTTACAGACCGTTTAACTTCTAAAGGAAAAGAAACCTTAGTGCAATTTCATCCTCAATTTTTAGGTGATGCGCTTAATGCGTTACCAGAAATGAAAAATGTTTTGCAATTGTTGGAGCGCGCAAAAAAGGGAATTCTGTTTAAGCCAGAAATAAAAAAAATAGTAGGTCCTAAAATAGAAAAGCTTCCTAAGTATGAAGGTATAAAGCGAATTACTAAACTTTTAGAAATTCTAGAATTGTTGGCAATAACCAATGATTATACATTACTTAATGAAAACGGTTACGTTTTTGAAACCCAACCGCAAGACACTAATAAGATTGATAAAATTTATAAATACGTTAATAAAAATTTTCAAAATCATATTACATTAGATCAAATAGCGCAGGAGGTAAGTCTTACTGTGCCAGCTTTTTGTCGTTATTTTAAAAAGATTACAGGAAAAACATTTACGCAGTTTGTAAACGAATATCGTGTCTTTTATGCTACAAAATTACTAACAGAAAGCCAAAGTAGTATTACAGATATATGCTTTGAATGTGGTTTTAATAACTTTTCTCATTTTAACAAAGTCTTTAACGAAGTGGTTGGTAAAAGCGCATCAAAATATAGAAGCGAAATAAAATCCATGGTGCAGTCTTAAATTTGTAAATTTTGTTATTTTCGTGACTTATTTAATAATTTAATAAATCAATAATTTATTTATGAAACTAAAATTACAAATTACATTACTTACTGTTTTAGCTGTTTTTATGAGCTGTAGCGAAGATTCTGCTACAGAAGAATTTAACCAAGCAAATCAAAATGCATCAGTTAAATTAATCACTAATTTGTCTGTTGTGTCTGCTCAAGATGCTTCAGAAAACCAATCTGTTACCATTAATTATAACGGAAATAATCAGGTCGCTAACATCACAGATGGTGTAGAAACTAGCATATTAGTTTATGACAATGACAACTTAACAAATGTAACAGGAGAAGGTGAAACATTAAATGTAGAAGAATTGTATGAATCGCCTTATGATGCTTTTGAAACTGGAGAAGTTTTGCAATATGATAGTAACATGAATCCTGTTAGTATTAGATTTTTAGAAGAAGAGTTTGACTTTGTTGCCAATACAATGAGTGTAGTGGAATATTTTGCAGAAATTGAATACGACGCAACACCAAATCCATTTTTTTACACGCTAGAAGCTGCCGGAATTATTGATGTGTTGGATAATGTAGATTTAAACTTTAGTATGGATGTTCAAGCACCAGAAATTGTACAAGCTAGATTATTATTACCTACAAATAACATTAAAAAAATTACGTATAAAGATGAAGATTTAACACCAATCTATCAGATTGTTGCTAATTATGTTTATGATGCTCAAAATTACCCTTCAACAGGAACTGTAACGTCTACAGATTTAGAGGATGACAGCGTAAGTGTTTATACAACTACTTTTACTTATATGGAGTAAGCACATTTAATCAGTAAAAAAGGTTATTTTAATGTTAGTATTGACTAACTTAAAATAACCTTTTTTTATTTCTCACCTTTCCATTCAGCATCAAATTGTTTTAAAAAGTCTACCATATATTGGTGTCGTTGTTTAGCAATTTTATAACCAGTAGTGGTATTCATTTTATCTTTTAAAAGCAGTAATTTTTCGTAAAAATGATTAATTGTTGGAGCGTTAGATGTTTTATATTCTGCTTTAGTCATATTTAAATTAGGCTTAATGTCTGGATTATATAAAGTCCTGTTTTTAAAGCCTCCATAATTAAAAGTGCGCGCAATACCAATAGCTCCTAAAGCATCTAAACGGTCAGCATCTTGCACAACATCCAACTCGATGGACCTAAATGTGTTTTCTAAGCCTATATTAGAACTATAGGAAATGTTTTCAATAATTTTAATAACATGATTAATGGTTGCCGAGTCTACGTTGTGTTTTAACAAAAAAGCACCAGCGACTTTTGGACCAATGGTACTATCACCATCATAAAACTTACTATCTGCAATGTCATGTAGTAAAGCGCCAAGCGCAACAACTAATGGATCAACGGTTTCGCCTTTAGCTATTAGTAGCGCATTTTTATAAACACGCTCCACATGAAACCAATCGTGTCCACCTTCGGCATCTTTTAAAGTGTCTTTTACAAAGGTTTTAGTGGCTTCAATTAGCTCTTGGTTAGACATAAACTATAGTTTGGCTGGTTCAACCCATTTAAATTGATAAGAGTTTTCTGGGATTTTAATTCGGTCTGCCAAACGTAACATTCTGTCTGGAAGTTTCATTAAGTAATCACGTGCTTTTTCAGCGTCGTCGTTAAGGTCTGTTATTTTGTCAATTTCCCAACGTTTAATTAATTTTTGTAAAATGTCTATGTAATCCATAGATGTATAAACACCTATACGTTGTGCAGTATTAGAAAACTCGTCAAAAACAGTGCTAATTTTACCTCCAGACTCTCTTAAAAAGTGAGCAGGCATTGTAATTTTTTGCTTCATCATATATTGAAACGCTAGCATCATTTGGCTTGGATCTACTTTAAAAATGCGCTCTACAAACTCGCTATAAGCATGGTGGTGTCTCATCTCGTCTCCCGAAATTATTTTACACATTCTAGCCAATTGCTTATTACCTTTTTCTTTGGCTAATTTTGCTACACGATTGTGTGAAACATAAGTTGCTAATTCTTGAAAACTGGTATAAACAAAGTTTTTATAAGGATCTCTAGCTGTACCAATATCAAAACCATCTGCAATAAGGTGTTGTGTGGTTTGTTCTATCTCGCGCATGTTAACACGACCAGAAAGGTATAGGTATTTGTTTAAAACATCACCATGACGGTTTTCCTCGCCTGTCCAATGTCTAATCCATTTTGCCCAACCGTTTTTACCATCTTGTTCTACACCTTCTATATCCATCAACCAAGACTCGTAAGTTGGTAAAGCTTCTTCTGTAATCATATCACCAACTAAAACCACCCAAAAATCGTAAGACAATTCTTTAGACAATTCTCTTATTTCTCTTACTTCTTCAAAAAAGTTAGGACCTTCAGAGTTTGGTAAAAAATCAGAAGGTTGCCAAATTTTTTCAACAGGGATTAAATATTTTTCTATTAAAGCATCAATATCTTTTTCTAAAAAAGACATGACTTCTAATCTTACATTTTTTGATGACATAACGTTATATTTTTATGCTATTTTTAATGGTAGTTTCTATGTGATTTAATAACGCTTCAGTAGAGTCAAAATCACTAGGTTTAACCGGTTTGTGTGCTGTAAATGTGATGTTATTTCCAATTCCCATAGGGAATTTTCCATAACGCAAATTTTTCCATGAATTATTGATAGTTACAGGAATAATAATTGCACTAGGCACATATTTTATTAGGGTTTCAAGACCTTTAGTATGGAATGGTTTAGGTTGTCCATCACGACTTCTGGTGCCTTCCGGAAAAATAACAGCAGCACGATTAGTCGATTCTATATAATCTGCAAATTTCCTAATAGCGACAATCGCTTGCCTAGGGTTTTTACGATCAATTAATACAGAGCCACCATGACGTAAATTGTAGGATACACTTGGTAGTCCTTTTCCTAATTCTTTTTTACTAACAAATTTAACATGGTGTTTTCTAAAATACCACATTAATGGAGGTATGTCTGCCATACTTTGATGGTTAGAGACAATTAAAACAGGTTGAGAATTATCTAAAGGATAAGGGTTTATAAATTTATGTGTAGAGCCTAATAGGTTTACGCATCGCATTAAACAAAACTGAAGGTAATCCACACTTTTTTTATGCGCTTTATATCCAAAAACATTAAAACATATCCATTGTATTGGGTGAAAAACAACTAATGTTAACCCAAAAAATAGGAAATAAATAACAGATAAAGGATAGGCAATAATTTTTCTCATTTTGTATTAAAAATTCTATCTATCAAAAATAGAAAAACCACGTTTAAAAAACGTGGTTTTTCTGTAATACTTAGCTTAAGTTGTCCTTTAAAAAAGGCTTAACAATGCTCGTTATAAGCATCAATAAGGTTTTCAGCAATTAATTCTGCTGGTCTACCTTCAATATGGTGACGTTCTAGCATGTGTACTAATTCTCCATCTTTAAACAAGGCCATGCTTGGTGAGCTTGGAGGAAAAGGTACCATGTGTGCTCTTGCTTGATCAACAGCCTCTTTGTCAACACCTGCAAAAACCGTTACTATATGTGTAGGTTTTTTGTCATTTGCTAAACTCATTCTTGCTCCTGGTCTTGCGTTTGCAGCTGCACAACCACAAACCGAATTTACAACCACTAAAGTTGTCCCTTCTTTTGCAATTGCAGTATTTACTGCGTCAGCTGTATGTAATTCTTCAAAACCTACGTTAGTTAAGTCCTCACGCATTGGTTTTACTAATTCTGCTGGATACATATTCTTGTAATTTTTTATTTATAAATCTATCTCATGCAAAGATAATCAAAAACCATGCAAAAATTATTATGGCGTTACCTTATAACACTTATGGTGCCATAAGGTCAGGCTATCGCTACTCGCTCTCTGCGAGGAGCTCAGACAGACCGCTCCATCCTTAACGCACAAAACAGCTAACAACAGTAACAAAAGCAATTAAAAGTATACCAACAAAGTAGTATATTTACTTTTTTAAAAATTAGAACAAAATTTATGGCTGGATTAAAATGGATAGGTGCAACTTTAGGATGGACGTTAGGTGGTCCAATTGGTGCAATTATAGGGTTGGCAATTGGTAGTCTAGGAGATGCTATGTCAGAAAAAGGAAACCTTTTAGGAAATGGTAACCCAAACAAACAGCAAAAAAGAGAACCAAATTACAGAACACAACCTAATTACAGAACCCAACAACAACGTCGTGCGCAAACAACGTCAGGAGATTTTGAGGTGAGTTTACTAATCTTAGCATCTGTAATTATAAAAGCAGATGGTGTCCAAGACCAACGCGAATTGGATTTTGTGCGCAACAAATTTGTTGAGCTTTACGGTAAAGATCGTGCTAATAAGGCTTTTAAATTATTTAAAAATATAAGTAACCAAAACGTGTCTACAAGAGATGTCTGTGGCCAAATCCAACAAATGATGGACCATGCATCACGTTTGCAATTATTGCATTTTTTATTCGGAATTGCAAAAGCAGATGGCATGGTTACCGATGATGAAGAGGATCAAATTAATAGAATTGCCAACTATTTAGGCATTAGTAGTCGTGACTATTCTAGTATTAAAGCTATGTTTTATAACAGCAGCAATAATGCTTATACTATTTTAGAAATAGACAAAACAGCCACAGTAGATCAAATTAAAAAGGCTTACCGTAATATGGCTAAAAAATACCATCCAGATCGTGTGGAGCATCTTGGAGAAGAGCATAGAAAAGGAGCAGAGGATAAGTTTAAACAAGTCCAAAAAGCTTACGAATTTTTACAAAAAGAAAGACGATTTTAATAAAACTATAGGAGACCTTTTTATGTTTTGACCATTAAAGAATAAAGATATTTTATGAATGATAAAAAAATATTAGAATTCTTTAAAACAGGTCAACGCGACAAAGCGTTTAAACAACTGTATAGTTTATATCCCAGAATAGAAAAACTAGTCTTATCCAAAGGTGGAAAACAATCTGATGCACAAGATGTGTTTCAGGAAGCATTAATAATCCTAAATCGTAATTTAGAACAGTCTGATTTTAAATTAACAGCTTCGTTTTACACCTATTTATATTCCGTATCTAGATTTGTATGGAAGGATATGCAATCTAAGTTTACTACTCAAGAGCTTCACGATTTAAAAGATAACGAAGTCTCAATATTTCAACATGTATTAGAAGAAAAAAAATATCGCTTTGCCGAGAACGCTTTTCGCGAATTAGGAGAACGATGTCAGCAACTACTTCAGCTATTTTATTTAAAAAGAATTCCTTTTAAAGAGATAGCAGTTACAATGCAATTTAAATCAGAAAAAATTGCTAAAAACCAGAAGTATAAATGCTTGAAAAAAGCAAAAGACATCTTTCATCAAAATTATCAATCTTAATTCGGCTCAGACATGGAAAATTACACACAACATATAGACTTAATCAATCAATATTTAAATAAAGAATTATCAAATACAGAGGTTTTAGCTTTTGAAAACAAACTTAAAACTGATGCGGAATTTAATGCAATTTACCAAGAGCATTTAATAGTCTTAGAAGGTATAAAACGCACGCAACTTAAAGCTGAAATTGCTTCTGCAAAAACCAGTTATATTCAACTAAAATGGATTAAAACTATTGGCTTAATAAGTGTTATTGCTTTAGTTTTAATCTTAGCTTATAACTTGTTTTTAAAAACAGAAACAACTCAAGATTTTGATCATAAAAATCAAAATTTAATTGAAACTAATATTGATTCAATTCCTATTATTGATAAAGTAGAAATCTTAAAACAAATTGATAGTTCAAAAAAGAAATTTGTAGTTGTAAAAAGAATAGTAAAACAAGTAGAAGTAGATAGTTTAACTAATCTTTATGGAGGAATAACAGTTGTAAAGGATACTATTATAATTGAAAAAATAGGATCTTATACTAAACAAGAATTTGAAAAAAACTTCCCAACTTATAAGCATATAATTCCAAAAAACGATTCAATTATTATAAATATTCAAAAAGTTGAAAGAGAATTTGGATCTACTGAAACCATTGTAAATTCAAATACTAAAAAACTTGAAGAAATTACTGAAACAAAATTTATTAACGACCAGTTATCATCATTTTATAATTCAGTAAAAAAACAACCCGAAATACAAACGATTAATAACGAAAAAGAAACGACTATAACCTTTAAAGAAGGTATCGTTTTAATCATTCCAGCAAAATGTTTTATTGATGCAAACGGGAAATTAGCTAGAGGAAAGGTTAATATAGAAGTTACAGAGTATTATAAATTATCAGATATGTTGCTAGCCAATCTAACAACTAAATCTGATGACAACCAATTGGAAACAGGAGGAATGCTGTTTATAAAAGCATTAAAAGACAACAAACAATTACAGTTAAAACCTGGAAGTAGTATTGAATATATATTCTCTTCAGACGCAAGTAAGAAAAAAGATATGCAGCTTTTTTTAGGTGAAGAAATTAAAAATGGCATTAATTGGACTTTAGATAAAGTCACACACAAAAGTAATGCTGTTTCAACTTCTACTGAAATGGTTTTAATTGAAGAAGACGACGTGGAAGTACCTATTCAATATGTGGAAGAAGTTCCTGTGTTTCCTGGATGTGAAAATGGTACAAACACAGCGAAAAAACAATGTTTTGATCAAGCACTTTCAAAACTAATATCCAAAAACTTTAATGCTAGTATAGCTGAAGATTTAAAGTTAAGTGGAAAACATAAAATTTTAACATCGTTTAAAATTGATAAAGAAGGAGAAGTTGTTGATATTCAGGCTTCTGCAGCGCATACTTTATTGGCTAAAGAGGCTATTAGAGTTTTAAAATTGATACCCAAACTAAAACCAGGGAAGCAACGTGATTATACTGTAATTGTACCTTATAGCTTACCAATTAATTTTAATGTTGATGGTAGCACAAAAAATAATCCAAGTGCTATTACTATAAAAGATAAAACGTCTTTTGAGAAAAAATTTGAAGAGCGATTACAAAATAAAGATTCCACGACCAAAGGATTAGTTGGTACTGTAACAGCTAGCGATGTGTCTAGATATGCTTTTTATGGTTCAAAGTTAGGTTGGATTAATTGTGATCGTTTTATTAGAAGTAATAAAGATGCTATAAAATTTAAACTAAAAATAAAGGATGCAGATGGCGCAGATGTCAAAATGGTGTTTAAATCTTATAATTCTATTTTACCAAGTAAAAGGGTTAAAGATGTTTACGATTTTGGTACTGTAGTTTTAAATGAAGAGGTTGTTTTAGTTGCGATAAAGATGATTGAGGATAATTTGTTTTTAGGGATTACAAACGCTACAACTAAAGAGATTTCAGAGCTTAAATTTGATTTTAAAGCAGTGAGTTTAGACCAGTTAAAATCTGAATTGCAAAAATTGAATAATGATTTTAATTAGCGTCTATTGACGAGGTGCAAGTGTCATTGCGAGGGACGAAGCAATCTAAGAATATAGTTAACGACAAGCAGATTGCTTCGTCCCTCGCAATGACTTTATCCTCTAAACAAAAAGAAATCGTCTTTCATGTCCTCTATCTGTGCATCTTTATTTGTAATAATATAATCAATTGCTTTGGAGGTAAAGGTGTCTCCCTTTTTAGTCAACGATACAATATCATTATTAACAATAATCATATTATTTTTAAGAGCCAATTCTAATACAGTTTTGGCTCTTACTTTTTGCCAATTTATGTGTTCTCTTAAATGGTTTACGTGACGTTCTTCAACCTCATTATGGTTTTTTAAATGCAGTAAAAAGGTCAATAGACTAACTTCAGTACGTTGTTGTTTTTCGCGATACATAACTGCTATTACACCTTTGTTTGGTGCAAATAAGTACACAGCTAAAAATATTAAACCTAACATTGTGGTAATAGATCCTGCAATGGATGCGTCTAACAAATGCGCCAACCAATAACCTGAAATGGCACTAAATATTCCAAAAAACATAGCTAAAGCTAGCATCTTTTTTAGATTGGTAGTAAGTAAATAAGCAGTTGCAGCAGGAGCAATCATTAATGCTACAACTAAAATAGCACCAACAGCATCAAAAGCACCAACAGTTGTTACGGAAGATACTGTCATTAATCCATAATGAATAATAGCAGGAGAAAAACCTAATGAAGCAGCTAAACCTTTGTCAAACGTACTTACTTTTAATTCTTTAAAAAAGGCAATCAAAAGTGTAATTGTAATTAGTAATATTATGCCAATAATCCACAACGATTTTGGGCCTATATCCACACCAGAAACGATTAGCCTATCAAAAGGCGCTAAAGCTAGTTCGCCAACCAAAACAGCATCAACGTCCAAGTGGACGTCATTAGCATTTTTAGCAATTAAAATAACACCAATACTAAACAAAGCCGGAAAAACTAATCCTATGGCAGTGTCTTCCTTTACTAAGCCTGTTTTTTGAATATACTCGACTAAAACCACGGTTATTACTCCTGTAAAAGCAGCTAAAACTATAAGTAGAGGCGAATTTAAATCCTGTGTGATAAAAAACCCAATTACAATACCAGGTAAGATAGAATGGCTTATGGCATCGCTAATCATTGCCATTTTACGTAGCACTAAAAAGGTTCCAGGAATAGCACATGCAATAGCAACTAAACTTGCAATTAACTGTATTTCTATTTGAGCACTATTCATCTTCTGTAGTTTGTTTAGTGTAAAGGTTGGAAGCAGTTTCAAAACCTGTTTTTGTTAAACTCCACATGTTTCCATCTAGTGTTACGTAATTTTTTTCGACTAACTTTTGAAGAGTTTTACGTGTAAATCCTTGAAAGTTATTAAGAAGCTTTATGGTATGTGGATGCGAAATATTTTCGTGTGTTTCAGCAATATGATACATAAAGGCTAAGGTTTTATGAAGTTCTAAATCGCGTCTATTTTTTATAAATCTAATCTGTTTAAATAATAAACCACGACTAGGAGAAAACACAAACGAGAATACTACAAACACAGCAGCTACTAATACAATAACAGGTCCTGTGGATAGATTAGTTTGACTAGCACTTATAGCTGTTCCAAAAACTCCAGAAAACGCTCCGAATATAGCTGCTAGAAGTACCATTTTTGACAATCTATTAGTCCATTGTCTTGCTGCTGCTGCTGGAGCTAGTAACATGGCACTCATTAAAACAACACCTACGGTTTGTAGTCCTAAAACTATAGCTAAGACAATAAAACTGGTAATTAAAATATCGATGACTTTAGTATTAAAACCTAAAGTTTTAGTGTAATCAGCATCAAAGAGTAAAATTTTAAATTCTTTCCAAAATAGCAATAATACAAATAAGCATAATCCTGTAACTATAGCCATTAGCCAAACATCGCTTTCAACTAAAGTTGCAGCTTGACCAAATAAATATTTATCTAAACCTGCTTGATTAGCATTGGGTTGTTTTTGAATAAAAGTCAGTAATAACATCCCAAACCCAAAAAACAGCGATAATATTAATCCTAAAGCGGTATCACTTTTTAGATGTGTTTTTTTTACAATACCTCTAATCCAAAAGGTTCCAATTAATCCGCTTACTAAAGCTCCTAAAAGTAATGTATTACTGTCTTTTGCACCTGTAATTAAAAATGCAATTGCAATTCCTGGTAAAGCAGCATGTGATATGGCGTCACCTAACAGACTTTGTTTTCTAAGTACAGCAAAACTACCTAACATGCCAGTGACTGCACCTAAAATTGCTGTTCCAAGTGTAATGGTTCGAAGTGTGTAGTCACTAAAGACTAAAGAAAAATATTCTTGTATATCCATTATTCTTGAATACTTACTTTGTAGTTAATACCGTAAGTCTTGGTTAAATTATCATCATTAAAGATGTCTTTAACTGGACCTGTTGCAATTTTCTTCACATTTAAAAAAGTAACCCAATCAAAATATTCTGGAACAGTTTGTAAATCATGATGCACTACAATGACTGTTTTTCCCGCTTTACGTAATTCTTTTAAAATATTAATTATTGCAATTTCTGTGGTGGCATCAACACCTTGAAAAGGCTCGTCCATAAAATAGATTGAAGCATTTTGTACTAATGCTCTAGCTAAAAATATACGCTGTTGTTGTCCGCCTGACAGTTGACTAATTTGTCTGCCTTTAAAGGGTAACATGCCTACTTTTTCTAAAGCTTCTAAGGCTGCTTTTTTTTGTTTTTGTCCAGGACGTTTTATCCATCCTAAACTACCATAAGTTCCCATGGTTACAACATCTAAAGCTGTTGTTGGAAAGTCCCAATCTACACTTCCTTTTTGTGGTACGTAAGCGACTAGTTTGCGTTGCTTGTCATAGGGTTTTCCATAAATAGTGACGCTTCCTGCTATAGGTTTTAATATGCCTAAGATAGATTTTATTAGTGTTGATTTTCCAGCTCCATTTGGTCCAACAATAGCCATAAGGACGCCTTCTGGGATTTCTAAATCAATATCCCAAAGTACAGGTTTGTAGTTGTATGCTACTGTCAGGTCATCTACTTTTACTGCTATATTTCCTGAGGAAGCAGTAGTTTTGCTCTTATTGTCACTCATGGTTTTTAATTTGTTTTTATTCATTTTTTGTTTGTTCAAAAAACGAATCAAAAAAGGACATCCAAGTCAAGGAATTTTTCAGTTTTTAAACTGAAAACCAATTCGAAAACTTCGCGTCGAAATGCGTTCTCCTATTTTCGAAGCTTTTCTTCATTTATTCTTCGCCTTGGCTCTCAATTCTTCGAATTGAAATAGGACATTACTTTTTATAAAATTATTGGTTAATCCTAATTTTTTTACTAACTACTAACTTATTTCAAAGCATCAACTATAGTGTTGACATTGTATTTAAACATACCAATATAGGTGCCTTCAACAGTTCCTGCGCTTCCTAAGGCATCAGAATATAATGTGCCTCCAATTTTCACATCATGACCTTTTGAGTTTACTGCTTTTTGTAGCGCTTCAATTGTACGTTTTGGTACAGAGCTTTCAACAAAAATGGCCTTCAGTTGTTTTTCAATTATAAAATTAGCTAAATTTTGAACATCTTTTACTCCTGCTTCAGTTGCTGTAGATAAACCTTGTAAACCTACGACTTCAAATCCGTAATTTTTTCCGAAATAATTAAAAGCATCATGTGCTGTCACTAATATGCGTTTGTCTTTTGGAAGTGTTTCAATTTTAGAGGTAATCGTTTTTTGTAGTGTATTTAACTTTGCTATGTATTCATCTTCATTTGCCTTATAATATTTTGAGTTTTTTGAGTCTTTTTCGATTAAAACAGCAGTAACTTTTTTAGCAAATTGCTTAAAATATTCAATATTAAACCAAACATGTGGATCGTAATTAGAGGCAAAATAATCAGACCCAATCAAGGTTGTTTTATCTATTTCTTCTCCTAAAGCTATTGGTGTTTTTGTTTTACTTCCCATTTTTTCAAATACCTCTACAAGTTTTCCTTCTAGGTGTAATCCGTTATAAAATATAACGTCTGCATTTACTAATTTGGTTACGTCACCTTCGCTTGCTTTGTATAAGTGTGGATCTACACCGCTTCCCATTAAACCATTAACATTTATACTGTCTTTACCAATGTTTTTTACTAAATCAGTAATCATTGTGGTTGTAGTCACAATATTTAACTTCCCGTTATCTTTTGTAGTGTTATTACAGCTAAAAAAACTTAAGGTTATTAAGGAAAGGAGTATTAATTTTTTCATTGGTCTAAATATTTATTACGAAAGTACTAAAGTACAAACAATTAGTTTAATGTATATCTTATACCTAGGAAAACTCGTCTACCTTGGTTTGGTCCATAAACATATGAGGGGTCAAATGTTAATCCATAAGGGTTGTCTGGTGTTGCTTGTGCGTTACCTTGAGCATCAAATTGTACATTATTATCAAAAGGATCATCTGCTCTGGCAATGATAAATGGATTGCCATTATTAGGCGTCCAATTTAGTAGGTTTTTAACACCTCCATAAATTTCAAAATTTTCAAGTCCATCGTAAGTTGCTTGAATGTTTTGGATACTCCACGTAGGTGAATATTCTTGTCTAGGATCTAGATCGCTTAATAATGGTAAGCGCATTGGTCCATAAATGTTTCCTGTATAGTCAAAGGTTAAATTAGTTGGATAGTTTTTATATGAAAAAGACCATGTTCCTGTAAACTTTTCGGTTAAAATTTGTCTTGTTGTTACGTTGTTTTCAGTTTGCTTTACATCCTGAAATGTTACTCCCAAACTTCCTTTTAGACCACTACCAAAAATAGCATCGACATTTAAACTGACTCCTTTTGAGGTAGAATAACCATCTAAATTATCATAAATTATTTGATTAGGATTTGTGTCATAATCTGGTATAATGGCATTTGTAAAATGTGTGTACCATAAGGACGCGTCTACAGTAAAAATCATGCCTTTTGTTGTGTATATTTTTTTTAGGTAGTTAAGGTTGATGTTATACGATTGTTCCGGATTTAAAGCTTCTTCAATAACAACATCTCTTGATCCTGTAAGTGCTGCATGCTCTTCTGTAAATAAATTAACAACTCTAAAGCCTGTTCCTGCATTAATCCTAAATATATCATTATCTGTTGGTTTGTACCTGTAGGCCAACCTTGGTGTAACTATAGAACCATGTCTTTTATCATAGTCATACCTAAGTCCTAATAATAATTTTTGTTTTTCTGTTAACGTTATTTCATCTTGTACAAATACCGAAGGAATAAATATTTTATCGGCCTCAATAGTTGCTGTTGTGTTGTCGTTATAGTAATTGTAGCGTCCTGTTATACCAAATAATAAATCATTTTTTATTGTTGGTTTGTCCCAAGTTAATTGTCCAAAAGCAATACGTTGTTGCGCTAAGTATGGTGTGTCACCATACACTGAATTTTGATCATGATCTGAATATGAAAATTGAAAATTTATGTTTTCTTTTAAAGGAAGTTGGTATTCACCAAGTAGCTCATATCTAGTTGTGTAAATGCTTTCACCATAGACTTCATTTCCTCCTCTGTAACTTTTGTTCCATTGTAGTTCTCCTCCCCAACGATCTTCATAAAAAAAGCGACCAGCAACAGATAATTTTTTATTGTTTTTACGTTTAAAATTCCATTTTTGAAAAACAGAAATACGATCCTGTAATGTTAAGTCTGTAAAATTGTCGTTGTTATTATCAATTGGATTACTGTAGTTAAAATAATTAGCACCTACCAAAACACTTGCTTTTTCACCAACATTAGTTTTAAAACCAACATCTGTATTTATTTCTCCCCAACCACTAACATTGCTGTCTGCAAAAAACAGTGGTGCATTGTCAGGATGTTTAGTAATGACATTTATTAATCCACCAACAGCTTCACTACCATACAAAGACGAAGCAGGACCTTTGACAATTTCGATTTGATCCATTAATGAATTTGGTATTCCTGACAAGCCATAAACCGTAGATAAACCACTAACAATAGGCATTCCGTCTATTAGTACTAAGGTGTAAGGTCCCTCTAAACCATTAATGTGTATGTCTCCAGTGTTACATACGTTACAGTTTAGTTGAGGTCTCACTCCGTTTACATTTTGAAGCGCTTCAAAAATATTTGCAGTAGGATTCTTTTTTAAAAAAGCGCTAGTATATACTTCAACAGGAACAGGACTTTCTAATCTGTTAACAGCTTTTAAAGTTCCAGTAACAACGACTTCGTCTAACGATTGATTTTGTATTAATTCAAAATTTATTTTTAAATTATCGATAACCTCAATTCTTTTTTTAAGGGTATTAAAGCTAGTATACGAAGCGATAAGTGTGTATTGTCCTTCTTTTATATTTTGGATAGTAAAGGATCCATCACTTGATGTTGTAGTCCCTTTTGTTGTGCCTTCAAGATAAACGTTTGCAAAGGGTAGAGGTAGTCCGTTGGAGGTAACTACACCTGATATTTCAAAAGCATTTTGGGCTTGACTGTAAGATGAAAAACAAAACATAATTGCAATAATGTACTTCATGTCTTAAAATATTTTTTTACAAATGTAATAATAAATTTAGACTAGTCTAAATTTATTATTTGTTTTATTTAATTCTTATATTTGTCTTATATCCATACAAGGTTTATGATTACACTTACAGAAGAAAATTATATTAAAGCAATTTATCATTTAGGTAAGCAAGGTGCAGAGGTTGTTAGTACTAATGCTATATCAGAATCTATACAGACTAAAGCGTCTTCGGTTTCTGATATGCTTAAAAAATTATCTGAAAAAGGATACGCTAACTATGTAAAGTACCAAGGTGTTAATTTAACCGAAAAAGGTCAATCCGTTGCTATTAATATTATTAGAAAGCATAGACTTTGGGAAGTGTTTTTGGTAGAAAAATTAAATTTTACTTGGGATGAAGTCCATGAAGTTGCTGAGCATTTAGAACATATCAGATCAGAAAAATTGATTGATGAATTAGATGCTTTTTTAGAATATCCTAATCATGATCCACATGGAGATCCAATTCCGGATAAACATGGAAATTTTAAACACATCGAAAAAATCATGTTATCACAAGCCATTATTGGTAAAACTTATAAATGTGTAGGTGTGGATGATACTTCTTCAGCATTTTTAAAATACTTGGATAGTAATAAAATAGCTTTAGGTACTAAGATTGTCGTTGTCCAAAAAGAGCCTTACGATAACTCAGTTAAAATTAAGTTTGGAGAGCATGAGTTAATGGTCTCTCAAAACGTAGCTAAAAACTTGTTTTTAAAAGAGGTATAGTTGTTTTAAAACTATTTATTGCTAGTGGCAGCCACAGTCGTCAGTACCACATGCTTTTTTTGATTTCGTTTTAACGAAATATTTTTTATAAAGAAAAAATAAAGCAAACCCTAGCGTGATAAATACCAGTATGTTTTGGACAATTGCGTTCATAATTTTATTTTAAAAATTGATAAGCTATTAGTGCAGATATGTATGCAATTGCTGTCATAATTACCAATTGTAACGTTGGCCATTTCCAGGTATTAGTTTCCTTTTTAACAACTGCCAAAGTACTCATGCATTGCATTGCAAAAGCATAAAAAAGTAATAATGAAATACCTGAAGCAAAATTAAATAAAGGACCTCCTAGTATAGGATTAACCTCTCCTGCCATTCGGTTTTTAATAGTGTCTTCATCATCGTTACCAACACTATAAATGGTTGCTAAAGTACCTACAAAAACTTCTCTTGCAGCAAAACTACTAACTATTGCAATTCCTATTTTCCAATCGTAACCTAAAGGTCTAATTACGGGCTCAATAGCATGTCCTGCAATACCAATAAACGAATGCTCTAGTTTGTGAGAAGCGATTTTTTGATTTAGTTCTTCTTCATTTAAATTTTGAGTAGCATACCCTGTAGTAACAATATTTTCTGCATTATTAAATTGTTCTCCTGGACCATAAGATGCTAAAAACCAAAGTATAATTGAAATTGCTAGTATTATTTTTCCAGCTCCAAATACAAACGATTTTGTTTTTTCTAAAACTGTAAGCGCAACGTTTTTAAATAATGGTAATTTGTAGTTTGGCATTTCAACCACAAAAAATGTTTTGCTTTTTATTTTTAATACTTTATTTAAAATATATGCCGATATAACAGCAGCTCCAAAACCTAGTAAATACAATAACATTAAGGTTAAAGCTTGGTAACTTAACCCTAGAAAACGTCCTTCCGGAATAACTAATGCTATTATAATTAAGTATACAGGTAATCTAGCAGAGCATGTTGTAAAAGGTGTTACTAAAATAGTAATCAATCGTTCTTTCCAACTTTCAATATTTCTGGTAGCCATAATTGCAGGAATCGCACATGCAGTTCCAGAAATTAAAGGCACAATACTTTTTCCGCTTAAACCAAAACGACGCATAATTCTGTCCATTAAAAAGACAACGCGACTCATATAACCGGTTTCTTCTAAAATTGCTATAAACAAGAATAAAAAGGCTATCTGAGGAATAAATATAACTATTCCTCCTAAACCAGATATGATACCTTCGGCTAATAAATTAGTAAAAGCACCTTCAGGAAGAGTGTTTTTAACCCAATCACTTAGACTTGCAAACACGCTATCAATAAAGTCCATTGGTACTGTTGACCAGTCATAAATGGCTTGAAAAATAGTTAGTAGTATAAAAAAGAAAATAACATAACCCCAAACTTTGTGCGTAAGTATGCGATCAAATTTAGTGCGTAAATCCTTAGCTTGACTAGCATCAATGGTTTGTCCTTTTTTAAGCGTGTTATTTATAAATTGATAGCGCTTAATGGTTTCTTTTTGTTGTAAACGTTTTAAGTCGCTTTTAGATTTAGTTTTAAAACTAGCAATAGCTTCGACTTCATTACGGTCCATCTTACCAAAATTTACATCTTGGGTAATTACTAACCATAATTTGTAAAGTAATTGGTTAGGGAAGGCTTTTCTTAATTTGTCAAAATATTCTTTATCTATTTCCGATGCATTTAAGCAAGGCGTAGTTGATAGTTCTTTATAATTAGAAATTAACTGTTTTAAGTTATCTATACCTTCATTTTTTCTGGTACTAATAACAGCTATTTTAGTTTGTAATTCTTTTTCTAAATGCTCAATATCCAATGAAATCCCTTTATATTTCATCCTGTCAGCCATATTAATGACTAAGATTGTAGGGATTTCTAAATCTTTTATTTGTGTAAAAAGTAGTAGGTTTCGTTTTAAGTTTTCAACATCACTAACTACGACTGCAACATCCGGAAAATCTTTATCGTTTTTGTTTAGTAATAATTCTATAACTACGTTTTCGTCTAGAGACGATGCGTTTAGGCTATATGTACCAGGAAGGTCAATGATGTGTGCTTTAACACCTCTAGGTAATTTGCAAATCCCTTCTTTTTTCTCAACGGTTATTCCAGGATAGTTTCCTACCTTTTGGTTTAAACCCGTTAAGGCATTAAAAACAGATGTTTTTCCAGTATTTGGGTTACCAATTAAGGCAATGTTGATTTGCTTACTCATTAAACTTCTTTTTCGATAATGATATGAATAGCGGTTTCTTTTCTGATGGCTAAATGACTTCCATTTATATTTAGGTACAATGGGTCTGCAAATGGAGCGACCTGAACCAGCTCTACACTATTGCCTGGTAAACAACCCATTTCTAGGAGTTTTAATGGTATCAAATGTGAAGACACGTCTATAATTATAGCGCGTTCTCCTCTTTTTAATGTGTCTAATGTATGGCTCAAGCTTATTTAGATTGATTTTAAAGAAGCAAAAGTATGGCAAAATTTCAGCTTAAAAAAATTGAAAGCCAAAAACTACTCTTCGTATTCCTTTTTTAACTTTTTAATATCGTTTAAAAGTGTGGTAATATCTTCCGTTTTGGTACCATCGTAATATCCTCTAATTTGACCTTTTTTGTCAATTAGCATAAAGTTTTCAGTATGGACCATCCCATAATCATCAGGCATTCCGTCGTCTTTTACTGCTAAATAACTTTTTCTTGCTAGTCTATATATTTCACCTTTATCTCCAGTTACTAAGTTCCATTTTTTATCATTAACTCCTTTCTTTATAGCGTAGCTTTTTAACTGCTCAACTGTATCAATCTCTGGAGTAACAGAATGAGATAGTAACATAACATCATCATCATTAATAATCTCTTTCTGGATTTTTTCCATATTGTCAGTCATTATTGGGCAAATGGTTTGACAAGTAGTAAAAAAGAAATCTGCTACGTAAATTTTATCCTTATAATCTGCTTGAGTAATTGTTTTACCGTTTTGATTAGTTAAACTAAAGTTGGCTATTTTATGATAATTAATTTGATGTTGGATTGTGCTATCAACCAACTCAGTATTAACCATTGCTGGTTGATAAATTGGTAAAGGCTTTTCTACTTTTAGAATATTGTAAAAAATAGAAATTATTATTATTGAAATTATACCAAAAACAATAGCAAACAACTTATAATCCTTGAAAAAAGAAAGCATTTTGTAGGTTTTAATTTTATAATGCAAAAATACGATGAAAAGTTTAGCAAGTCCCATGACATTACTCATAAAATTTGTTAATTCTTAAAACCATTAAAGCTATTGCTTTTTAAACTAAGTGTAAATACTTACTTTTGGCGATTATTAAAAAGAATAGAAACACTACATGGAGTTTATTATAAAAATTGGACAGTTTTTGTTAAGTCTGTCATTATTAATTGTTTTACACGAATTAGGACATTTTATTCCTGCTAAATTATTTAAAACAAGAGTTGAAAAATTCTATTTATTTTTTGATGTAAAATACTCGTTATTTAAAAAGAAAATTGGAGAAACCGTTTACGGAATTGGTTGGTTACCTTTAGGAGGTTACGTTAAGATTGCAGGAATGATTGATGAGAGTATGGATAAAGAGCAAATGGCTTTACCACCTCAACCATGGGAATTTAGATCTAAACCAGCTTGGCAACGATTAATTATAATGTTAGGTGGTGTTTTTGTAAACTTTGTTTTGGCATTAGTAATTTATATTATTGGATCTTTTGCTTATGGAGACACAGATATAGCTGCCTCTAGTATTAAAGGTGGTTTTTTAATTGAAAATCCATTATTAACAGATTTAGGCTTTAAAACAGGTGATCAAATTATAAAAGTAGACGATGTTGACATCATTAATAGATCTGACATTAGCAAAAATATAATTGGAGCAAACAGCGTGACTTATAAAAGAGAAGGCGTTACTAACACAATAGATCTTCCTGTAGACTTTTTAGGTCAATTGTCTTCAAGTAAGGATAGAAGCTTGTTTGGGATGCGTAAACCTTTTATTGTCAATAAAGTTTTAGATACCTCGTTAAATAAAAATGTAGATATTAAAACTGGAGACATAATGTATGCTTTAAATGGTCAGCCTGCAGAGTTTTATGACCAAATAGAGCCAATTTTAGAAGCTAACAAAGGTCAAACGATAAGCGCTATTTTTAGAAGAGGAAATATGACTATTGGTAGAGAGTTAATCGTTGACGATAAAGGTAAATTGGATATAATGACGTCTGCAAGTGCTAAAGAGTTGCAGTCCTTAGGATATTATGATATAGTAAGACAAGAATATGGGTTTTTTGAAAGTTTTGGAGTAGGAGCTACAAAATTTAAAAGTCAGATCGTCTCATATTTTGGACAATTAAAAGCTATTTTTAATCCAAGCACAGGAGCATATAAAGGTGTAGGAGGCTTTAAAGCTATTTACGATGTGTTTCCAAGTACATGGAGTTGGCCAGACTTTTGGGGTTTAACAGCATTTTTATCAATTATGTTAGGTGTGCTTAATTTACTTCCAATTCCGGCTTTAGATGGAGGACATGTTATGTTTTTATTATACGAAATGATTTCTGGACGTAAGCCAAGTGAAAAGTTTTTAGAGAAAGCACAGCTAGTTGGATTCTTCATTTTGATTGCTTTAGTACTGTTTGCAAACGGTAATGATATCTTTAAAGCAATATTTAATTAAAAAAAATTAATTTTTGTTTTGCAGAAGTCAAAAAACGTTTTATATTTGCACTCGCAATAGCGAAAAACACTCCTCCTTAGCTCAGTTGGTTAGAGCATCTGACTGTTAATCAGAGGGTCCTTAGTTCGAGCCTAAGAGGAGGAGCAAGTTATAAATCCGATACAGAAATGTATCGGATTTTTTTGTTTATAGTGTTGATTTAGATTGCTCTAGCGCTATTGATTAAAGTTAATTAATAGAAGTTTTTAGAATGCTAAAGTAGAAGACATAAAAAAAAGCCACTATACTTAGTGGCTTTTTTAACAATTTTTAAATGATAAACTATTCTGTAAATAAGATTTCACTTTTAGCAGAAATTCCATTTTCATTAAAAGCTTCTACTTGATAGTAATAACTTTGGTCTGTTGTTAATGCTCTTAATTCGTAATTAGGCGAATCGTACATTAATGCAGAAAGGTTTAATTTATCTTTTGAAATTCCCCAATAAATAACATAACCAGTCGCATTGTCTACCTTGTCCCAAGTTAAATTGGTGTTTCTGCGATCCGCTTGTCTTTCTACCTTAAAATTAGCTGGTGTTTGCGGTACAGCTTCAAAACCATTTCCAAAAATTCTAAATTCAGAGATTGATAAATAATTATTGCTACAATACACATGATTATATCTAACATACCTTGCATTCATAGGTTTGTTTAGTTCAATGTAACCATGAGGCATGTCACGAGTGTTTTTAGAGTAGTCTGAGATGGTTTGCCATGATTTACCATCAATTGACCCTTCAATAACAAATTGCTGTCTTAAATCGTCTGGTCTTCCATATATGTCGCTATTAAAATCTTGAAAATTAATTTGAATGGCTTTAACGCTCATTTTCTTTTCTAAATCAACTTGAACGTAAATAGAATCGTCATTAACCTCAGATACCCAATAAGACCTTATTTCTTCATCATTAATTTTAGAAATATCAAATTCTCTAATCTGACCTAACATATAACCACTATCACTTTCATCCACAACATTTATCTCTTTTGTCACTAATCCAGAATTGGTGGTTACTGGTTTATTGTAAGACAATAGCATCCAACCTGTAAAACGCTCTTTATGCTTGTCAACCTTTGTGTCAGGTAAAAAGTGTGGGTAATCACCATAAGCAGTATTAACATACATTTGACCATTGTCTTCAAAACCTGCAGGATACATACCTATTCTGCGTTCAAATTTATAGTTTACAGAAATTGCCATAGTTGCATAATGCCAATATTGACCATTGTTATCCTTTACTGTGCTTCCGTGTCCAGAACCTTTTAAAAAACCACCTGGTTTATAAGATATTGGATTATAAGGTGCATACTCAAAAGGACCAAACGGACTTTTACTAGTTCTTACACCATCAGCATAAACATTCCATTGTGTGCCAGGTGCACCATATTCTAGATAATAGGTATCATTATGTTTTACCATCCAAGGACCTTCTAAATAAGGCTCGATGTCTGATTTATGGTCTTGTCCAAAACGTTCCCAACCATATTTATCAGGATGCAAATTAAATAAATCTTTTTGCTCTCCTTTTGGGACGTAATAATTATCAGCATCCAATTCAACCACACGAATTGGATAGAGGTTAGAGGACTCCTCGTATAAATATACTTTACCATCGTCGTCCACAAACAAATCAGGATCTTGAATGCCTCCAGGCGGATTTAAAACCGCATATTTAGTTTTCCAATCGCCTAACTCTGGATTATCAGTTTCTATAATTGGACCTCTTCCAGAAGGATCGCCATATACTATTATTTTACCGTCTTTTACAGCTGCTGCAGGAGCATTACTGCCTTTAAAATACCAGTTTTGAGGTGTTATAAAAGTCCAATTACTCATATCGTCACTCATCCAATACCCATGAGAGCGTGTGACAAACATGTAATACTTGCCTTTAAAATTTACTAAAGCAGGATCTGCACCAGAACGGTAAGACACTTTATTCTCTGCTCTGTAATGTGACATGTATGAATAATCTATGTCTACTGGATTACAATAAGTTTTGTAATTTCTTTTATTACCATTACTAGCGTTTGATGATTCTGTAGTTTGATTGTCTTTTTCTAATTTACAAGAAAAAATTACTGTTGCTATTAGTAAAAGCGAAAGGCTTCTTATAATTATATTTGATTTTTGCATAAATCTGTTGTCTTATATGTATTAATCTATCAATTCAAAGCTAATTGCAGCTCCTCCACCAGGAGCCAGCTTTAACTTTAAATCAGATTTGCTAGTGACTTCTTTAGTTATAATTTGATAGCTTTTAGGATTGTCTTTCCAATCTGCATCTTTACCATCTAGATATAGGGTTGCTTTGTACTTTTTTCCGGTAGTTAAAAAATCTAAAGAGATAGTTGTTTTTCTAGGGTCTTTATTAGTTATAGCGCCTAAAAACCAACGCTCTGTGTTTTTATCTTTTCTTACTACTGTTAGATATTCTCCTGGTTCTGCTTCTAAGTAAATAGAGTTTTGCCAATCCATTGGTACATCAACTATAAACTGAAATGCATCAAGGTGTTTTTGATAATTTTCAGGTAAGTCTGCTGCCATCTGTAAAGGTGAATACATAGTGACATATAAAGCTAGTTGCTTTGCTATAGTGGTATGTACTTGTTCTGTTTTAGTGCTATCGTAAGTATTCATTTTAATTTCAAATATGCCAGGCGTGTAATCCATTGGTCCACCAAGTAAACGTGTAAAAGGTAAAATGGTTTCGTGATCTGGTGGATTACCATTGCTCCATGCATTAAATTCGTTTCCTCTAGCAGCTTCGGCAGCAATATAATTGGGATAGGTCCTGCTGTATCCAGTAGGTCTAACACTTTCGTGGGAATTAATCATAATTTTAAAATCTGCAGCACGTTCTGCGACAAAATTAAAGTGATTAACCATCGTTTGTCCATCATGAAACTCGCCACGCGGAATTATTTTTCCAACATATCCTGTTTTAACTGCAGGATAACCATACGTTTGCATTAACATGAATGCGCGATCTAAGTAACGTTCGTAATTTGCAACAGATCCAGAGGTTTCATTATGCATTATCATTTTGACGCCTTTTGACTTAGCGTATTTTGAAATTGCCTCAATATCAAAATCAGGATATGGTGTTGTAAAATCAAAAACATCTTCTTTCCATTTGCCATACCAATCTTCCCAACCAGTATTCCAACCTTCTACTAAAACGCCATCAAAACCATATTTAGCAGCAAAATCAATATATTTTTTAGTGTTTTCTGTGGTAGCACCATGTTTTCCGGATGGAATCATTTCACCAAATGCAGTACCAGCATTTTGTGCATTTTGACTTCCAGCATAATCCCAAGTAGATAATCCTACGTGCATTTCCCACCAAATCCCAATATACTTCATAGGTTTAATCCAAGAGGTATCTTCAATTTTGTTGGGTTCGTTTAAATTTAATATCATTTTAGAACTTACAATATCTCTAGCGTCATCACTAACCATTAGTGTTCTCCATGGTGATACAGAAGGTGTTCTTAAATAGGCTTTGTCTCCTAATGCATTTGGCACTAGGTTAGAAGTAAATTGAAAATTATTTACATCAACATCCAAATGCATTATTGGATAATTAACAACAGCTGCTTCAAAAATATTAATATATAAGCCATCACTAGATTTAAGCATTAACGGTGATTGTACACGATATTGACTAGTAATAGATTTTAATCCAACACCATTGTTTAAGTCTATTTTTGAATTATCAATGTCTGATATTTTAGTTTTATTATAGGCATATTCTTGACTATCATAATCTCCAGGAATCCAAAATGCTTCATGATTATTGGTTAGATTAAATTGTGTATTCTCGTTAGAAACAGTAAAATAATTTATAGTGTTGTCCAACGGAAACTCATATCTAAAAGCAACACCTTCATCATAAATTTTAAAAACAATATTCAGCTTATTATTGGTCTCTTTTTGGTTTAAATAAATTCGGGTTTGATTGTACGTATTTAAAATTGAGGATTGCTCTCCTAAAACCGGTTGCCAAGATTCAGAAAAAGAAAGGTTTTCAGTATTAACGACCTCAAAGTTATGTGTTAAATCCTCTGCATCTTTAATGGATAAACCCATTGTACTAGGTGAAACAACAGCTTTGTTTTTGTAAAAGACTTGATATGTAGGTTGGCCTTTTTTGTTTATATCAAAAGTTACTTTAATATTTTTTGAAGGCGAAAATATATTTTGAGCATGTAATCCAGTAAAGATTAAGCATATTAATAGAGTAACTATCGTTTTTTTCATTAATGAAATTATTTAGTTAATTTAAAAGAAGTCTTTAAGGATGCATCCGAATTTGTACCAACAAAAATCTCAAAGTCTCCAGGTTCTGCCACGAAGTCTAAATCGTAATTATAAAACTTTAAATCTTCAACAGAAATATCAAAACTTACCGTCTGAGTTTCTCCTTTTTTAATAAATGCTTTTTTGAAACCCTTTAACTCTTTTACAGGTCTTGTTACAGAGCCTACAACATCTTTAATATATAACTGTATGACTTCTTTTCCATCATAATTTCCAGTGTTTGTTACGTCTACAGTTATGTTGATTTTTCCATCCATTGTGATAGTGGAATTGTTAATTTTTAGGTTATTATATTCAAACGTGGTATAGCTTAAACCATAACCAAAAGGATATAAAGGTTCGTTTCTAACATCTAAATAATTGCTTTTAAATTTTTCAAATTTACCTTCTTTATTTCCTAAAGGTCTTCCTGTATTTTTATGATTATAAAAAATAGGAATTTGACCAACGTTTCTTGGAAAGGTAGCTGTTAGTTTTCCTGATGGATTAACATCTCCAAATAAAACATCTGCTATTGATAAACCAGCCTCACTACCAGGAAACCATACATTTAAAATAGCAGGAACGGTATCGTTTTCTTCGACTAAAACTAGTGGTCTACCAGTAAATAAAACTAAAACAACTGGTTTACCTGTTTTTAATAAGGCGTTTAATAAATCTTTTTGAGCCTGCGGAATTTCTAAATTAGTACGACTACTGCTTTCTCCACTAAACTCGGCTGTTTCGCCTAATGTTGCAACAATAACATCTGCTTTTTTAGCTATTGCCAACGCTTCGTCCAATAATTGTTTGTCCGATCTTCCATCACGCGGAATATCTTTCCCAAACATGGTAGCTCTTTTTTCAAGTTCTAAATCGTAATCTACGTTGCTTCCTTTGGCATATAAAATATTAGCTTTATCGTTAACTACCGATTTTAAACCATCTAAAACAGTTTTAGATTTTTCTTGATCTGTAGCAACGCTCCAAGTACCAGCCATATTTACGCTTGTATTGGCTAATGGTCCAATTAAAGCAATTGTACTAGATTTTTTTATAGGTAATGTTTGGTTTTCATTTTTTAAAAGTACCATGGATTCTGCACCTACTGTACGAGCAAAATCTCTGTTTTTTTGAGTAAAAATTTCTGTTTTAGCTCTATTTGTATCACAATATTTATATGGGTCATCAAATAATCCTAGTTGGTACTTAGCTGTTAAAATACGTTTAACAGCAGTGTCAATATCGTTGATAGATACTTTACCATCTTCTAAAGATTGTTTAAGTGTGTTTAAAAATCCTTCAGCAACCATATCCATATCAGAGCCAGCTATTAAAGATTGAGCAGATACTTGTTGTAAGTCTCCAACACCATGATAAACCATTTCTTCTATTCCTGTATAATCTGTTACGACAAAGCCATCAAATCCCCAATCATCTCTTAATAAATCTGTTAATAACCACTTGTTTCCGGTAGCAGGAACACCATCTACTTCGTTAAATGATGCCATTACAGATCCAACACCTTCATCAATTGCTGCTTTATATGGAGGAAGATATTCGTTATACATTCTAATACGACTCATGTCCACAGTATTATAATCTCTACCAGCTTCTGAGGCTCCATAAAGCGCAAAATGTTTAACACAAGATAATAGTGTATTATTAGCGGTTAAATCGTTTTGTTGGTAACCTCTTACCATCGCTCGCGCTACTTGACTTCCGTAATACGTGTCCTCTCCACTACCTTCAGATACTCTTCCCCAACGTGCATCTCTTGATATGTCTACCATAGGAGAAAAGGTCCAGTTGATTCCATCTGCACTAGCTTCAGTAGCTGCAACTCTTGCTGTTTTCTCAATCATTTCCATGTCCCAACTTGCAGATAACCCTAACGGAATTGGAAATGTTGTTTTGTAACCGTGTATAACGTCCATTCCAAAAATTAAAGGGATACCTAGTCTACTTTTTTCGACAGCTATTTTTTGAACTTCTCTAATTTTCTCGACTGTTTTTATATTGAAAAGACCTCCAACTTTACCATCTTCAATGTTTTTTGCAACATTTGAACTTTCAGATGCTCCTGTAGTAATATCTCCAGATGATGGTAGATTTAATTGACCAAGCTTTTCTTCAATAGTCATTAAATTTAGTATAGAATCTACTTGTGCTTCAAAAGGGTTTTCTGAATTTTTTTTTGTTGAATTACTATTAGTATTGCAAGAAAAAAGGGTTGCAGTAACTAATACTATAGTTGCTGTTTTTAAGTTAAATAGTTTATTCATTTTTAAATTTTGTATTAGAGAATAGCCATGATAATAATTCTGTTTCAGCAAAAGTTGAGTCCCAACTATTGTGATTGTCTTTAGCGTATAATGTAAAGTTTGGTGTGCCACCTGCTTCTAAAATAGCGTTAACCATTGCTAAGGATAGTTGAGGTTTTACCACATCATCCTTTGCGCCATGATAAATGGACATTGGTACTTTTTTGGCAAATAATTTTGCGGTATTTGGATTACCACCACCACAAATAGCGAAAGCAGCTGCAAAAAGGTCTGGTTTTCTGTAAAGAATTTCAAAGGTTCCCATGCCACCCATTGAAAGACCTCCAACATATATTTGGTCTTTATTTACATAAGGTTTTTGAGTCATATCTTCCATTAATTGCATAACTAAATTTAATGCATTAGTAGGAGGAAGGTCAGATGGAAACGTAATAGTTAAAGGATAGGTAGTCCTGTCTACCTCTGCATTAGCCCAATAGTCATTTTTGGGACACTGAGGAAAAATCACTATTGCAGGAAATGAGTCTCTAGCTTCTTGACTTAAAAACAATTTACTACCATGTGCTAGTTGTTTTGTGTTATCATTGCCACGCTCTCCTGCGCCATGAAGAAACAAAACTACAGGGTATTGTTTGTCCTCTGAAAAATCTTTAGGTAGCAATAACCGGTAATTTAAGGTATCATTATCTTTGATGTAGGATTTTTTTGTAAAAGCTTCGGTTTGTGCATTAACCAATGTAGTAATGCTTACAAAAAGGATTAGTAATACTATTTTTAATTTCATTTTAAATGATTTTAATAGTTAAAGCCTAGTGTGTTTAGACCATTTTGAACGTCTTGATTTTGCATAAATAAATTCCAAATTAGTCCAGTCCTGTAGTTTTCTATCATAATTATTTGCGGACCTTGATCTATCGCTAAATAAGCGTCTGCTACCCAATAATCATCTTTTGGGCTAAAGGCATCATAAAAACCTGCAGGTCCCAGTAAAATGTCACTTTTACTATAAAAAAATTGCATTGCTGCTAAAGATTTTTCTGGTGTATATGGTATAGAGCTAATCGCAGCAGTTGGAGATATTACTCCAATATCGTTTCCTGGTTGATGTGCTAAATATCCAATGCTACCATCATCATTGCGTGAGTAGCTGGCTGTTAAACCCCAACAATCTGTGCCATATTTAAAATAATTTAAAGGATTATCAACGCAATAAGCGTAGTTAATGTCTGTGTGGTTTTTGTTTAAAGTCCAATAATTTGCATATTGATCTGATAAATTTGTTGGGTTTAATCCTAAATAGGAGTAGTGTGCCCAAAATAAAGGTCCAGTCCCTGATCCTGCGTGTTCTAAAACCGTAGGGATATTATATTGCGTGTCTGCAGTTACTATAGTTCCATTTGAAGCCCAGCCATCTGTATATACTGAGTTTGATATGCTGTGATCTGGTGAAGCTGCGCCAAGTATGAATGCAATTAGTGTTTCATTATAGCCTTTTAACTCTAGGTTTAAAGCAAATTGATTTGTTGGACTCCAATGCCAATATAGTTTATTTTGACCTTGTGTGTACCAATCCCATTCTACACCTTTCCAAAGGACATCTGCTTGGTTTGCTAGGGTTTGTTCTTGTGTTGATCCATTTTTAAAATATTCTTGGACACAAATTAGTCCTTGTGCTAAAAATGCAGTTTCTACTAAGTCTCCACCATTATCCTCAGGACTAAAAGGGATGACTTGTCCTGAGTTACCATCGATCCAATGTGACCAAGCACCATGAAAACGATCTGCATTTTCAAAAAAGTCGAGTATAGTAGTTAATCTTTGTACGCCTTGGTCTCTTGTAATATAACCTTTTTCAATACCAATAATAATCGCCATTAATCCAAAACCACTACCTCCTGTAGTAACTATATTTTGGTTTAATGAAGGGTTACTAGGATGATAACGTTCCTTAGCTGCTCCTGACGGTGAATTTGCAAAATCCCAGAAGTATTTAAAAGTTTTTTCTTGTACTAAATCCATCAAGGCTTGATCCGTTAATGGCTCAATAACTGGAGTATTGTTGTTAGGAATATAAGGCTCTTGGTAACCTGGTCCATCATCTGATGCGCAAGAAAACAATAGGACTATTGTGATTAATATGAAGTGTATATTTTTCATTTTTAATTTATTTTTTTTAGGCTAAAATCCAATTTGGCAAGTCCGTTTTGTAAATCTTTGTTACCCATAAATAGTTTCCAAAATAAGCCTGTTCTATAATTTTCTATCATTATGGGAATTGGTCCTTGATCAATAGCTAAATATCTTGGCAAATACCATTTGTGTTCTATGCTAAAAGCATCATAAGGACCATATTTGCCGATTAAAGTATCTTGTTTTGTATACATATATCTAAGCATTTGCATACTTTGTTTAGGCGTATATGGAAATGAAGATAATGCAGCAGTTGGACTAATGACTCCTAAATCTGCTCCTGGTCTATGTCCTGAATATCCTTTCATGGAGTAACTAGAAGTTAGTCCCCAAAGACTGTCTCCATAGCCTTTAAATTTGTTAGGGTTTTTTACAGCATATTGATAATGTATCTTTGCATGATTAGTTGTTAATTGCCAATAGTCTGCATATTTATCCTTGATTATTTTTGGGTTTAAACCAAGGTAGGAATAGTGTGCCCAAAATAATGGGCCAATAGGTGAGTCATCATGTTCATAGTAATTTAAGACTAAAGGAATATCGTACATGCTGTCTGATGTTACAATGTCTCCTTTTTTAGCCCAACCATTATCATATACTGATTTTTTGATTGGATGTGTTGGCGAAGCAGCTGCTAGTACATACATAATCAAACATTCATTGTAGCCTCCAACGGGAAAATTCATTTCCCATTGATATTCTGGTGACCAATGCCAGTATAGTGCATCTTCTCCGTTTTTTGTATACCAATCCCATTCTACTTCTTTCCACAATTTGTCTATTCTGTTAACTAATTGTTGTTCTTTTTGGTTTCCGTTTTTAAAATATTCAGAAACCGTTAGAAGTCCTTGAATTAAAAATGAAGTTTCTACTAAATCACCACCATTATCTTTTTTGCTAAAGGGAATTACTTTTCCGGTTTCACCATTAAGCCAATGTGGCCAAGCACCATGAAATCGATCGGCTGTTTCTAAAAATGTAATAGCTTTTAAGTATCTGTCCAATGCTTGCTCTCTTGTAATCCATTGTCTTTCTATCCCAACTAAAATAGCCATTAATCCAAACCCACTTCCTCCAGTTGTTACTGTGTTAATTGGAGTAGTTGGATAGATGTTGTCCATATGAACTCTTTCTCTGGCTAAACCAGAATTTGGGTCTGAAGCTTCCCAAAAATAATCAAACGTTTGTTTTTGTATGGTGTCTAATAATTGGTTATCTGTTAATTGTAATTTGACTGACTTAAAATCTGATATAGGTGTTTCTTTTTTACTTTTACAGCTTGTTAACACTATGAAAATTAAAAAGATAAGGGTAAAGTTTTTAGGAAGGATTTTCATTGAGTTATGAGATTAATTGCCTCAGCTGTATTAAAAACATAATACAGCTAAAGCATAGGAGAACTAAATCAAAATAAAAAGGGTGCTATTAATAAATATTATAACATAGACTGGATTTCAGCCTGTGTAAGTGTTGTGTTATATATACGTAATTCGTCCATTAGACTACTATCAGATAGGTGTCCCCAATAATCAAAGGTTGGTCCACCAGCACCAATAACCATTTGTGTACAACCAGTCCAATCAATACTTGCTCCAAGAGCAGATGTTAGGGTTTCGGCTCCATTAATGTAAATTTTACTTTCAGTAGGAGATACTGTTAAGGCTATGTGTACCCATTGTCCAGCAGTAACATCTATTACGCCTCCATCATTCCAACTTTCAGCAGTACCTGTTCCGATATTAACTTTTATACGTTGTTCTGTCGCGTTACCTTCTCTAAATAATCTAAAGCCTTGGTTTCTGTCATCAGCATCATCGCCTACGGTTAAAATTCCGGATCTATCAGGTGTTGCATTTACCTTATACCAAAAGGTTGTGCTAAACTGGTCGCTACCAAAAAGATTATTTGTAGGGAATGTTAAGTATGAATCTGTTGTCGCTGTAAAAGCGTCGCTTCCAGAATAACTATCAGATGTTGACTGTGGTGTTCCTACTTCTGAAGCAGTTTGTAAGCTAATTAAATCGGTATTACTGCCATCAAAAGGCATGTAAAATGTTTCGCCATTATAGATTGGTGTATATGGATTAGTCACATTAATCATGTTTTGGATTTCTGTTTGTGTCATTGCTATGTTGAATAACCTTAACTCGTCCATTGCGCTATTATCCGATAAATGATTCCAATAACTAAATGTTGGACCTCCTGCACCTATGTTAATATCATTACATCCAGTCCAGTCTATAGGATTAGATAATGCTATAGTGTTTACTGGTACTCCGTTAAAATAAATAACACTCTCTGTTGCCGAAATTGTAAATGCAATATGGATCCACTCTCCAGCAGTAACATCTATTACGCCTCCATCATTCCAACTGTCAGAAGCTCCTGTACCAATATTTATTTTGATACGTTGTTCTGTCGCACTACCTTCTCTAAATAATCTAAAGCCTTGGTTTCTGTCTATTTCATCATCTCCAATAGTTAAAATTCCAGATCTATCAGGAGAAGCATTAACTTTATACCAAAAGGCTCCAGTAAATTGGTTGCCTAAATTGGTTTGATCTAAAGGAAATGTTAGATAAGAATCTGTTGTTGCTTTATAAGAGTTTGTACCTAAAAAGCTTTCTCCTGCAAATGAAGGATTACCTGTTTGCGCTGGATCAGTAATGGTTACCAGCTCAGTAAATGTTCCATCAAATGGCATGTAGAAAAATTCTCCATTAAATAAAGGAGAATAAGGAGGCTCTTTGCTAAAATTAACTAATGTACTAGTTATGTTTCCTGAGATATCTGTAGCGCTAACCTCTACAGTATGTTCACCACTTGTGATTCCGCTATGTGGTACATTTGCATTGAAATTGCGATAGTCTAAAAACGAATTAAAGGTTGCAATTTGATTACCATCTACTTTAACAGAGATGATTTGAATTTCGATATCATCCGAAACTTCAAACTGAATATCAATTGCGCTTTCAATTGCTATGTCTTGAATTGCTGTACCTTCTGTTGGAAAAATCACATTTACAGTTGGTGCTCCAGCATCTGGTCCAGGATTAACCTCTGTTAATGGGTCTATACCTTCGTAGCAAGATGACATTAAGACTAATACAATTAGTGATACTATATATTTACTAATATTTTTCATGATTAAAGGATTTTAATATTATTCTAATGGAAGTAAGTCAAGTTGTGCTTGTGGGTAAGGTAAAAGCTCGTCTTGAGCGGTAAACGTCCTACCTTCGTAGCTTAACTCATCATACTTATTAAGTCTAATCATATCAAAGTATCTGATTCCCCATTCCATACCTAATTCTGCAAATTTTTCATCCATTACATCATTTGTAGTTACTCCAGATAATGGACTCATTCCTACACGATTTCTAACCATGTTGACTGCTTGATCAGCTGTCATAATTGAGCCTGATGCACCATGAGTTAGTGCTTCTGCATACATTAATAATATTTCTGAATATCTTATAACGTTAAAGTTTTTACTAGACCCATAATCGTTTCTTCCAGGAGTTAACTGGTTAGATGGTAAGTAGTGTTTACCACTTGCAAACATTGCTCTAGTGTAGTCATTAAATACGTCTCCATCTGGAGTTGTGTTACTTATATAGCTAGGTAAAGTTGAGTAGCTAGGATCTAACATAATCTCTGCAATACCACGTGGTGTAAAACATACGCTGGTCACAAGACGCGTTTCATCATCTCTATCTATCATAAATTTAATATACTTTAAGCTAGGCTCATAAAAACCCCATCCACCAGAAGCTGTTGACACTGCAGGTGTCCAACTTGAAGGTCCAAAAGGTGCATATAGATGGTTGTTTGTGTTACCTGTATCAGTATTGTAATCAGAAAATTGTAATTCAAATAAACTTTCGTTGCTTAGTTTTCCTGGTTTTTTAAATAATTCGTAAAAATCAGGAAATAAAGTAAACTTATTAGAGCTAATAATTTCTGCAGTAATATCTGCAACAGCTTGATAGTTTTCAAGTTCTAAATTTGCTAAAGCTTTAATGGCTAAGGCTGTGTATTTAGTAACTCCACCAGGAACATCTGTTCTCTCGTTTGGTCTCATGTCAGATAAAAAAGGGATGGCTTCATCCATAAGTTCTGATACGTAAAGCATAACGTCTTCTTTAGTGTCTACACCATTATCTATGTCTGTAGATACGTTAGAGTTAGTTATAATAAAAATATCTCCCCAAAGACGTGACATTTGTAAGTGTTGAAAACCGCTTAATACTTTAGTTTCTGCGATATATTGATCAGCTAAACTTATATTGTCTCCAGTAGCAAACTCTTTATATTTAAGTATTGTTTCTCCAGAGTTTACGATATCTGTAATATCTCCATAAAAGTTTTCCCAAACTTGATTGTACATCCAATAACCATTGTCATAATTGTAAAGGTCAGCGTTAGTAAATCCGCCTTGAGCATCTCCGACACCACCAGCGTTTACGTCATCACCTCGTACGCCTATTAATAATGGATCTTCCCAACCTCTAGAATAGGTTTCAGAATAAGCACCAATTAATGGTAATATCATGTCTTCTGATGCAGTAAAATCTAAATCATCTGCAGACAATTGACCGTCATTTTCCTCTAACTTGTCACTACAAGATACTGTGGTGATAAATGCAACTAACAACAATGCTAGTGGCTTTAAAAGTTGTTTTAAATTTTTCATTTTTAGCATTTTTATATTTTAATATTAACACCAACAGTATAAATTGCTGGGATTGGATATGTTTGTCTGTCTACACCATTTGCAACTTCTGGATTAAATCCATTGTAGCTAAAAGATGTAAATGGACGATCTGCTGTAAAAGTTATTTTAGTTTCTGGTAAGTTTTTACCATCAATTAACTTAGAAGGGATAGTGTAGGCAAGTTGTATGTTTTGTACACGGAAATAAGATCCATTTTCAACAAAGAAAGAACTCATTTTTTGGTTCCAACCTTTTCTTCTACCTTCAGAAGATGGATAGTCATTACTTGTTCCTTCTCCATGCCATCTGTTTATGGCAAAATCTGCATCGATGTTAGTGTCATTAGTAAATAATACTTCACCTCTTTTTCTGTTTAAAATTTCATTACCGCTTTGTCCAGCTATTGCAACAGAAAAATCGAAGTTTTTGTAGCTTACTTGCATATTAGCACCATATGTAAAATCAGGTAAATATGAGCCTAACACCACTCTGTCATCTGCATCAATTTTACCATCATTATTTTGGTCTTTATAAATAAAATCACCTGGTACAAGTTGGTTACTGTTTTCTGAAAGCTCATACTGAGCTGTTGGATCTGCAGCTACTTGTGCTTCGTTTTGATAGACTCCGTCAATTTCCCATCCATAAAAAGCATTTACAGGCTCTCCAACCATTAATCTTTGTCTAAATTCTGCACTACCAGTATCATAATAACCTTGGTCTGTGTTTATTTTTGTTACTTTATTGTCTAAAGTTCCAAAGTTTCCGCCTACCGAAAAGCTCCAATTATCATTAATTGTTTGGCTCCAATTAGCAGCAATTTCTAGACCTTGGTTTCTCATTTCACCAGCATTAACCAATAAAGTGTTACTTACAATTGCTTGATCAACCGGAACGACTAGTTTTTTAGTGTCTCTGATAAAGTAATCTGCTTCTAATGTTAATTTGCTATTAAATAACCTTGCGCTAATACCAAAATTAGTCTCTTCTAGTATTTCTCTTTCTAAATCTGTAAAGTTGCTAGAGCTAATAATTCCATTAGTTTGTGTGTCGTCGATTGCAGTTGTTAATTGAGATACTGTTCTGGTACCAGCACTTCCACCTAATTGTCCATTAGCTAATTGCCCCCAACTTGCACGTAGTTTAAGAAAATCTATAACATTACTATTTTGCATAAAATTTTCTTTAGAGACAACCCATCCTACACCAAATGCAGGTGTTGTTTCCCATATTTTTTTAGGAAATTTTGCATCACCTTCACGTCTTACTGTAGCATTTAACAAGTACTTATCTTTTAAGCTATACTCTAATCTTCCAAAATATGCTAAAGTGTAAAAGCGGTCTCCAATTTCGTTAACTTGACTGGCAAAAGAGGTTGGATCTGCAAAATTTAAATACCAAGAGCTTTCTAAATCTATTCCTTGCACGTCATTACCAGTAGCACTAAAACTATTAGTTTGCTCATCACCATATGACGATCCAGCTAATAATTTAAAACTGTGATCACCAAAGTTGTCTTTATAAGTAAGGGTGTTGTCCCAATACTGGGTAGAGTAGGTTAGATTTGCTCTTCTTATAGAAGACGTCTCTCTTTGTGAGTTTTGTGAAATGAAATATGGTAATCTTACATTACGTTCTGCTATTGTAGAGTAGTCGTGGCTATAAGATGTTTTAAAAGAAAGCTTGTCAGGAACAAGATCATACTCTGCATAAACACTAGCTAATATTTTTTTTATCTTTAATTGGTTGTTATTGTAGGTCATTGAAGGAAAAGGGTTTTGAGATCCTCTGTAACCTAAAAGCGTAGCGTCTGAAAACGGAATTGGCGATGCGTCTGTATTTGCATAGTCATAAACTGGAAGAATTGGCACTGCAAAATAGGCTTGAAACCATGCGCCATTTTCTGGATTATATTTAGTAGCATTACTAAAAATAGAATTTACGCCAATTTTTAATCTGTCTGAAACTTTAAAATCAAGATTGGATTGAAGGTTAAAACGCTCGTATTCGTTTTTCATATCTAAGATACCATCTTGAGAAAAATAACTTGCATTGACACCATAAGATGTAGACTCGCTACCACCATTTATAGCAATATTATGACTTGTAATTGTCGCATCTCGTAACACTTCGTTATACCAGTCTGTGTTTACATTTGGTACGTTAGGATTAATTCTGCTTCTACCAAATCTTTCAATTGCATTTTGTACAAATTGAATATCAGATTCTGATCCAGACTCGTAAGCCATAGTTACAAATTGTTCGGCATTAGCCATTTTTACCACATTTTGTGCATGTTGTATACCTGTATATCCACTATATGTGATTTCTGGTTTTTTCTCAAATTTACCACCATTTGTTTCTATGATAATAACACCATTAACACCACGTCTTCCAAAAATAGCAATTGATGACGCATCTTTTAAAACAGATACGCTTTGTATTTGGCTACTGTCTAGAAAATCGATGTTGTCGTAAAACATTCCGTCAACGACAAATAGAGGTGTTCCACCTGCAGCGTAAGAGTTAACACCACGTATTCTAATAGAAGGCGAATCTCCTGGAGACCCTACGCTTGTCACTTGTACACCAGCAACCTTACCTTGTAAAGATTGCATTACATTACTGTTAGGTGTTTTTTGGATGTCTTCAGATTTTATTGTTGTGATAGCTCCTGTTACATCTGCTTTTTTTTGTGCACCATAACCAATAACAACAACCTCTTCTAGGGATTGTGCATCCACTTCTAAAGCGATGTTTATAACGTTATTATTAGTAATAGTAACATTTTTAGTTTTAAAACCAATGTAACTAAACTCTACTATATTACCTTGAGAAAGTGTGATAGCATAGTTACCATCAAAATCAGTACTTGTTCCTTTAGCTGTACCCTTTACTATAACATTAACGTTTGGTAAGGGTAAACCATCCTCCGCACTTGTAACAACTCCTGTTACAGTTTTGTCTTGAGCTAAAATACTAATGCTCAATAAAAAGAAGAATAGAAAATTAAGTTTTACTTTCATGTATTTTTATTTTAGAATGTTAGTGAAGTAAAATTACTATCTATTTATCTTTAATTTTAAAATACAAATACATTTTGATTACGTCAAGGTTAAGTTAATGTTAACAAAGCTAGTGCTGACGTATTGTAAACCATAGTATTAATCACTAAATAGTACACTAAAACGATATAGTGACGTAGTATTGACGTAGTAATTTATGTTATAATTTAGATAAAAATGCGTTTAAATGAAGCTGTTTAGGTAGTCTGTAAGCGAGTCTTCTGAGCTTAAATTTAATTTTCGTTTTAAACGATATCTGTGTGTTTCAATTCCTCTGGTAGAAATATTCATTAAAGGCGCAATCTCTTTTGTTACTAAATTCATCTTAATATATGCGCATAATTTTAAGTCTTTATGCGATAGTTTAGGATGTTTAATTTTTAATTGATTGAAGAATTTTTCATGCACCTGATTAAAGTTATATTCAAATATTTCCCATTCATCTTTATGACCAATGGTATGATCAATTTTTTTCTGAAGACGTTTGCTAACTTGTTTATTTTGGAACTGACCTTCGTTAATTTGAAGTTCTTTTTTTATTTCTAATAAAGCTTCATTTTTCTTAACCAATGCAATAGCTGTATTTGCTAATTGCTTGCTTTTTAATTTGATCTCGTTTTGAAGTGATTCATTTTTAAGTTTAATAATCTTACGATCATTTTCAATATTTTTTTCTTTTAAAATCTGTTGTTGCTCTTTTTTAAATTCTATTTCTAGTAGTTTTTGTTCTTTCTTCATTTTTCTTTTATGAAGTAAATACATTATACCTAAAGTTAAAATTAAGGCTAATGCGTATATTATAAAACCTGTACTAGACTTGTACCATGGTGGTAATACATGAAGATTTATTGTTTTTACTGGAGAGGTTTCGCCTGCTTTATTGGAAGTCCTGAATAATATTGAAAAGTCTCCGTTTTTGATGTTGGACAATACTAAGTTTTCATTATCTACTTTGTCCCATTTAGTAGGATTTGTGCTTAAACTGTATTCAAAAAAATGATTGTTAGAGTTTGGAGAGGCTATAGATATGCTTAGTTTTCCGTTATTTGGTAACTCTATTACCGAAGTGTCAATCTTTACTCTAATGTCGTTTACTTGTATTTTTTCGATTAGTGGTTTAATTGGTTTTTTAACGGTAAAATTTTGGTTTGCATTTAGTAATAAAAAGCCATTATTTAAGTTAAGCGCATAGATAGAGTCATTAATTTGTGATATGTTTTCATACCCAACAATTAGTCTGTCATCATAATAATCTCTAGTTAAAACCAATTTATCGTTGTTAGTGGCTTTAAGTTGAATGATGCCTTTATTGTTTTTAAAAAATAAGTTATTAGTTAAATCTTCTGATACGACATCAGATTGAGGACCTATTTTGTCGTTTAAAAATTTATATGGAATTATGCTGTCAGCCAATGGCTCGTAGGTTTTCCATCCATCATTGGTTTTAAAGCAAATATTGTTTTTAATTTTATAGACTTTAATGTTGTAGTCGGAAGCAGTTGCTTTTGTGTTATATTCCTTATAATCAATAATGGAATCAAAGGTGTTATTTAACTTTACTTTTATTAAGCCTTTGTAAGCATGTGCTGCCCAAATATTATTTTTGTCTTCAAACTCTAAATATTTTATTGGGATTGTTGGTTGTCCTAAGTAGGATGCAGCCCAGCTTTCTTCTGTTTTATTAAATTTTACTAATCCACCATAAGTACCTTGAACATAGCTGTTGTTATCAGGTATTTTTTTGATTGTCCAACCTCCTGTAAAGTTTGATATTAACTGTATGGTGTTATTTTTTACTAAAAAAGTACCATCATTATGTCCACAAAATAACTGATTATCTATCAGTTTAAGATCCCATACTTGTCCTTGAGACCCTTCAATAAATATTAATTGATGTTGATTGTTTAAATAATATAGACCTGTGTTGCTACCAATATAAATGGTGTCATTATACTTTATTACATCGTAAACTGCACCTAGTTTACCAGAAACATCATTATAGTATGTTATGTTGTTTTTTAAATTTATTTTGGATAATCCATTGTCTAAACAAACCCAAATATTAGCATCATTATCTGCTATTATATTTAAAACGGTGTTGTTAACTAGTCCATTTTCTTTATTAATATTAAATATGACTTGCCCTAAGTTGTTTGTAACATAAATTCCATTTTTTATAGTTCCAAACACCATATTTCCGTTTTCTAATTTTAAAAAACTATTAAGTTGATATTTTTTTATTATATCATTAATTGGAAGCTTAGTTGGTTGTAGGTTGTTATTTATTAACGTAAAGCTTCCTTTTAAAGCAGTTGTAATTAATAAACTATTTTGGTAGTTGGCTATTCCAATAATTTTAGCGTCAACAAGATCATCGCTAAATAAGAAAGGTGTTAAGGTATTGTCTTTTAGTGTAAATATTCCGTTGGTTAATGTATTAACATAAACCGTATTGTTAGATACAGAACAAGAGATGATTGTATCAGTAGATTCAATTTTTGTAATGGTATTGTTGTCTAAAACATAAACGTTTAAAAAAGATCTAAAGATTATTTTGTTGTCATGTTGTAGAATTTGCCAAAACTCCTCATTAAGTGATTTGTTTCGATTAATTAAATGCGACAACGAATGATAAATTAGTTCTCCTTTGTTGTTGTATTGCCAGTAGCCAAACTCTTCATACGAGCCAGTATATATCTTGTCTTTAACAACTAAAACAGAGCGGATTGTAGTTTTGTTGGGTAATGCGTTTAGTTTCCAATTTAAACCATTATATACTAGTAAACCATTATTATTTGCAACATAGACTTTTCCGTTTTCAGCTTTAGAAACGCCCCAGTTTTGGTTTCCTGCATCATATTGCGAAAACGAAAAATTCTCAAAATAAGGAGTATATTGTGCTTGAGCAAGTTGACTTGCTATTAGTACAATAAATAACAGATATATCCTTATTTTCATTATAATTAAACGTTTGTTTCGATAATGTATAAATTTAGTTAGAGATTCTTTTTTAGATATTTAACTATCTACAAATTAGATTATTTAATACAACTAAGACTTTTTACTTAAGTTGCTTAGCATGTCTTTGGTTATTCCATCTAAATCAAATTGATGTTTCCAATCCCATTGTTCTCTAGCTTCAGTGTCATCAATACTACTTGGCCAAGAGTCTGCAATTTGTTGTCTAAAATCAGGCTTATAGCTGATTTTAAATTCTGGAATCTCTTTTTTTATAGATTCTGCAATCTCTTTTGGAGTAAAGCTAATTCCAGAAAGATTATAAGAAGATCTAATTTTTATTTTCTCAGAATTTGCAGACATAATATTTACAGTAGCTTTAATAGCATCATCCATGTACATCATTGGTAGCGCTGTGTTTTCGGTTAAAAAACACTCGTAATTTTTATTTTTTAAAGCTTCATGATAGATTTCTACAGCATAATCTGTTGTTCCTCCACCAGGTAGCGTTTTCCAGCTAATTATTCCTGGATAACGTAAGCTTCTTACATCTACATCATATTTTTCGTGATAATATTCACACCAACGTTCACCAACTTGCTTGGTAATTCCGTAAACAGTAGTTGGTTCCATAACAGTGTATTGAGGAGTGTTTTCTGTTGGAGTAGTAGGTCCAAATACAGCAATACTAGAAGGCCAAAATACTTTTTTAATAGCTTTAGCTTTGGCTAAATTTAATACATGAAAAAGTGATTGCATGTTTAAATCCCAAGCTTTCATTGGATACTTTTCTCCTGTAGCACTTAATAAAGCTGCCATTAGGTAAATTGTATCAATATTATGTTTTTCGCAACATATTTTAATGGATGCATAATCCATAGCATCGATAATCTCAAATGTACCAGAATTGACTAAATCTAGATTATTGTAATTTAAATCACTTGCAATAACATTAGCATCACCATGAATAGCTCTAAGTTTGTAGGTTAATTCTGAACCTATTTGTCCTCCTGCTCCAATAATTAATATTTTTTCGCTCATTTTGTTGGATTATGTGTAAAATATGCGCTCAAAAGTAATAACATTTTAAAGATTTATTAATAAAAAAATTATAAAAGTGGTCAGAATAAACAATTTTAAGTTTTAATAATATTTAACTCTTTAATCTAATATATTTGTGTGTCAAACATTTAATTTTAATCATGAGATTTATAAAATTATTAGTAATTACTGTGTTATTATTTACATCTTGTAAAAAGGAAAACACAGAAATAACAGCTGAAGAGGTATCAAAGCAAAATACAGTTGTAACGGATTCGTTAAAATTAACTAAGAAAGATATTTCTAAAGTTAATTATAAAGACATAGGTTTAGATGCAAAGACTAATAAGGTTATTTCAAACTGGCAACCATATTTAAATGTTGTTAACGGAATAGAAAAAATCAAACTTCCTGATTTTTCATTTTTTAATGCAGATACAGATTTGTTTGTTTCTAGCCTTAAAGATTTAGAAGAAACAATACCTGAAGGTATCAATACTGAGCCTATAAAAGCTAGAGTTTTGGTTTTAAAAACTATGCTTTTTAAGTTTCAAGAAATTGAAAGTTTAAATACAAGTTCAAAAAAAGATAAGTTATTGGCAATACAACAAGTGTTTGTTGCGCTTTCTAATTTAAACCTTCAGATAAACAAAAAGATAGAAAAAGATAGTCAAACTATTATAAAGCCTTATTAAAATGAAATACGTATTTTTTTGTCTAATAAGTCTTACCCTATTGTTTTCGTGTAAAGTAGCAGAAGTGCAAGTGGATGTTGCAAAGCAAAAAGTAGATATAAATTATAGTTTGGAAGCTTGGCATAAAGCTGCTGCAGAAGCCAATTTTGATGCTTATTTTAATTTAATGACCACAGATGGCGTGTTTATAGGTACAGATGCAACCGAAAATTGGCAAAACAATCAATTCAAGGCATTTGCTAAACCTTATTTTGATAAAGGAAAAGCATGGCGTTTTACTACATTATCAAGAAATATTTATGTTTATGAAAATCAAAAATTAGCGTGGTTTGACGAATTATTAGATACACAAATGGAAATTTGCAGAGGATCTGGAATTGTTGAAAAAGTTGGCGATGTATGGAAGGTTAAACATTACGTCTTGTCAATAGCAATTCCAAATGATAATGTAAGTGAAGTGACAAATTTAAAAAAGGCATCAGATAGCATTTTAAAGTTGAAATTATTAAAAAACTACTAAATACTCAAAAAATAATGTATTTTGTCGATGTTTTTTGTTAATACATCAGTAGTTAAATAAAAAACTTCTATTTTTGATTTTAAAATGTTAGAAAAGATGAAAAAAATGTTACTCTTAGTTTTTGTGCTTTTTAGTACTTTAACTTTTGCTCAATTTAATCAAGATGCTCCATGGATGAGTAGTCTTAAGCAAACGTCAAACGATAAATCAAAACCTGCAAAATTTCAGGATATAGTTGACGCCTTTAATACCTATTGGGAAACTAGAGATCCGAATCAAAAAGGGAGTGGTTATAAACCTTTTAAAAGATGGGAAACGTATTGGTCAAATTATGTAAAACCAGACGGTACACTTCCAACATCTTTGGAGTTATGGAATACATATTTAGACGTTGTAAATTCAAAAAGCAACTTAAAAAGCAGCAATATAATGGTTGATGAGAGTGATTGGCAACCTGTTGGTCCTTTCACGCATTCTAATACTGGATCTTGGTCTTCTGGACAAGGTAGAATAAATGTTGTAGTGCAAGATCCAAATATACCTACTACAATTTATGCAGGAGCACCTGCTGGAGGTTTATGGAAGTCTATTGATTCTGGTTTGTCGTGGATTACCACAACAGATGATTTACCTCAAATAGGAGTTTCGGGAATTGCTATTGATAGCAATAATAGTGATATTGTTTATATCGCTACAGGAGATGATGACGCAGGAGATTCTTTTAGTGTAGGTGTAATGAAATCTATAGATGGTGGATTAACTTGGAATACTACAGGATTAAATCCTGGAAACGCACCAAACTCTATGAATGATATTTATATCAATCCATCAAATTCTAATATGTTATGGGTAGCTACTAGTAATGGCGTTTATAAAACTATTGATGGAGGTACAAATTGGAGCAATTTTAATGCGTCTAGCGCATCTAATGGTACTGTAGGATTAAATATTAAAGACATAAAAATTAAGCCAACAGATCCAAATACTTTATACGCAGTATCTAGCAACAGGTTTTATAAATCTGTTGATGGCGGAGAATCGTTTACATTGGTTACTGGAGGTTTACCTTTTAATGGTATTTCTAGAATGGTTATAGATGTAACACCTGCAAATCCTGACGTGGTCTATGTTTTGCTGTCCGATAATAGCTACGGTTTTAGAGGTGTTTATAAATCATCAAATGCTGGTGTTAATTTTACTCAAGTAGCTTCATTGGCTAATAATGGTGATATTTTTGAATCTACGCAGTCTTGGTTCGACCTTGCTTTTGCAGTTTCGGACACAGATGAAAACGAAATTTATACGGGAGTCCTAAATATTTGGAAAGGTAATGTTACCGGAAGTCAAACTAATTTTACAAAAGTTAATAATTGGAATGCACCATTTTCATCTTCTTATTCTCATGCAGACATTCATTTTTTAAGATTTTTTAATGGTGACTTATATGCAGGAACAGATGGTGGTTTTTACAAGTCTCAAAATAAAGGAATAAGTTTTACAGACTTAACAGCAGGAATGCAAATCAGTCAGTTTTATAGAGTAGCAGTATCAAAACAAAGCTCTAATAAAATGGTTGGTGGATTACAAGATAATGGTGGTCATGCTTTTAATAATGGACAGTGGCAAAATTATTATGGAGCAGATGGTATGGATACTGCAATTGATCCAGCAAACTCCAATAATTATTATGGATTTACGCAAAATGGAGGCGGATTATATATATCCTCAAATGCAGGTGGTGCAATAACAGGTAGTGTAGGCTCTCCTGCTGGAGAAGAGGGAAATTGGATTACTCCTTTGGCAATGAGTGTTAATAGTGAGCTATATTCTGGTTTCAATTCATTATACAAACTAGTAGGTAATAATTGGGTAGCAGTGTCGTCTTCATTTGGTTCTAATATTGATGCTATAGAGATCGATCCAATAAATCCAGATAATATCTATGTTGTTATAAATGCTTCATTAAGAAAAAGTACTAATGCAGGAGTTTCTTTTACAAATGTTGCTTCTTTTAGTTCTAATATAACCTCTGTTGAAGTTAATAATTCTGATAATACGATAGTGTACGTTACTACCTCAGGATTTTTAGGTCAAGTTTTAAAATCAGTTGATGGCGGAAACAATTTCACCGACATAACAAGTGGCTTACCAACAGTAACTAAAAATAGTATAAAACATCAAGGATTACATTCTAAAAATCCATTGTTTTTAGGTACAAGTTTAGGCGTTTATAGATATGATGATGATACTTTAACATGGGATTTATTTAACAACGATTTACCTAATGTTGCTGTAACTGATGTAGAAATAAATGTTTTAGACGATAAAATTACTGCAGCTACTTATGGTAGAGGTATATGGCAATCTGTTATTCCAACCGAATTGGCAGCTACAGATGTTAAATTGGTAGCGCTTAATGGTATTAGTGCAGCTGTAGATTGTGATGCTAATATTGTACCACAAGTAGAAATTAAAAACAATGGGTTAAGTCCTATAACATCTGTAGATTTTAACTATTTAATCGATGGTGTTTCTAATGCTTATAATTGGACAGGTAATTTACTATCGGAAACATCAACTTTAGTGGATTTACCAGTATTAAATTTACCTAAAGGAATTTATACATTTAAAGTATCATCAACTATTGCTGGTGATACTTATGCAAGTAATAATGACTCAGAAGAAAAAGTTATTTATGTTAATGATAGTGGTGTAACACAAGTGGTAAACACATTTGAAACAGCTGAAGAAGCATTATTAGTTATTGACGAAAGCGCAGCAACACAATATTGGCAACGAGGTGTTCCAACAGGAGCTGTCTTAAACAACCCATCTTCAGATTTATCTAATCAAGTATATGGTACAAACTTAATAGGAGATTATGATAACAATGTAAAAAGTTATTTAGTGTCACAATGCTTTGATTTAACACCATTATTAAATCCTGAGCTTAAATTTGATATGGCGTTTCAGCTTGAAGATGATTGGGATCTATTATATATGGAGTACTCTATTGATCAGGGATTAAACTGGACTGTCTTAGGTACAGCAACAGATCCAAATTGGTACAATAATGATACTGCACAAGGCGAAAATAACACGTGTTTTAACTGTATTGGGTCTCAATGGTCTGGAACAGATGCACAATCTGCTACAATGTCAGAGTATAGCTATGATTTAACAGCATTAAATGCAGAGACTAGTATTATGTTTAGGTTTGTATTTCAGTCTGATCAAGCTGTTCAGGAAGAAGGTGTTATTATTGATAATTTTGTAATCAGAGGAACCGATAATTTAAGTGTTGACCAATTTGAAACTAACAATTTTATGGTGTATCCAAATCCATCAAAAGGCTTATTCAATATTAAAACACTTTCTAATCAAAGTTTTGATGTTGCGGTTTATGACCTTACAGGAAAGTTAATTTATAATAAATTAGAAGCTAAAACTAATAATAATTTGTATCAATTGGATTTAAGTAGCTTTTCAACAGGAGTTTATTTTTTAAATTTACAAACTAATGTTGGCAGAATAACTAAAAAGCTAATTGTTAATTAAAAGTTAATTTAAACTTAAAAAACGCGCCTTACTACCAGCTAGTAGGCGCGTTTTTTATACCTTAAACAATTATTATACGCGTAATATAAACACTATCAAAAAAATGAAAATCAACCTTAAAAAATCAACTGTAATTGGTATAGTTGGCTGTTTAACCATCATGGGATGTAAAGAAGACAAGCCAGCGGAACCAACTGCAAAATTAGAAGTCGTTCCAGGAATCAATTTAGATTACATGGACAAGTCAACACAACCTAAAGAGGATTTCTTTAGATATGTAAACGGAAAATGGTTAGACAATAACGAGATTCCGGATGATCAAGCTACTTGGGGAAGTTTCCAAGAATTGCGTAAAAAAACAGATGCAGATGCTTTGGCAATTTTAAAAGCAGCAATGTCTGATAATAAAGATCTTGAAAACATTAAAGTATTACCAGGTTCTGACCAAGAAAAGGCAGTTTATTTTTACCAAACTATTATGGACACTATTGGTCGTAATAAGTTAGGTATTGAGCCAGTAAAACCATATTTAGCTAAAATTGAAGCTATAAAAAATATCGAAGACCTACAGGCTTACATGATTGAAATGGAGCCTCAAGGTGGAGGTGGTCTTTATGGATTTGGTGTAGGATCTGATCCTAAAGATAGTAACCGTAACGTTGCCTATTTAGGAGGAGGAAGTACAGGTTTACCAGACAGAGATTATTACATTAAGGATGATGCCGACTCAAAAGAAAAAAGAGAAAAGTATGTAGCACATATCACTAGGATGTTTCAATATTTAGGTGATGATGAAGCAACAGCTAAAGCACAAGCAGAACAAATTTTAGCTTTCGAAACTAGATTAGAAGAGGCTAAAATGGATAAAGTAGATCGTCGTGACGCACGTAAGCGTTACAACCCAAGATCTATTGCAGAGGTTCAAAAAATGGTGCCAGCAGTTAACTGGAAAAAATTTATTTCTGGTATAGGTGTAAAACAATTAGATACAGTAATTATAGGTGATTTAGGTTACTTTAATAGATTACAAGAAGTATTGGCTGATGGTAATGTAGACGATTGGAAAGCATACTTAAAATGGCAAACATTTAATAGTGCTGCTGGTTATTTAAGCACAGATATTGAAACTGCTAACTGGGAGTTTTATGGAAAAGAATTAAATGGATCAAAAGCACAACGTCCAAGAGAAGAGCGTGCTTTAGGTGCATTAAACGGTACAGTTGGAGAAGCATTAGGAAAATTATATGTTGACAAAAAGTTTCCTGCAGAGGCTAAAGTAAAAGCTAAAAAAATGATTGAAAATGTCATTTTAGCGTTTGAGCATCGTATAAATAAATTAGACTGGATGAGTCCAGAAACTAAACAAAAAGCAATCGAAAAACTTAAAGCAACTAAAGTTAAGATTGCTTATCCAGACAAATGGAAAGATTATTCTGAATTAAAAATTAATAGTGTTGAAGAAGGAGGGTCTTATTTACAAAACTCTTTAAATGCTACTGCATGGAATTTTAAAGATGATATCCAAAAATTAGGAAAACCAGTTGATAAGTCGGAATGGTATATGGCTCCTCAAGTGGTAAACGCTTACTTTAATCCAGCTTACAACGAAATTGTTTTTCCAGCTGCTATTTTACAACCACCTTTTTATAATTATACAGCAGATGATGCTGTAAATTATGGAGGAATTGGAGCTGTAATTGGACATGAAATTTCACACAGTTTTGATGATTCAGGATCACGTTATGATAAAGATGGAAACCTAAATAACTGGTGGACCGATGAAGATTTAAAACAATTTGAAGGTTTAGGAAAAGCTTTAGCTGATCAATATTCAGGTATTGAAGTATTACCAGAAACCAATATTAATGGTGCTTTTACATTAGGTGAAAACATTGGAGATTTAGGTGGTGTTTTAGCTGCTTATGATGCTTTGCAAATGAGTTTTGAACAAAATGGAAGACCAGAAGATATTGATGGTTTTACAGCAGAACAACGTTTCTTTATGTCTTGGGCAACCGTTTGGAGAACTAAAATGCGTGATGATGCATTAAAAACTAGAATAAAAACAGATCCACATTCTCCAGGAATGACAAGAGCTGTGCAACCTTTATTAAATATTGATGCATTTTATAAAGCGTTTGATATTAAAGAAGGAGATAAAATGTATATCGCACCAGAAGATCGTGTAAGAATCTGGTAAAATCTTTTTTGTTAAATACATTAATAAGGGCAACTTAATAGTTGCCCTTATTTTGTTTAAATTTACTTTAAAAATTAAAATATAAAGTGAAAGATTTTTAAAAATTAAAAACATATCATTTAACGCATTTCATCCTTTTTTTTTGCACTTCATCGAATATAAAAAGTTTTATTCCCCAATATGTCGGTTATCATAAACATATTAAATATTTTTATTATTTAACATACTATTAACTTAATTGTTAATTCAACCATGTTAAACAATGTGTTGCTAACCAAATGTACATGCTTATGAAAGTTTTTACTTCTAAAAAGTCAAAATTTAATTGTTTATTATTTTCTTTTTTTACTTCTCTATTGTTTTTATCTTCATTTAGCAGTTTTGCTCAATGTGAAATAACTGTTATTTCGACTTCAATGATTTCACCCTGTAATGATGGTGGAACAACTCCTGATCCAAATGACGATACATTTACAGCAAATATTACTGTTATTTTTAATTCTTCTCCTGCTACAGGAACACTTGAAATAACAGGGGATAGTGGTACTTTATCTGTTCCAGTAACAGGTCTTACAACAGCTACATCCCATACTTTTAGTGGTGTTACAATGGTTGCAGATGGCACACCAATCGATATAACTGCTTCATTTGTAGGTGATCCAGTATGTACGTTTACATACAACGAGCCTTCTGCCGGATTAGCGCCTGCATCTTGTAGTCCTGATTGTGTAATAACTAATATATCATCATCAAACGAAAGTATTTGTGACGATCAAGGTACAGTAGGTGATGCTTCCGACGATGTATATACAGCAGACATAACAATTACATTTTCTAATCCACCAGCTAGCGGTCTTTTAAATTTATCAGGTGATGTTGTTAATCCCTCAGGAATAAATGTAGGGGTTGGCGGATTAGATTCAGCTACTAGTCATACATTTGTTGGTGTAGTCTTACCGTCAGATGGGAGTGCATTAGATCTAACAGCAACTTTTGATGCTACTGGCTGTAGTTTTTCTAATTCCAATGTGGCAACAGCTCCAGCTCAATGTAGTATTGCTTCAGGTGACGGAGGTTTGACAATAACTAAGTCCCACTGTGATTGGGGTTATACAACAGACGATAGATACAGAATAAGATATTCTGGAGTACTTACTAACACTGGTACTAATCCAGTTTATAACATAAGTATAACAGATGATTTAGGAACTCCATTTTTAGGAGATGCAAATATTGTAAACATTGTTTCTCGTTCAGCAGGTCCATTAACTTTAGGAGTAACACCTAATGGCTCGTTTAATGGAACCACTGATGAAGAAGTAATTATTATTCCAACATTAAATGAATTAGGTCCAGGACAATCAATAACCTATGGATTCTGTATTGAAGTTGATGCTGTTGCTGCTCTTGATGGTACAACTGTAATAAATGAAATTTTTGCAACTGCAAATGATGCAGTAACTGGAGCTGCTTATGAAACATCTGCAACAGATACCGAACAATTTGAAGAAAACCTTTCAATATTAAGTGCTGGTTTAGAAGTAAATGATGCAACACCTCCTGTTAATACAGATGGTACAGTAGATTTCTTTTACACTATTACTTTAAGAAATTCTGGATCTGGTCCAGCTTCTAATGTGCAATATGTAGATTCTTTCGATCATTTATTTGCTTCAGGAATACCAATTAATACTTTTACTGTAACACAACTATCAGGTACTTTAAATCCAAACCCAGGTTTTGATGGTGGATCAGGTTTAATAGGTACATCTACCGATTTATTAGTACCAGGACAAACTATGGCTGCAGGTACATCAGCCAGTTATAGAATTGATTTAAATGTAGGGCCAACATCTAACCAAACAACAAGAAACACACAAGGTGTATTTTCTGGAGTAGATTCTAACGGAATCGCTGTTTCAGATACCACAAGAAGAAATTTAACAGCAGAACATGATGAAGAACAATGTTTGTGTGAGCAAACACCTGTGAGAATACAATTTGTCCCTGTTCCAATTATTACAAAGACCATTATTAATAATGATCCAGCAGGTACTTTAGGTAATAGAGATATTACTTTTCAAATAGAAATAGAAAATGACCCAACGTCTCCAGTGGATTTATTTAACCTTCAGGTTGTAGATGATATTGAAGCGATGTGTCCTGGTAATATTGTAAGTGTTAGCGCGCCTCAAATTATAACTTCTAATGCTACAGTAGATCCAGTCCTAAATGCGTTTTACACAGGACAAGGGTTAAATAATATTTTTGAAAACAATACAGGACAATTTGCACCTGGAGAAAGATTAATTTTAACCATAGATGTTGAAATTACTTTACCATGTACAGGAAATAATGTTGCAACATTTTCAGCAACAGATCCTAACGGTACTCCGGTTAATCCAGTTACTTCTTCTGTTGGAATTAACAATCCACCACAAGCAGAGGACGATACTGATACAACAAACGTTGATACACCAATCACTATAGATCCTTTAAATAATGATTCAGATCCAGATAGTGATCCAATTATAATTTCTGAAGTAGATGGTATACCAATAACAGATGGTGGTGCGCCAATTCTCTTATCAGATGGAACAATTGTACAATATATAAGTGGTGAATTATTAATCACACCAGCTCTTGGAAGTAGTACTCCAATTTCTTTTCCTTATACTATTCAAGATTCTCTTGGTAATCAGGATACTGCAAATGTTTTTATTACCATAAATACATGTGCTGTAGCAGTTATTTCTTTAACAAATATTCAACCATGTGATTCAAATGGTACTACAGGAGATTCTTCTGATGATACATTTATTGCAGATGTAGTTGTAGATTTTACTAATCCTCCTGGATTAGGTAACCTAGACTTAACAGGTGCTGGTATTAATACATTTGTTCCAGTTTCTGGTTTAGATTCTGCTACACAGCATACATTTTCAGGATTAACTTTTTCTTCTGATGGTGCAAATGTAATTCTTACAGCAACTTTTGATAATCCAAGTGGTTGTACAGATACTCAAAATGCAGGTACTGCACCAGCATCTTGTAGTGTTGCACAAGCTGATGTAGGTGTAACAAAAACATTAAATCAAACAGGACCTTTTGCTCCTGGTGATACAGTGTCTTGGAATATTGTAGTTAGTAATTTAGGAACAGACTTAGCAACAAATGTATTTGTTACAGATACACCTACAAATGTTACAATCACTAATGTAACAGGAGGTGGTTGTGTAACTTTCCCTTGTAATTTAGGAGATATGTTGCCTAATTCACCATTTAGTGATGTAACAATAGTAGTTACAGGAACAATTGACGCTCCTGGTCCATTTACAAATGTTGCTTCAGTTTCTGCAAACGAGGTAGACTCAAACCCAACCAATGATATAGATGATGGTAGTGACGGAAATAATGATGGCATTGCTGTTGGTGAAGCAGATTTAGTAACAGTAAAAACATTATCAAGTGTAGACTCTACTCCAGCTGAAGGAGATACTGTAACATTTACAATTACCGTAACAAATAATGGTCCTGATGACGCAACTAATGTGTCTTTAGCAGATACAATTCCAACAGAATTAACTGCAACAGGAAATAACGGAAATACAGGTGGTGATCAACCTTCAACTTACTCGGCTCCTAATTGGACAATTCCTTTTATAGGTAGTGGACAATTTGTAACACTAACTATTGAGGGTACTGTCAACGCAGGTGAAGACGGAAATGCTATTACAAATACAACTACAGCAGCTATAACTGCAGACCAAACAGATCCTACAACAGCTGGCGATGATTTAACAGAAAGTGTTACTGTTGATGGATGTATAGATACTGATGGTGATGGTGATTGCGATAGTACAGATCCAGATCCAGCTGATCCTTGTAATTTTACACCTGGAAGTATTGCAGATCCAACAAATTCTATTTGGGCAGCAGCCGATTGTGATGGTGATGGTGATCCAAATGGAACAGATCCAAATCCAAAAGACCCTTGTGAATTTACTGCTGGTACAACTGCTCCTTCAGACCCAATGATGTCAGGTACTCCTGCTCAAACAGCTTATGATATATGGGCAGCAGTAGATTGTGATGGTGATGGTGTTACAAATGGACAAGAAGTTATAGATATGACTGATCCTTATGATGAATGTGAATATCTACCTGTTAATCAAGATTACTCAACTACAACTGCTCAATTTCAAGATGCAGATTGTGATGGTGACGGAGTAACAAATGCAAACGAAATAGATCCTGATGGTAATGGTGTTGACGATGGTAATGGAACAGACCCATCAGATCCTTGTGATTACGAACCTTTACTAGTTACTGAAATGCAAACAGGAGCCTGGATATTGGCAGACTGTGATGGTGATGGAGATCCAAACGGAAGTGACCCAGAACCAGCAGACCCATGTGTATTTAGTGTAGGAACAACAACACCTACAGATCCAGGTTTACCCCCTACAGATTCAGAACAAATTGCTTATAATATATGGGCAACAACCGATTGTGATGGAGATGGAACGCCAAATGGAACAGATACAGCTCCTTATGATCCATGTGTAGATGATGGAACAACAGGTGATGAAGATCAAACTAATCCATTATGGATAGCAGCTGATTGTGATGGCGATGGCGAAACAAATGGAACAGAAAACAGTAACGGTTCTGACCCTAATGATCCATGTAGTGTAAGTGGAGCACCAACAATACCAGCACCATCAGATCCAAACTATTCAGTATGGGCAGCAGCTGATTGTGATGGTGATGGTGAAACAAATGGTGAAGAAATAATCAATGGAACCGATCCATTCGATCCATGTAGTGTTACAACATCAACGAC
>NZ_JBBMRD010000003.1:0-281329 GCF_038900355.1 Olleya sp. AS48 | reverse complement strand
TTAAATCTATACTTGTAAATCCGTCTGGTGTACCATCATCACAAACTTCTAATGGTGTTGGTGTGATTGCTGTTGGTAATGCATTTACTATAAGATTAAAAGTTGTAGACCCATAACATGTTGGATTAATATTATCGTTAACTCTAACATATACAATTTGTTCTGGCGAATCTATATTTTGATAAGTAGTTGGATTTAAAATAGGATTAGTTTCTGCCTCTAAATCTGTTAAGTTTTCATAAAAAGTAACTGTATAGTTTGCTGGATCTTGACCTCCAAGAATTGTAGTTTCTTGAGTTGTTAAATCAAAAATCTCAAATCCATCTTCAGAAACATCATCACATACTACCATGTTAGAAGGTTGTACAGCTATAGCATTTGGATTAACAATTAAGGTAAATCCTCCGTTTGGTAAGGTAGTAGCTGTATAACAGTCTGAATCAATTAAGCTTTCGATACGAACAAAAATATATTCACCATTGCTACCATTATATGGACTAACTAATGGGTTATCACCTGAATCAGCATCTGCAAATGAGTTATGATACGTTACTGTATATTCTGAAGCTAGTTGCGTACCTAAAACTGTTGCAGTCTGTAATTCTAAATTAAACATTTCAACTCCATCATTAGACACATCATCACAAACCTCCATGTCTGGTGCTTGGTTAAGAACCGAAGTTATCACATCTAGATTAAAAGTATCAACATCTGAACAAGTTCCTGATGCCACATCTTCAATTCTGATATGAATAATTTCTGGATAGGTTTCATTTCCAATATAGTTGGCTGGATCCGCAATAGGATTAAGTCCCAATTGTGCATCTGACAAACTATTATGATAACTAATAGTTACGTCTGCAGCGATTTGACTTCCTATCGCTTCGGTATCATTAACCGTTAAATCAAAAATTTCATTTCCGGAAGGATTATTACATGTAATAATATCAATGGTATTTTCCACCATTGGTCCTGGAATAAATTCTATTAAAACAGAATCTGTCGCTTGACATGTAGCAGAAAAAACAACATCAACACTATAAACACCATTTTCCGTTGCGTTTAAAGTAGATCCCGTTTCTCCTGGTATAACAACTCCGTCTAAATACCAAGTATGAGTTGCTGTAGGTAAGTTTGTATCTAAAGGTACAGAACCTCCTGAACATATTGCTGTACCAGCATCTATGGTAACATCATCTCCTAAATCTCCTCCTAAATTAAATGTTCCTGCTCCTAAAAACACTGCTGCATTGTAGGCTGTATCACCATCATCCGCAATAACTAGTTTAATGTTATAAGTGTTACCAGGCGTTACATTAGAAAAAGCAGTCATAGAAGTTGTATAACCTCTAAAATCGATTGGAGAATTTCCTGGAGGCAATCCTCCTGCTCCATAATAAGAGTCGAAAAAAGTTGGATTAACCGATGGACAACTTGCATTATACGCATTGTCTCTAACCGTAAACACAGAAACAACATCTGTTGTTCCTGGCACGATTGCCAAATTAGTAACTGCAGTCGTTGATAAATCCGTTAATAAAAATGCAAAAGCATCTGTAAATCCACATTGGAAACCTCCATACTCTTCTGATGCGAATAAGAAATCAAAACTTATACTATTAGCAATTGGCACAAAATTAAACTCGATAAAAGAAGCATCATTAGAATCTCCTGGGTTTAATGCTGGTATTGCATTTTCTAAATCTGCATCTCCTGGCCATCCACCACTACTTTGTGTTCCTGTTTCAGGTCCTTCAGCTTCCATTGCATCACCAGAATTTAAAACAATACCTGCTTCAAATGGAAATGCACCTGGAAGTGCTGTAAAATATCCAATCCCATTTTCTTGCCCAAAATTGCTTCCTGTACTCCAATTAAAATTAGAAACTGTAGCACATGGGCTATCAATTAATACATCCTCTATTAATTCTGGAACTGTATAAGTTGTTTGATTTACAGTAATATATGGACTTAAAACTTCTACTTCAATAGTTGTCGAAGCAGAACATCCTGTTGGATTGCTATCTGTTGCTGTAAATGTTACAGTAAACGTCCCTAAATTGTTAAATACATGACTTGATGATAGTCCTGTTGCTGAAGATCCATCTCCAAAATTCCAGTTATAAGTTGCTCCTGTTCCGTCATCTTCAAAAATTGCACTACCATCAAAACTAACAGTACCACCTAAAGGAATTTGAATAACACCTAAACCATCAGCTACTGGGTTTGTAGCATCTATAGTAGGTGTAATTGTTTGACAGGATTGTAAACATGAAATATTAGCAGCCCAACCTGAAGTATTTGCTGCTGCACTACTTACAAACTCTATTGTAATACAACCTGTTGCACTAGTTGTTGATGCAGAAATTGTACCTGGATTATTTGCTGCTCCACCACCAGAATATGTACCAATTACCGCAGCACTTGTATCATCACCATCATAGATAGTCATTACGTCGGAACCTAGTTGTGTACTAAATGTTGTAAATTGTATTTGAATAAATTGATCTGGTCCATCTGGACATAGCGTTAAAACAAAATTCTCGTTATCAGCATAATTAGCCGATGCTCCTCCTGAATCATAAAGCACACCTGAACATTGGGAAAACGTTCCGTTTTGCATCAAAACATCTTGAGATTGAGCAGTGAATAAAGCACCTAGAAAAGTAACAATAAGTAGAAATTTTTTCATTTCTTATTTAGTAAAAGGGTTGAATAATTGGTTAATTTACAATTATACTAAAATACTGCCTAATAATTTGATTAAAATCATCTTAAAAAATGATAAGAATTGCTCATACATAGATCAATTGATACGCATTTTTATAATAAAAACAGACAAAGTTGAATAGTATATATATTAAACAGTTACAATTCAAAAACTCCTACCCAACACTAGAGTTTGCAAATTATATCTATATTTGTTTTAACTTATAAAATCATACAATGGAATTACAAAAATGGATAGACAAAGGGTCTGAAATTATTATTGAATACACGCCTAAAATGTTAGCTGCAATAGCTATCTGGATTATTGGTGCTTTTGTTATCAAACAAGCTCTAAGAGCTTTGAAAAAATTAATGCTAGTTAGAAATTATGATGAAAGCTTACAAAAATTTTTAATAAACCTATTACGTTGGGTTTTAAAAATTGTACTAATTATAATCGTACTAGGGACTTTAGGCATTGAAACTACATCCTTTGCTGCGATATTGGCTGCAGCAGGTTTAGCAATTGGATTAGCTTTACAAGGGTCTTTAGCTAATTTTGCTGGAGGTGTATTAATTATGTTATTTAAACCTTTCAAAATTGGCGACTTGATAGAAGCACAAGGTCAAGTTGGAGTTGTAAAAGAGATCCAAATTTTTACGACTAAACTTACAGGATTATCAAACCGAGAAATTATTATCCCTAATGGCTCTTTGTCCAATGGAAATATTATTAATTTTTCTACTGAAGGTACGCGACGTGTAGATTTGGTTTTTGGCGTTGGGTATGAATCTGACATTAAAAAAACAAAAGAAGTTTTAATGTCTGTATTAACCGCTAACCCTAAAGTGTTAGAAACACCTGCACCTACGGTAAATGTGATTGAATTAGCAGATAGCTCTATTAATTTTGCTGTAAGACCTTGGTGTAAAGCTGAAGATTATTGGGCTGTTTATTTTGAGACAACCGAACAAACTAAAGAAGCACTAGATGCTGCTGGTATTGACATACCTTATCCACATAGTGTTGAAATACAAAAACAGGCTTAATTATTTTTTAGATTTTATTGCTACAAAATCTTTTAAGTAATAGGGTTCAAAATAGGCGACATCTTCGGTGTCGCTTTTTTTGTATTTATTAAAACTTAAAGCACTCATTTGATCTGCAGAAGGTAATTTGTTTTCAATAAACACTGCATTGTCATTATCTAATAACGCTTTAGTTTTAGCCACACCATCACCAATAAAGTAGACTTTATTTTTTGACAAATAAGATTGAAATGACGTCTCATTAAGCACTTGCGCTTCAATTGCTCTAATGCTATTAAACTGAGTATCAAAAATAGCAGAATACACCTCTAAACGTCTAGCGTCTAACATTGGTATAATTAATCCAGAATCTGCTTTTACTTGATGCGCTAAGGCTTCTAAAGTAGATACTGATATTAATGGTATGTTTAAAGCAAATGCTAAACCCTTAGCTGCAGACACACCTATACGTAATCCTGTATATGATCCTGGTCCTTTACTTACTGCTATGGCATCTAATTGTAACGTTGAAATCTTTGCTTCTTTTAACACCTCATCAACGTAAACGTGGAGTTTTTCTGCATGAGAATAACCATTTCCGTAATCTTCTTTTAGCACCAAAGTCTCTCCTTTATGAGAAAGAGAGACTGAGCAGTTAGTTGTAGACGTTTCAATATTTAAAATATATGCCACTTTTATTCTGTTATTGGTTTATCAAGATAAAAATCTAACACTTTAGTTTTAAAAACGTAATTGTATTTTGCGTTTAAAAAAGACGATTGTGCATTTATTAGTCGGTTACGAACTTGTTCTAATTGAAACGATGTACTGACACCTAAATCGTATTTATCTTGTTCGTTTTGAAAAGCTAACTCTTGAGATTCTAAAGATATTTTAGATGCTTCATATTGAATTAATGAAGCCTTAGCATCAGCAAAAGCTTGCTCTACATTGGAAGTTAGCGTTTGTTTTTCTTGCTCTAAAGCTAAAACGATTCGATCTTTACTAATCTCTGCTCTTTTAACACTTGCGTCTGTTCTAAATCCATTAAAAATTGGCACGTTTAAACTAAAACCAACATTGTATCCAAGGTTATTTTCAATTTGCTCTGCAAATCCATTTTTTTGTAATTCAATAATAGCTTCTCCTGACGTTGCATCAAATCCTGTAACTATAGGTAAAACATCGTCTTGTCCTTGTAAATGTTGGTAAGATGTACTTGCACCAACACCAAAACTTAAAGAAGGTAAATAGGCACTTCTAGCAATTTGATAGTTTAATTCAGCATTATCAATATTAAGTTGTGCGCCTTTAATTTCTGGACGATTATCTAACGCGTAGGATAAAATTTCGTTTGAATTGTTGTAAGCTAAGACTGCTTCCGTTAAATCAATATCTACATTTTGAATGTCAAACCCTTGCGATGGTATTTGTAATAACTGTGATAAATTTAATAGTGACAATACCACATTGTTTTCTGCATTAACTAAGCGCTCATTATCTGAAGCTAATTGCGATTTAGAGACTAACAAATCTGCACTTGCTCTGGCTCCTGCATCAACAAGTTCTTGCACTTGCTCTAAACTTTTTTGGCTAATTGCCACTTGCTCCTCTGCTTGCTTTACAGCTTCGCGATTAAACAATATATTTAAATACGCATTTACTACATTTAACGAGATATTATTTTTTAAAATATCTAATTGAATCTTACTACTTTCAATACCTAGTTCTGCTTGCTTTTGAAGATTTGTGTTTCTAAAGCCATTAAATAAGGTAACACCTGCATTTAAACCAAATCCATTACCTCTAGAATCTCTTGAAATCCTACTTCCGTTTTGATCTATAAACGAACCAAAATTCCAATTTTGAGAGGCACTTGCATTTACTGTAGGTAAAAAGTTTCCTTTTGCAGATTTTAAATCTTGTTCTGCAATTTGTTGATCTAGCAGTGACTGTCTAACGGTTATGTTGTTTTGTAATGCGTAATCAACACTTTCTTTTAATGACCACTTTTTTTCTTGAGCAAAAGCTGTGAAGCCTACTAAGAATACTAATGTGAATTGTATTATATTTCTAGTTTTCATCTTCGTTATCTTCTTTTGATGCTTTGTTCCACACTTTAATTTTTTCTCCTTCTTTAACACCTTCTGTGATTTCGACATTAATACCATCAGACAATCCTATTTCCACATCTCTTTTTTCAAAAGTACCTGGAGCTGTTTCAATGTCAACAAATGGTTTTTCAGTAATTCTGTTAAACTGTAATAATGATTCTTTAATTACTAAAATACTGTCCTTGCTTTCCATTTCAATTTCAGCATTAGCACTGTAACCAGCTCTAATTTTAGTTGAAGGTTCTACCGTTACATCTGCTTTAATAGTAAATTGTACTGCTCCATTCTCTTCCATACCTTTTGGTGCAACAAATGTAAGTTTAGCAGGAAACACTTTTTCGTTAATCGCACCTAAAATTACTTTAATATCTTTTCCTTCTTCTAATTTACCAACTTCAGCTTCATCTACTTTACCTTCAAAAATCATTTTGCTCATGTCTGCAATAGTCGCGATTGTAGTACCAGCATTAAAGTTATTACTTTCAATAACCTGATCACCTTCTCTTACTGGAATCTCTAGAATTGTCCCAGGAATTAAAGCGATAATATTTGTATTTGCAGATCCACCACCAGACAATGATCCTCTTTTAATAATTTGGTAATTATTTTGAGCTTGATTTAAGGTTTCTTGTGCTTGGTTTAAAGACAATTGACTGTTTTCAAAATCTTGTCTAGATATAACCCCTTTTTCAAATAAAGCTTTATTACGATCGTATAATGTTTTAGCATTATTAAACGCTAGTTTTGCTGTAGATATTTGTCCACTTGCACCAACCAAACTTTGCTCGTTTGGTACGACTCTAATTTTAGCAATCACATCTCCTTTTTTAACGATGTCACCTTCCTCGACTAGAATTTTATCGATAATACCAGAAATTTGAGGTTTTAGCTCTACTTCTTCCTCTGGATTTAATTTACCTGTAGCTACCGTTTTAGTATTTATTGAGGTATAAAAAGGCTCAGCTGTTTTAAACTCTTCCACTGATTTAGAACTTGAGTCTTTAAAGTATTTTAACACCATTAAAAGTGCTATTACCAAAGCAACAATTACAATTATTTTTATTACTTTTTTCATTTTTATATAGTTTACTCGGTTGATTTTAAAAGTTTTTTAGACTTTACTTTAATTATATTTAATTGATAAAATTATTCTTCTCTTAATGCCTCAATAGGCTTAATACTTGTTGCTTTAAAGGCTGGTATTAGTCCTATTAAAGTCCCTAATACCACCAAAATTATTAAGGCAATAAATACCACTGCTATAGACACTGATGCGTTAACAATAACAGCTTCTGCACCTTGACCAAAAGCACTATCCAACGCTATTAGTATCCAGCCACCAGTAATTATACCTAATAGTCCTGCAACTAAAGTGATTGATACAGCCTCCACAACAATTTGTCTTTTAATCTCATAAGGTGTGGCACCTAAAGCACGTCTAACACCAATCTCTTTAGTTCTTTCTTTAACTGTAATAAGCAATATATTACCAATTGCAAATACACCTGCAATTAAGGTTGCTATACCAACAAACCAGGTTAAAAATTGCATTCCTGTTAAAAATCCAGTGATTTTTGCAAACTCTTTACCTAAATTAAAACTACCAAATGCACGTGTATCATCTGGATGCACTCTATTTAAGTTTCTTAAAATTAGTTTGGAGTCTGCTTCAATTTGCGAAATATCATATTCTGGTTTACCAGTAATCATCATCCAACCAATATTTTCACCCATATTATATATTTGTTGAAAAGTGGTGAACGGAATATGCATATCTTCACTGGGTCCCATATTCCCTCCAGTTTCAAACACACCAATGACTTTAAAATTCATTCCGTTTAACAGAATGTATTCGCCTATCATTTCTTCATCTTTTTCAAAAATTTGTTTATAGATTTCTTCTGAAATAACGACGACTTTCCTGTTTTCATCTATATCAGTTTGATTGATAAAACGTCCACGAATCATTTTCTTTTTTTGAACTTGATCTAATAAAGGATAATCACCACTTACACCAAAATTACCAGACAGAAAATTACGTACTACCAAAGCAGAACTTTGATTTCTTGGTACGACAAACTCAATACCTTCAACATTTTCTTCAATTTTTTTAGCGTCACTTATTTTAAGTTGTACTTGTCTACCTTCCTGAAACCCTTTAAAAGGTTTGCTGGTACTTTGCGCCCAAACAAACACACTATTTGTAGCAAAATCACCAAATAATCTATTAAAAGAATTTTCTAATCCTTTTGCTGAGCCAAGTAATCCGATAAGCAATAAAATTCCCCACCAAACACCAACCATAGTTAATGCCGAACGTAGTTTGTTTTTACTTAAACTATCGTAAACTTCTTGCCATGTATCTCTTTCGAATAAAAACATTATAATTTAGTCATTTCTTAGTGCTACAATTGGTTTAATTCTAGATGCTTTTTTTGCAGGTAAATATCCTGCAATAGCTCCTGCAACAATAAGAATTATAGTTGCACTAATAATTATTGATGTCTTAACTCCTGCATCTTTTAAAAAGTATTTTTCAAGGTAGGGTTTAGCAAATTCTATTACTCCAACACCTATTAACAATCCTACAAAACCAGCAATTACAGTTATTAATATAGACTCTAACAAAATAATAGAAACAATTGATTTTGGTGAAGCTCCTAAAGCTTTTCTAATACCTATCTCTTTGGTACGTTCTTTAACTATAAAGATCATCATGTTACTGATACCAACAATACCTGCTATTAATGTGCCAAATCCAATAACTAAAATCATGATGTTAATACCAAAAGTCATTTGGTTAATAGCTTTAGACTCATTAGCTAAGTTTCTAACTCTAATAGCACGTTGGTCATTTTGAGACACTGAAAAACGATCTTTTAGTTTTCTGGTTAAGGCAGTACTAAACCCAATAGCTTCGTCAAAATTCATGCTTGGGTTATAGGTCAAATTGATTTGATCGATATAGTCGTTATTACCATAAATTTGTTGTGCTGTAGACACTGGCATATACATGTAACGTTCTTCATTATCTCCACCATCATCACTAAACACACCAACCACTTTATATTGGATCCCATTTAAATTAATGTATTTACCAATAGCAGTTGTTTTTAAAAATAAATCCTCTTCTACTAGTCGTCCAATAACAACTACTTTAGTTTTATTGTCAACGTCTAATTGATTGATGTAACGACCGTATTCTACTTTAGTATTTTCAAGATATTGATGGTCTGGATGAACAGCTCTAACACTGTAGCTACTTTTTTCGTTTCTAAACGAAGCATTTACATTTCTGTATATTCTTGCGGTTATGAATTGTACTTTGTCACCAAACTCGTCTTTAATATACTCATAATCCTCATTAGTAAATTGTATTTGTCTACCAGCTTGTAATCCTTTATGTGCTTTTGAGGTTTGTCCAGAATTTATAAAAATAGAGTTTGCTGCATCATCTACAAAAGCAGTATCAAATGTATTCAATAAACCATTACCCAAACCAAATAAAATAGCAAACAATAAAATAGCAAAAGCCACCGTAAAACCAGACAATAAACTTCTAGTTTTGTTCATGTTTATACTCTGAAATATTTCGCGCCAAAGGTCTCTATCAAACATGTGCAGAAGCTCTTTCTTGATTAATAAACACATCCTCCATAATAACACCATCTTTTAAACGCACAATACGCTTACACATATTTGCAATGTCCTCTTCGTGTGTTACCATTAAAATGGTTTTACCCTCATCGTTTAAAGATTGGATAAAGTCCATAATCTCATAAGAGGTTTTGGTATCCAATGCTCCAGTTGGCTCATCGGCTAATAATAATTTTGGATTTGCAGCTAAAGCACGTGCAATTGCTACACGCTGCTTTTGTCCTCCTGACAACTCGTTTGGTAAGTGAGTAGCCCAATTAGCTAAGCCCACTTTTTTAAGGTGAAACATTGCTTTTTCAATACGTTCTTTTCGTTTTAAGCCTTGATAATACAATGGTAATGCAACATTTTCTACTGCATTTTTGTAATTTATCAAGTTAAACGATTGGAATATAAATCCTAAAAATTTGTTTCGGTAAATCGCTGCTTTCTTTTCGGTAAGATTTTTAATAGGGACACCATCAAGTATATACTCGCCTTCATCAGCTTCATCTAACATTCCAATAATATTAAGTAACGTCGATTTTCCAGAACCTGAAGAACCCATAATAGCAACCATTTCGCCTTCTTCAACAGATAAATCAATACCTTTTAAAACATGAAGACTAGAATCGCCAATTGGATAAGACTTATGTAACTTATTTATTTTGAGCATAATTGATTGTTTTTTTGATTGATGATTAACTCAATAACAGTTAGACTACAAAGGATACAATTTGTTACAACATTTATTAAAAAATTTTGTTAAATATTGGTTTTAAAGGTTTTTAATAAGATGCTTTTTTTCATTCTTTATTCATTTGTAAATAAAACATCTGCGCCAATCATAACATTACCTGTCCTATTATCGTTTTTGTAATCAAACTTAACAATGCCTTTTTTCCATTCTTTACCTCTATATTTAGACCAAGTTAGATTTTCCTCTGTAGCATAGGTAAATCTATACATAGGACCTATAACATCATATTTTTTGGACTCGTTATTAGGATCAATAAATTCAATTCCAATACACATACCTTCTTCTGGCATGAATATATCCATATCTTTTAGATTAATATTCAAAGTGTATTTTTTGTTCTTTGGTTTTACTACTAAGTTTTTGGTGTAAAGTTCATATCCAGGTTTTTTATTTTTGGTATCATAATTATAAAATTTAATATTTAAAGATGCTGTAAAAACAGCATTATTTCTTTTTTTAAATTTTATATAAATATTTTTTAACTTTCCTTTTTTTTCCAATGGATTATTTAATAACACGCATGTTTCGTAACCTATTAGAGAACTCACTCCAGCATTACCTACTTTATCTTCACCAATGGTATGTTTTTTATTGTATTTTTTCTTTTTAAAATCAATAACAACTTCATCTAACTCTGTAATTTTTTCAGAAAGCTTAATATCTAACTTTACATTTATCTGGTTTTTATATTGACTTAAAACAATATATTTAGAATTATACCCAATTGAAGACACCTTTAAAGTATCATATAAATGATTTGAAATTTCAAAGCTGTAAGACCCATTATTATTTGAATAAACACCTTTATTTTTAGTCATTAAAGTAATATTTACAAGCTCTAAAGGTTGTTGACTTATAGAATCTAAAACTTTACCTTCTATCGTTTGAGAATAAGAATGGTTAATAATTAGTAGTAAAACTATATTAATAATGTATTTCATACGATAAAATTAAAAAACTCCAAGCAATGTAACATTATTTGGAGTTTTTATTAATTCTATCAATATATAGTTTAGCTTTTTTTTACTTTAAAATATTTCCAATAGATAAAGAAGCCTAAACTAAAAACTATGATGTATGGAATGGACATTAGATAGACAATACCATCGTTAATACCTTTTGCTGCAGCTTGACCTTCTTCGTTTTCTAGAACAGCTCTACACATAGCGCATTGTGCATTAGTCTGTAAAAATGAAACGATTAAAAATAGAAATAAAAAAACTTTAGTTTTCATAATTGTAAGGTGCTTAATAAAGCTTTAAATAGCTGTTACACGTAATAAGGCGAAATCATTAAATACACAATCACACCAGTAACTGCAACGTACAACCATAATGGAAACGTAATTCTAGCTATTTTTTTATGACGTTGTATATTGTTTGTAATTGCCCTAACATAAGTTATTAATACAAAAGGAATGACTACTACCGATAATGCAATGTGTGTTATTAAAATGAAAAAATAAATAGACCTAATTGCGCCTTCTCCTCCAAATTCAGCAGAATCACTTGTCATGTGATAAGCGACATACATTACTAAAAATAATACTGATAAGGAGATTGCAAACTTCATTAAATTTTCATGCAGCTTACGTTTATTATTTTTAATTGCCCAAACAGCTACCAATAATACAAATGCTGTAATACCATTTATTGTCGCATAAATAGGTGGTAAAAATGTTAAAGGCTCTACATTAAAACCTAGGTCCTTTAATTTAACTGTAAACAAAGCTGCAACAGCTAAAGGGATAATAATAGATAGGATAACAATCCACTTATTATACTTTTGTTCGGCGTTTAGTTTTCTTGTACTCATAATTGTAATAAATAGGTCTGGCTAGATTAGGATGCGTTAAATTTACTCTTGTAATAGTTTTGCAATGTCTTCTTTTAAGATTGTAATTTCTTGTTCATTACCATCTTCATCCATTTTTTCTTGCTCGCTAATTACACCTTTATAAAATATTTTAGGATTACCAAAAGCATCTGTTCTAGATCTTAAGTATCCTTCTTTATCTACTAAAGCAAAATCTCCTGAATGTTCAAAGTTTTCAATATTAACAAAGATATTAAAACCCATATTTGACAATTGGTATATTGCCTCTTTATCTCCTGTCATTAAATGCCAATTTGGACTAGTAACACCATAATCTGCAGCATAAGCTTTAAGGATTTCTGGGGTGTCATTATCTGGCATGATACTAAATGATGCAATACCAAACTCTGGATTATCTTTAAATGTGTTTTGTATAGATGCTAAGTTAGAGCTCATTCTTGGGCAAATGGTAGGACACGTTGTAAAAAAGAAATCCACCACATACACTTGACCTAAATAGTCCTTGTTAGTTATTGTTTTACCATCTTGATTAGTAAAACTAAACTCTGGTACTTTTTTACGTTCTTCATTAATCACTAAATAGCCTACATCTGATTTATTTGGCGCATCGCTTTTTGGATTAACAATAACACCTTTGCTTCTACTCTCGTCCGTACGGTTAATATCTTTATTACTTACTCTATCAATAATTTTAGGAATAAAAATAATACCGAATAATAATATAATGAATGAAATACCTACGTAAGAATAATTTGCTTTTTTACTCATGGTAATGCTATTAGTTTGTGTCTCCTTTTAAATCGTCTGCACGTCTAGAGGTCGAGTTAAACTCGCCTTTACGTTTTTGTCTATACTCAGTAAACAAAACACGTAAATCATCTGCTCCCATGACATTTTTAAGCTGTGCAACTTCTGATGCATTATAAGCAGTAAGCGGATAGGCTTGTTTACCTTGTTCTATTTCTTTTTTGGTTCTGTTGTCTAAACGTCCACGCTGATTTAATTCCTTATCAACAATATATACTTTGTTAGTTGCTAAATTAAAGTCTAAGACTTCACTTGATCTTAAGCTATTAAACATTTTTTTAGTATCAGAGTCATCCAACTCAACAAAATGCCAATATTTAAGCTCTCCGTATTTAGTTAATTCTTTTTTAAGTCTATCTGTAGCGTCTGATGTAGATTTAGACACCAACATAATAACTTGAAACTTTTTAAAGCCTTGAAACTTATCGTAGATTAATTCTTTAAGATTAGAGGTTTCAACAACTTTTGATTCTGGATCTTTACCTAAAAAACCTAAAACCGTGATATGATTTTCTAGTTGTAAGTCTGTTGTTGCTGAAGACAAGTTTTGAAAATCAAGAACATTATTTTTAACAACGTCTAAAGGATTGTAGTTATTAGTAGAAGGATATAAAAACAACAAAAAGATTACTGGTAAAAAAAATAAAGCACCTAAGGTAATTCCTTTTTTCAATTTCTTTTTATCCATAATCTCAATGCTTTTTTTTAATTATACAAAAATAAAAAAGGTGGCTTTAATAAACCACCTTTTAACTATATTTTATATCGATTTCTTTACTTAGAAATCTCTTTTGATAAATCCTTTGTCGTATACATCAAAAACGTAACCTCCTTCTTGTAATAATATAAATACTAAGTAACAAATAAGGAATATTCCTGTCCAAACAACAGCACGTCTTAATCCAGGTAATTCATCACGCATGTGCATGAAATCCCAAGTAATATAATATGCTTTAACAATTGTTAAGATGATAAAAATCCAGTTTAAAAGTTTCATCCCTAACACAACGTTGGTTCCCCAAGATGGTTTGTAGATACCTAAAACAACCTCTACAGCTGTAATGATAGATAACAAGATTAAAACTCCCCAAATTTTTTGAGTATTAGATTTAAACTTAATTAATCCTCTAAATATTTCTAATTTATGTGCGTCTGCCATGATATTTCTTTTCTATAAAATTATTAAACTAGGTAGAAGAATGTAAATACAAATACCCAAACTAAATCTACAAAGTGCCAGTAAAGACCAACTTTTTCAACCATTTCGTAATTTTTACGTCTGTCATAGGTCCCTAAAACAACATTAAAGAAAATAATGATGTTAAGCACAACTCCTGAAAATACGTGAAATCCGTGAAATCCTGTAATAAAGAAAAAGAAGTCTGCAAATAATGGCGAACCATATTCATTTACATGTAAGTTAGCACCTTGAACTACTAATTTACCGTTTTCTTTAATTTGTTTTAAAGATTGCTCTCTTGTTAAGATTGTTTTTTCACCTTCTTCGTTAATGATTTGCGTTCTAACTAATACATTAGGATTAGCTTCCATACCTTTAACGATATCACTTACTTGGTATGCTGGTAAAGTACCTTCTCCTACAAACCAAAGTCCATTTTTACGCTCATGCTCTACTCTGTCTGTAGGTGCAGCAGTAGCAAAATCTGCTATAGCTAAACGTTTAAAAGTTTGTTCACCATCCACAGTTACATTTTCTCCAAACTGAAGGATGTTACCACCATTTGTTTGTACAGCACCAAAGTCTCCTTTAATAAAAGTATTCCACTCCCAAGCTTGAGACCCAACAAATATTAAACCACCAATAATGGTTAAAAACATGTACCAAGTCACTTTTTTCTTGTTTAAATGGTGACCAGCATCCACTGCTAATACCATTGTCACTGAAGACATGATTAATACAAACGTCATAAACGCTACATAAATCATTGGATAATTACCATGGAAAAATGGTACGTGAGTAAAAACCTCGTCTGCAATTGGCCAAGCATCAATAAATTTGAATCTTGAAAAACCATAGGCTGCTAAAAACCCAGAGAATGTTAATGCATCTGATACGATAAAAAACCACATCATCATCTTACCATAACTTGCTTTTAATGGTTGGTTACCACCTCCCCAAGTCTTTCCTTCTGTATCAGTAGTTGCAACTGTAGTATTCATAGTGTTAAATTAGTTGTTAAAATGTGGCACAAAAATAATCATTTTATTCAGTTAAAAAAATACCAAACTCTAATTTTATAGTATCTAAATAAGGTTTTGGTCTTATTAGATCAATATTTTTTTAGTTTAGAAAAAAGTATAAGAAAAAAAACAGGTAGATCCATAGCAAGTCAACAAAGTGCCAAAAGGTTTCTGCTAATTCAAATCCAACCATATTATCTTGAGAATATTTACCTCTTAAGTGATTGATTAACACCACTAGTACCGGAATTAAACCCACTAGCACGTGTACTATATGCACTACTGCAATTAGGTAAATATAAGTTACCGTAATATTACTTGTTGGTCCTGTAAAGTTAAATCCTAAGTCTATAATTTGATTAAAACCTACAAATTGATTATAAATAAAAAATAACCCTAACACAAATGTTAAAGTTAACATTGCAGTAGTTAATCCGTTTTTACCTTGCTTTAATGCTCTTTTAGCGATTATAAAAGTAATACTACTTATTACCATTATTATAATACTAATCCAAAATGGCTGAGGCATTTGAAAATCATTTAGCCAATCTGGTCTAGAACTACTTACAATAAATGCACTAGTCCATCCTGCAAACGACATAATTAAAGACGCTATACCAAAGTACAACATCATTTTTTTTGCGCGTCCCGTTTTTTCTTCTAAAGTCCCTTGAGTTAAATCCATTTTATCTTATAAATTTATCAATAACGTATACAATCTGTATTAATGTAATATATAGTACGCTTGACAACATTAATTGTTTTGCTGCTTTTTCAGTCATTTTTTTATACAACTGAATAGCATAATACAGCATGACTAATCCTAAACTTAAAACTATTATTGCTGCAACGATAGATAATTTTAATTGTCCAGTTACACCAAATACTGGAACAATAGACACTAAAATAGTCCAAACCGTGTATAAAATGGTTTGCACTGCTGTACCTTTATCTTGTTTACCTGTAGGCAACATAAAAAAGCCTCCACGTTTATAATCTTCAAATAAAAACCATCCAATTGCCCAAAAATGAGGGAATTGCCAAAAAAATTGTAAAGCAAATAAAGTTCCTGGTTCAATACCAAAATTATCTGTTGCTGCAACCCAACCTAACATAAAAGGAATAGCACCTGGAATAGCACCAACAAATACAGATAATGGTGTTTTTGTTTTTAAAGGCGTGTAAACGCTTGTATATAAAAATATTGAAATGGCTCCAAACATTGCTGTTTGTGCGTTTATTGAATATAAAATACCAATACCTAAAATAGTAAAAACACAAGCTATTAAAAAGGCTGTATTAACCGTCATACGACCAGAAGCAACAGGTCTGTTTTTGGTACGATGCATTAAGGCATCTAAATCTTTTTCAATAATTTGATTAAAAGCGTTACTGGCTCCAACCATAAAATAACCTCCTAAAGCTAGCAATAAAACAATTTTTAGGCTGATAGTATCTGCTCCTAAAAAATAACCAGCAACTGATGAAAACACGACACTTAGAGACAAGCGCATTTTAGTGATTTCTTTAAAATCTGATAATGCTGTATGTTTAATTGTAGGGGTTACAGTTGTACTCAAACCAACGCTATTTTTTTTGCTGATGCAAAGATACTGCTAAAAAGGAATTTGGCATAAAAAAACCACAAGGTTTTTGGGCTTGTGGTTTTTTATGATTTAATAACATCTGTTAAAATAATAATTACTATCAACTTCTTTAAATACTGTTTCCCATTTTGATTCTGTTTTTTTTAATAAATAAATTTTACTGATAACAAATTGACCCTCATGAATTGTTTCATATACTATTGCCTTATCCTTTTTTAAATTATAAACAGGAACAGAAATGTCTAACTTTTTGTTTGTATAATAATTAGTAAAAACTATTTTATGGTTTGCTTCTAAAGCCCATTTTTTTGTGACTTCCTTTGTGTAATTAAATGAATCTTTTAAAAATGTTTCTGCCAATTTATTTACACCTTTACCCATTTTAACATAGTAGTCTCTAATAATTGGTTTTTCATATGAAATAACTGAATCAATTTTATAGTAAACTGAGTCGCTTAGATTAGTTTCTTTACCCTCTTTATAGGCATACTTAAACACTGTGTTTTTTGTATTTCTATATCTAAAAAATTCTTTTATTCTTTTATTGTTAGTTTCTAAATTAAAAAATAAAGAATCAGATTCAGAAAAGTTGCTTTCTGATAAAATTGAACTTAGAATTTTTTCATCTTCGCTCTTTTTCTTACAAGAAAAGATAGTAAAAACTGAAATAATTACTAAAAATAATTTAGCAGTCATCTCCTTATGCATTAAGCGTGTTATCTTGTTCTTCTGTGTATTTATTGTTAAGTTCTTCAGCTGTATTATATCCAGTATCTATTAATAACATAGAATGTGTGTTATAAAAAGTGAATTAAAAAAAAGTAAAATTGAAACTGATTTTTAATTAAAAAAGACTAAAAATATCAACTTTTACAAATCAAAATACCAATTAAATAAGTCTGTTCTGATCCCAAAATTAATCCAAACCGTACTGTTATTATAAACCGAAGCTGTTTGTGCTTCTGGATTAAAATTACGATAACTTAAATTTACAAATGCTTTTAAATTAGAGGCTGGATTAACTAAATAGCCTAATTGTGTACTTGCGTTTACAGATGTTGTTTTTATACCTTGACCTATTGTTACTCCTGTATCAAATGGTCTATCGTTATAATCTTGATAGACATCGCCACCATAACTAAAATTATCCGTACCATCGTTTACATCAAACCCTCTAATACCTGTTACTAATTTTGCCTCTCCAAACCAACGGTCTTTTTGATAGCGTCCAATTAACACCAACTCTCTAAAATTTGCTCCCCAAAGGTGAGCCATAGGCTGATTGTTGTGCGCATAGTTTAATATTATGGTATTATGAGAATAGGTATATGGTCTTACTTGATTGTATTCTGCTTGAAGCATTAAGTTTTTAACTTTAAAGGCATTGTAATATTTTGCACCTAATTGGAAACCAAATTTGTTTTTCCAGCTTTTGTTTCCTCCTGTGACATCGTTTAATGAAAATTCGTCTAAAATAAATTGACCATATACATTTGCATTATCACTAAGTTTATATTTACCTGATGCTCCTAATATTGCATTACCTGCACCTTGACCGGTTTCAAACTCTATAGCTCTAAAAAATATTAATGGGTTTAGGTAATTGATATCAAAACCTCTGTCATTAGTATTTTCCCAGATTACTGACTCAAACAAACCTAAATTAAAACGTTTGGATACATTCCAACTTAAATAATGGTTTGCAATATATTTTGTTCTGAATGCTTTATCTACCACTGCTGCATCACGCACATCTTTTAACCAAGTCCACGTGTTGGTGTATTTAATTTTCCAGAATGTCGTGTTTAATTTTAAAAAAGGATAAGGACTTGCCACATCACTTTGCAATAAACTTCTATAACCATCACCTATAAATTGTTTGCCATGTCCAAACTGGACGTTTAAAAATTTAGCAGGTGTATACGATAAATAAGCTTCTGCTGCAGGATAGTCATAAGCATCCTCTTTAAAGCGTTTGGCAATACCACGACCTGGTATAATTGCAGGATCTGGTCCAAATGCTTTTAAACTTTCGGCATATTGATTATAATATTGTGCAAAACGTCCTTGACTTTCAAAAACTGAAGCAGAAAAACTAAGTTTACTTCCTAAACCTCCTTGTATGTACAAGCCTCTAGTATTGTTATACGTTGTACCAAAATCTGCATCTGTGTCTTTTCCTAATTGTAAATCAAGAATAGGGTCTACTGTAAACCAATAATCTTCACCTTGTATTTGTGCCAAATGCTCATTCCAAAGCTTACGACCTAACCATGACTCAGCATCTTTTTGAAGCTTTAAATTTTCAGCAGAAAAATCGTAATAATTTGACACATCTTCATAACGATAAGGTTTTGATGCTGTATGACTATTAGTTCCTATCCTATTAATATCCTGATCGAATCTAAAGTAGTTTTCATGAGAAAAAGGAATATTGATTTGACTTGTATAAGCTTTATTGGTATACTTAGTTGTTGCTTTTTGCACACTATCAAACTCTTGCTTTGCTTTTTGTTGCAAATCCGTTAATTGCGCAATTTGATTTAAGTCACTATTATTATCTGTTTTAACATCAGTAATACTAGGCAACACTTGAGGTGTGTTTTTCTGGTTTAATGGAAAATATAAATTAAAACTGTATTGCTTAAACGTTGGATTACCATTGTAAGTGGCTGGTTGGATAGTAGGAAAAGTTTCAAAAACGCGTTTAGCTTCTTCTTTTAAATCTTTACTGTGTGCATCAATATAAATAGTTTTAAAGTTACCGTCTTTGGCGACTTCAAAAATTATTGCCATTTGACCAATGTAGTTTTTATCAATACTATCCGGAAGTTTAAATTCTGAATATATTAGTTTATATACTTCTTGATTAAAGCAATAGTCTAATTGTTTTACCTCAGCATCTTGACAATTCTCAAAACGAGGTGGGATTTGATAATCAGTTGCATCTTGAGCGTACATTGCAGCTGAAGCACATAAAAATAGTCCTAAAATGAACGTCTTCATATTTAGATTGAGGTTTTAATTTAGCCGAAAGATACTGCTTTTTATTAACGCTTTAAAATAGAAAAGTCGCCACCATTATCTAGTAGCGACTTAATATTAATTATTTATATACTAATACTTAACCTGAAAAGCAATTGGCAAAGTATATAATACTGAAACCGGTTTACCACCTTGTAATCCAGGCGTCATTTGTGGCACTTTACTAACCACTTTTTCTGCTTCTTTTTCTAATCTTTGGTGTGGTGCTCTTGTTTGCACTAACTCAGCTTCTCCAAACTTATTAATTCTAAATTGGATATAAATTTTTTGAACACCTTCCTTTAAACCCAATTCTGCTCCTAATCCAGCATCAAATCTACGTTTTACAATTTTTGTAAGGTTATCAGACATACATTTACGTCTTTCGTCATTTGTCGTTGCACTTTCACAACCTGGAAAAATAGGCATAACTTCGACCTTCTCAAATGGTAATTCCATATCTGGATCTACTTTTGGAGGATCCAAAGCGCCTAAATCCACTGTAACATTACCTTTTGGTTTTGTTGGCTTTACTATTTCTGTAATCAAATTATCTGTCTCCTTTTTATCAGGCGTATCGTTATCAATAATTTCGGGTTTGATAATATGAACTGGTTTGGTTTTTACAGGCTCAGACGTTTCTATAGCATCAGGCTCTACTAAAACTGAAGGCGCAAACATAGCATCATTTTCAGAATCTACGTATGCTGTTAGTGGTATAATGTAATCATTAGACTGAAAACGCATTTCTAATGCACCATAGGCAGCCAATAGACACATAATTAACCCAATCTGGAAGTACAACGACGAGTTTTTTTGTAAATTTACATCATGCTTTTGTGATTTTTGCACGTTTTTCTCATTTTGGCGAGTGAGATCACGAGATTCTTTCGAATTTTTCATAATATATATAGTTTAAATGTTAATGTTATGACAAAATCACAATAAGCATACCAAAAACAAAAATCCCGTTACTTAATTGCAACGGGATTTTTAATATATATGGAATATGTATTACTCTACTTTGAAAGTAATTGGTAATCCGTAAGGTACATTTACTGCTTTACCTCTTTGTCTACCTGCTTTCATTTTAGGCAACTTACCAATAACTCTTTTAGCTTCAGCTTCTAATTTAGGGTGTGGTGCTCTTGCTTGAATGTTTACAATGTTACCAGTTTTATCAATTTTAAAACCAACATTTATTCTTTTAATACCACTATCTAAACCTAACTCTTGTGCTAAGTCATTGTTAAAATTCTTTCTTACAAACTTTCCGATTTTCTCAGACATGCATTTTTTCTTAGCATTGTTGTTAGGCTCTCCTTCACAACCTGGATATACTGGTACATTTTCAATAATTGAAAATGGTACATCTACATCTTCTTCTACTGCTTCAACCTCAACATCTGCAATTTCGATCTCAACTACTTCTTCTTGAGTAGTTTCAGTAGATTCTATAATTGTTTCTTCCACATCCTCTTCATCTTCAACAACCTCAATTACTTCTGGAGCAGCAGGTGGTGGTGGTGGTGGTGGTGGTGTGTTAAGCATTTCTGTAATTGGAACATCATCATCATCTTCGTTATCAAAAACTAATTGTCCTATATCAATATCTGACTTATCAGTTGTTGTATAATTGATTGCTGAGTAAGATAAAAATAGCATTAATGCTAGTCCTACTGCTACGTAAAGAGAACTATTACGTCCTACGTCTGCTTTTGTATTTTTCTTAGATTCCATATCTGTAAATTTAAACTGAATGCTAAAATAACTATTTATTTGTCAAAAAAACAAGGTATTAGTTGTTTTTAACTTTCAAGTTTGTAATTAAATTAATTAATAACACTGCTAATAGTGTTCCTATAACATTTGCTATAACGTCTTTGTAGTCTGCTTGTCTAGTTTGTGTTGTCACCTCCTGTAATATCTCAATAATTATGCCAAATGCTATGGAAAAAATTACTGTTATCTTAATGGCTTGAGGTTTACTTTTTTTAAAGGTTGTAAAAAAAGTATAAAACCATAAGCAAGTAAAAACAAAATAAGCAGCTGCATGAATTACTTTATCATTATTGTTTGGCATTTCTATAACACCCTTTACCGTTATCAAACATGATACTAGTAAAGCAATGCTATAACCAATACTAATGACAGGAAGTAATTTACGCACCAATTAAAGCCTTATAGTCGTATGCTGATAATAACTTGTCTAATTGAGAGGCATCAGATACTTTTACTTTAACCATCCAACCGTCACCATAAGGATCTGTGTTTACTTTTTCTGGTTCATCTTCCAACGTATCGTTAAAAGCTACAATTTCTCCAGATACAGGTAAAAATAAATCTGAAACTGTTTTTACAGCTTCAACTGTACCAAATACTTCATCAGCCTCAAGAGTTTCATCTAACGTTTCTACTTCAACGTAAACGATATCTCCTAATTCGCTTTGTGCAAAATCTGTAATTCCAACGGTAATTTGGTCTCCTTCAATTTTAACCCACTCGTGGTCTTTAGTGTATTTTAATTCTGCTGGTATGTTCATTATATATTTATTAAGTGAATTGCAAATGTATCTAAATGACTATTAATTTCAAACAATGCTTTCTTAATTTCCAAAATTATATCGTAACGTTAATCCTGATCTAATAGTTGTTTGAGGAAACGCTGTTGAAATTGCATATTCAGAGAAAGAATAATCAAAATAAAACACACCTGTTAGGTTTTTACTAAAGGCATATTCTGCATTGTATTTAAGACCCCAAATAGTTTGACCGTTTGTAATTTGATTATTTTCTAGGTCTAAATAACGTATGATGGTTTTATTATCTCTTACTGATAAATCTGCAGACATAATTAAATCTGAAACGATCGCTTTTTTAGGACCTGCTAAATTAGATTTAATACGTAAATCTTTAATACGATATCCTAAACCAACAACGTACTCGTTACCTGCTATTTCTGTCATTAAATTATTATCAAAACTTAATGATAGCATTCTATCTTTTCTCATTTCTAATAATATTCTAACCGAATTTTTCATTTCCATGTCAAAACGGAATAACGGACTAAACATCTCTGTAAGGGTTACGCTACTATATAAGTTTTCACTTTTAAAATTTCCTGCTTGATCTAAATCTTCGCTAGGTTGTAAGTCATAATCTAGTCCATAGTCTATACCATCAAAATCTAAATTTGTTCTAAATTGTCCTATACTATAACTTGATCTATAACCATGTGTTAAAGAAAAACGTTTGAAACGTTTTTTAAACCATTTCATTTTCATGAAACCAGAATATTTTACGTCCCAGTTTGGTATTGGCACATTTCTTAATGCTCCAAGTTTAGTTTTGCTTGTATTTTGACCTGTATAGGCACTTACAAAAGCAGGTAATAAGACTTGTTGACTTGTTTTTCCAAATCCTTTAGGATAACCGTCAGCATCAACATCGTTTGGATCTGACCCATTTTGTACTGCTAGTCGTCTTGCTATGTCTAACCTATTGCTTCTAAAGTCATCAAAAGCTTGAGAACTAGTCTCGTCACTCTTACCAAAAGCAGTTGGCAATGTAAAAGATGAAATACTAAAATTACCAAATGTATTAGGCGTTAATGATATGTATTGTCCGTTTTCTACTCTGTAATTTTCTGTATAATTTTCTGCGTAAGTCCTAAATCCGACTAAATCTATTTTAAGATCACTAAATGGCTCAAGGTTAGCTGAAAGATCTAATTGCTTAGTTTGGTTAGTAGTATACTGTTGGTTAAAATCAGGAAAAGCAGTTAACCAACCATTTCTGGCAGCTAAATCTCTAACATCACTTTGACTTCCAAAAGTATAACCTATAGTAGGTTTTGCTGTTCCTAAAAACCCTGGAGTTTGTAAATAACCTGGTAAAAAAGTACCATTTGTCTCGCTATATACTGCTTGAATACGTTTTATTGAGGTTAATAATCCGATACCAAAATTACCTATTTTAGATCCTATCCCATCACCTGTTTTTTTAGCCTTCTCTTTTTCTTTATTTGCAATACCTGGAGGTCCAGCAGTTCTAGATGTTCTAGCAACTTTATTTCCTCTAGATTTAGCTTTAGCAGAAATTCCTAAATATTTATACAACTTATTCATGTCTAAAGTTGAATTAATATTATGTGTGTTTCCGTTTGATATTGTGTTTCCTAAATTATAAGTCAAACCATCGTTTCCAACTAAATTACCAAATAAGTCAGACCCTTTTTGCCACTGGAACAATCCTGAGTAAGAATAAGTTGCTTTTAAAAAGCTTAAAGTTGGTATTTTACTAAGTGGAATCTCATAATTAATTCCAATTTGTTGTTGTTGTCTATTTGGATCTCCAAAATCAAAGAAACCATCCCATACATCTAATAATGGATCTGGCTCTCCGTTTATAATATTATCCTTAAAGTAATTTCTAACAATATTATTATTTGACGAAGAATAATTTACCTGAAGCGACTTTGTCAAATTCCAATTAAGATTGTATTGGTAGTCAAAATTATAATTACGTCTATACAACTCTTCTAATCCAATATTGTTTCCTGTTAAATCTAAATCTCTAAATTTTTGACGATTAAATTGTCTATTTAAATCTGTATTTATAGTAAAACTAGCAGGTAATACATTAAAGTTTAATTCTTTTAAAAATTTCCAATACTTACCAGTAAATAACGAATCGTTTTTCTTGAAAGGTTCAATTAACTTAGGTTCAAAATTATAAGCGTAATTTACACCTGCTCTAACCTGTTTGTCAACAGATCTTTCAATCTCAAAGTCACGATGCTCCATTTTGTTATAAGAATAATTTAGAGTTAAGTTTTCTACATCATAAAAACTTGGTTTAGCCTCTCCTGTTCTATTCTTTTTAACACCAATAAAGTTTATACTTTTACGCTTTGTGTATGTTTCCGATTGTTCTAAAATCAAATCTCTTTCTGCATCATCAACAGCAGCATCCAAACGTGTGTCTAACTCAATATCTTCGTATTGTTGATCATACTTTGGTGTAATAACTTCCACTCCTTGACCGTAATTAAACGGAATTTGAATTCCCCATTTTTTAGGCAGTAATTGACCAACATTTACATTAGTTACTACATCATATTGTTTACTATCTTCAAGACTACGCTCATTTGGTCCTTGGTTTACATTTCCAAATCCAGCAGTACTCATTCTACCAGTTGCACTTACACTGGCAAAATCTGCTAATTGCGTATCAACCGTAACAATTGCTGCCCAACCACCTTCGTTTTCTAGTTCTGACAAACGCAATTCGTTAAACCAAATCTCTCCACATTGTAAGTTATTTGTACCATTTTTGACACCAACCATTAATGTTCTAACATCTCCAAAATTAGGATTTCCTTTTATAGCAACACGTTGTTGTCCTAAAACATAACCTCCATATTGATCTATAACTGGGACTAAATCTCCACCAACTACATCATAAAAATTTGCTGTACCATCCGTTAATGTTTGGTTGCTTATCCCTAAAGACTTTATACGTTGTAAAATTTCTAACTCTATATTAATTTCGTTTTCTTCTGGCCAATATGCTTCGGCAGATCCACCTCCATTATACACTTTTAATGGTACTTCTATTTGATAGTAATTTTCTGTAAGGTCATTACCCATTCTAATAAAACCTACTAAATCAGAATCTGTAAGTCCAGGCGTTTCTCCATCTCTAGCATGCATAAACATTCTCAGTTTTTTGTACTGACGCATATCTACACTAATATTTTTAAATACTGCTCTAGAGTCTTTAGCTTTAAGGTCACAAACATCTACAACAAGTGCTTGTTCATTTTGTCTAACAATAGTGTTGTTATTGTTAAGCTGCTCTGGCACTACACTTGGTGGCGAAACGTAACTTCCGTCATTTTCTTGCGTACTTACTGCTCCAACAGTAAAGGCTGTATCCTCAAAATCTAAAGGTGTTGCACCACCATCTAATGACAATTGAAAACGTCTCCAATCACTACGAACCAACTCTAATGTTCCAAATCTTAATGTTGTTTGTTGCTGAAAATCGTTAAGGTACATTCTAGAAAATCTTATAGAACGTAAATCCGTAATACCATTTACAACAAACTCGTCATCTGTACGAATAGGAATTCTAAACTGATACCATCTAGGATATTCAGTCTCTCCATTAGGTAATACTCTTGGATTGTTAGTATCTGTTACGTTTTTTGTATCAACAATATACTCGTTATTAATATTTAAAGATGCTGGAGTTATATCAATTTGATACTCAAAATAACTATCAATAGTATTCATGGTATTATCCCTATTGACATCTTCTACATCTGGTTGCGTTGTTGACCCTCTATTGGTATCACTAAATGCATCTGGAGAGTTACCATCTACACCATTATATAATTTGTATCTGTTAAATACATCACCTTCTGCATTTAAATAATAGTCATAATTATCTTTTGCAGGATCTGCTAGTCCAGAAAAACCTGAGGGAAACTTAGCAGCTTCCTCAACATCATCATATCCATCAAATCCAACATCTTGATTGGTTCTTTCTTGACCTGTTGTATCAAACGCATAAATTAAGGCTTGATTTTGTGGCACTACAGATTGAAACACCGTTTCTGGTAGCAAACTAATATTTCCATCTTGAGGTAAACCGTTTTCATATTGTTTACGTCCATCCTTAAGCACATCTTCTGATATATTACCTAAGTTGATAAATAATTTTCCACCTGGATTTCCTGGGTTTTCCTGAAATGGATCCTGTAACCAAAACTCGATATATTCAACATTTGCTTGTTCAAAATCCGTAGATGTAATCTGTCTTGTTATTCCAGCCCAACTACTTTCCGGGTTTGGTATTACACCACTTTCTGTACCTGGCTCAAAGTTATATGGACCTCGTTCTTGAGGATAATATGTTAAATCTAAAGTATTTAAAACTGATGTTTGACCTTGAGCAATATCCTGTTGTGGAAACAACTCGTTAACAAAAACACGACTAGTATATAATCCTGACATATCATCATCTGATATTCCTGAAGGTCTTTGGCTACCATAAAATATAGGATCAATAGTATACCAGTTAAGCATGGCTCTACCATAACCGTTTTCTATTCCGTTATTATCTAACGCTGTAGAATTATTTACATTAAGTGGTCTACTTGATAAGCTCCAAGATTGTGCAGATTTAAGGTCTATTCCGTTTTGTGTACCTTCAAAATCATCGATATAAGCAGTCGCTTCTCCATTAAAATCTGTTCCTTTTGGCGCACCTGGCAATAAGTATGCAAAATCACCTCTAACTGAAATATTAGATGGTGCATCGGTATCAATATTAGGTAATTTATTAACTAACCTAGATAAAAACGGTACTTCCGAAGAATAATTAGCATTAAGACCAAAAATGGTATTATTTATAGGCTCATTAGCATAATTAGCTTTTTGAGTAATTGGACGTTCATTTAAATTAATATATGTTCCTCCAATTACAAAATTGTCATTAAACTTATGTTCTACATTCAATCCTGTATAACGTTTAGTTTGCTGTCCAAAAATCGAATTATTTTCGGTTGATACTTCAATTGGGATGTTGGATGCTTTTAAACCTTCATCAATAATATAAACACGTCCTAATTGGTAATTAACTGTATAATCTTGTCCTTCTACTAAAACACGTCCTCCAGCTGATACACGAACGGATCCTCTTGGTACATTAAATCCTCCAATTGGGATTCCGTCTCCACCTGAAGATTTATAACGTCCTTTAATTTGGAATTTATTTTTTTGACTCTCGTCTAATGCTGCTGTTTTGGTTGCTTTATAAAGTAAGTCATAGACATACTTTTCTTGATTGGCATTGGTATATATATCTGCTTCATAATCCGACGCATTATTACCTGTGTTACCGTCATTATCTAAAACATCAAATAAATAACGTCCAAAAGGTTCTACTTTAGTAAAAACAATTTTACCATTTTGCGGAATTACAGTAATGCCTGAAACAAAGTCAAAAAAACCGTCTCCATTAGTTTGTGGATCGTTATTGTAATTTAATCTATCAAAATTAAATAAGCGTAATAATGTGGTTTGATCTATAGGTTCGCCTTCAAAATCGGTTCCGAAAGGCGTACCTTCTACAGCAGTAATATAGTTTACAGGAGCAGATTCGTTATAAAAAATATTTAATTTAAAATCTTCTTGGGTTAATTGAAAAGCGCCTGTATCGTAAACGTTTTTCATCATTAAATCCCATATTGGTTGAGAGACACTAGTGATACTACTTTTTAATAGTTTTAATACTAATGCATTATTTGTAACATTAGTAACTTCTCCACTTGAATTTACAGCAACATCTGTTGCTCCAATACCATCATTTGCAAACTCTCCTACCTGAAACACTTGTCCTCCGACTGTGTATTGGTAAGCAACTGCTAAGACTTCGTCATTATTTAATCTTTGGTTTAATGATATATAACCCAATTGTGTGTTTAGGGTATATTCTTGACCTTCTATTAATTTTCTAGTATTTTCTTGCTTTGCATAATCAAAACCTTCATTAAAACCTGAAATTGAGATTCCGCTTTGCGCTGTTGCAATATCTCTAATTGCATTATTTAATTGCGATCCTGCGTTACCAATGTTAGTTGGATCTAATCCATTGTTTCCGTTATCCGGAAATGCATTAGGTCCTCCTGTAACAGAAACGCCTGGATTACCAATGATACTGGTTTCTCCTAAATCTTGGAAAGCGACAAAGTTTCTAACATTTTCAGTACGATTACTTCTGTTAGTTATCCAAACCTCTATTCTTGTTATTTGAATATTATTATTAATAAAAGGGTAATTAGATAGTGCTTGATCGTAGTTATTACGGAAGTATTGTCCTAAGAAAAAGTGACGATTCTCATCATAATCTCTAATAAAAAACTCAAACTCGTCTAATGTTCCACCACCTTGAGCAGTTACTGACCTAGCGTCAGAACGCTGATCAGAGAATACTCCTGTAATTGTTGTTTTACCAAATTTTAATTGTGTTTTTACACCAAATAGACTTTGTGCTCCAGAAATTAAAGAGCTATTAATTGGCATACTAACGTTACCAACTTCAATTTTTTGAATGATATCATCTTCGGTTGGTGTGTATTCTAACTTAATTAAATTTTGAAAATCAAAAGTAGATTGTGTATCGTAATTAGTTGTTACTTGTAATCTTGATCCTACTTTACCAATCATACTTAGACTGATACGTTGGTCAAAATCGAATGAAAAATTACGTCTGTTTCTAGGAGAAAACGATGGATTATCCTGTTTAGTAAATAAGACACCTAAATCCATTTCAACAGTACCTTGTGGTATTATGGATATTGGTCCTTCACCAAAAATACTTTCAAAAAAACTAGAGTTGACATAAAACTCTGGTATTAAGTTTTTCTGAGCTTCTTTTACATCTCCTTTTTTACCGTCGTAAGCATCAATCTTATCCTTATAATACGATTTTAAATTCTGGCTTGATACTAATTCTAGATACTCATCTGGTGTTAAAATTACTGGATAATTAATATTAAACTCTCCAACTGTCTCAGTATATATGTATCTATCCGTTACAGGATCATAGGTGTATTTAGATTGTATACTTGATGGATTTTGCATTTGGATATTCCCTAAACTAAAACCTGTTTTGGTACTATCTTGTTCTACTTCATTTTCTTCTTGAGCAAAAGAAAATACCGAGACTAACAATGCAAAAGCAGTTAGTAAAAAATGTTTAATGGATTTATAAAAGCTAAGTTGACTTGTATTCAAAATAAATTATAAATTTTTTAGGGCTAGTTTGATAATTGTTTCTACGTTAGCTTCTGGTTGGTCTTTGACAATTTTATCCAGTACTTTTTCTGCTTGTTTTTTAGCAAAACCTAATACTTCTAAAGCAGATAACGCTTCATCTTTGTTAGTATTGCTTTGACTTACAGAAACTTCGTCTATATCGTAAATTTTTAAGATTTTATCTTTTAAATCTATTATTACTCTTTGTGCTGTTTTTATCCCTATTCCTTTAATAGATTGAATTAAAGCAACATCATCCACAGCAATACCTTCTCTAATTTGTTTTGGCGTTAAAGATGATAACATGGTTCTTGCTGTATTTGCTCCAATACCACTTACAGAAATTAAAAGTCTAAATAATTCTCTTTCTGATGTTGAAGCAAAACCATATAAAGTATGCGCATCTTCCCTTATTTGAAGATGCGTATACAACTTTAAATTTTCTTGATTAGGAATTTGAGAATAGGTATGCAATGATATATTTAGCATATAACCCACTCCGTTGCAATCGATGACTACATCTGTTGGATTTTTCTCTACTAACTTTCCTTGTATGTGTGTAATCATAAATTTTTGTTAACTCTCCAAATGTAAGAAAATTATCTTTACATTAATTTAGTTCTTGTTTTCTAAGTTTTTTTCCCACTTTTCTTTTTGTTGCGCATCTATTACTGCTATTGCAGTCATGTTTACAATTTCGTCAACACTTGCATGTAGTTGTAAGATATGGACAGGTTTACGCATTCCCATCATAATTGGTCCAACGGACTCTGCATTATTAAGTTCTTTTAATAACTTATAAGTAATGTTTGCTGACTCTAAATTAGGGAAGATTAAAGTGTTTACTTTTTTACCTGCTAGTTTAGAAAACGGGAAACTATCTGTTAACATTTGACTATTTAATGCAAAATCTGTTTGTAACTCTCCATCTACTAATAAGTCAGGATGTCTTTTATGTAAATAGGATACTGCCTCTCTAACTTTAGTTGCTGTTTGGTCTTTTGATGATCCAAAGTTAGAATAAGAAGTCATTGCCATAATTGGTTCCATTCCAAACATTTTAACCACTTTAGCAGTCATTTGCGCAATTTTAGTTAAATCTTGAGCTGATGGGTTTATATTTATTGAAGTATCACTTAAAAACATAGGACCACGTTGGGTCATCATAACATTTGTTGTCGCAATTCTTGTGGATCCTGGTGCTAATCCTATTAGCTCCAACATTGGTTTTACAACCGAAGGATAACTACGAGAGTACCCAGAAATTAATGCATCTGCATCACCTTCATTAACCATCATTGCTGCATAGTAGTTACGTTCTCTCATTAACTTTTCAGCTAATAACAACGTTACTCCTTTTCTTCTGCGTTGTTCCCAATATATTTTTGCGTACTTATTTTTTTGTTCAAGTTGCTCGTCAGATTTAGGATCAATAATTAGTACATCTGCATCAAACTCTAGCTCTTCTTTTAAACGTTCAATTTCTTCTTTTCTACCTAATAAAATTGGTATAGCAACACCTTCTTCGTAAACTATTTGGGCTGCTTTTAATACATCTAAAGAATCTGCTTCTGTAAAAACAACACGCTTTGGATCTAGCTTAGATCTGTTTAATAATAATCTTACAATCTTATTATCGTTACCTAATCTATCTAATAATTGCTCTTCATATTTTTTCCAATCTTCAATTGGCTCTTTAGCCACACCACTTTCCATTGCAGCTTTTGCTACAGCTGGTGGTACCGTTGCTATTAATCTTGGATCAAATGGCTTAGGTATAATATATTCTTTACTAAACGTCAGGCGAGTTTCGCCATAAGCAATATTTACTTGTTCTGGTACAGACTCTTTAGCTAAGTCAGCTAATGCTTTTACAGCTGCCATTTTCATGGCTTCGTTAATTTTAGTGGCTCTAACGTCTAAAGCTCCTCTAAAAATAAACGGAAATCCTAGTACATTATTAACCTGATTAGGATGGTCACTTCGTCCTGTAGCCATAATAATATCCTTACGCGTTGCAATTGCCAAATCATAACCAATTTCTGGGTCTGGATTAGCCATAGCAAATACTATAGGGTTTTTAGCCATAACTAATAACATGGCAGGCGTTACAATATCCGAAGTTGATAAACCAACAAATACGTCAGCGTCAATCATTGCTTCATCCAATGTATCAATTTTACGGTGTGTTGCAAATTCGGCTTTTTGTGATGTTAAATTATCTCTGTCATCTCTAATTACACCTTTACTGTCTAACATGACCACGTTTTCACGTTTAGCACCAAATGCTAAATATAAACGCGTACAAGAAATTGCTGCTGCACCTGCACCACTTACTACTATTTTAACGTCCTCTATTTTTTTATCAGAAAGCTCTAAGGCGTTTAATAATGCTGCTGCAGAAATAATTGCAGTACCATGTTGGTCATCATGCATCACAGGAATATCAAGCTCTTCCTTTAAGCGTCTTTCTATTTCAAAAGCTTCAGGCGCTTTAATATCTTCTAGATTAATACCTCCAAAAGTTGGAGCTATCATTTTTACTGTTTGAATAAATTCTTCAACATTTTCAGTATCCACTTCAATATCAAAAACATCAATATCTGCGAAGATTTTAAATAATAAGCCTTTACCTTCCATTACAGGCTTAGAGGCTTCTGGACCAATATTACCCAATCCTAAAACTGCGGTACCATTAGTTATTACTGCTACAAGATTACCTTTAGCTGTATATTTATAAACGTTATTCACGTCTTTTTCTATTTCTAAACAAGGTTCTGCAACACCTGGAGAATAAGCTAAGGCTAAATCCCTTTGGGTTGCATATTTTTTTGTTGGAACTACTTTTATTTTACCTGGAGTTGGCTTTGCATGATATACTAAAGCTTCACGACGTCTACTTTGTTTGCTCATAATTTCACTTTAAGTTTTAGTGAATTACAAATGTAAGTTTTTAAGACGTTTGAACATAAAAAAAATGAGAGAGACTTTGAATAATCTTTGAATAATTTTAAACTAATAATAACACGATTTTGTATTATTATCTTTTATTAGAAGTATTGAAAACAAAGGTTATATAGCGTTACAAAAGCTTAATATTTTATTTTACAAACTCAATATTACGTTTTAAACCCTCAAACTTTGTGCGTTTTACAGCACTTTTTTGAAACACTTTTTTAAACACCTCTTCAGTAATGTCTTCCCAATCTTGTTTTGTCATAGCTAACAGATCAGGATGTGGATTAAAAAGTGGCTCGTTATGAGGTTTTGAAAACTTATTCCATGGACAAACATCTTGGCAAACATCGCAACCAAACATCCAATCGTCAAATTTACCTTTCATTGCGGTTGGTAACTGCTCTTTAAGTTCTATTGTAAAATAACTAATACACTTACTACCATCAACAACGTAAGGCTCTGTTATGGCTTGCGTTGGACAAGCATCAATACATGCTGTACAAGTACCACAGTGATCGGAAACAATGGAATCGTATTCCAAATCTAAATCAATAATTAACTCTGCAATAAAATAAAAAGAACCCACTTGTTGGGTTAATAAATTACTATTCTTGCCAATCCAACCTAATCCAGATTTTGCTGCCCATGCTTTATCTAAAACTGGTGCAGAATCTACAAATGCACGACCGGAAACATCACCTATTTCTTGATGAATAAAATGGGTTAATTCTTTAAGTTTTTCTTTAATTACAAAATGATAGTCCTGTCCATAGGCATATTTAGATAATTTTGGAGCTTTTTTGTCTTCCTGAACTTGAGAAGGATAGTAATTTAACAATAATGATATTACGGATTTAGAATCATCGACAAGTTTGGTTGGATCTAAACGTTTATCAAAATGGTTTTGCATGTAACCCATTTGACCATGCATATTTTTATTCAGCCAGTTTTCTAGTCTTGGTGCTTCTTTTTCTAAAAAACCTGCTTTACTAATACCACAAGATAAAAAGCCTAAGCGTTTAGCTTCTGCTTTGATTTGTGTTGTGTATTTAGATTTGTTATCAAGCATTATTATCTTATATGAAAACTTAGCTGTGCATTTTTAGGTTTTAAAGTAATTAAAGGAGTAATCTTAATATTTTCAAACTCAGGTTGAATTTTAAATTTTTTGACTAAAGCTGTAACAGCTATAATCATTTCAAACATAGCAAAATTATTTCCAATGCATTTTCTTGGACCTGCTCCAAAAGGAAAATATTGGCTAGAAAACTGTCGTCCACCATCTGCAAAGCGTTCAGGTAAAAAAGATTCTGGATTATCCCATAACTTTGGATGTCTATGGATTTCGTAAACCGAAAACAGCAGATTACTACCTGGTTCAAATTCCATTTCATTAAAAACATCCTTCTCTATATTTACTCTGTCAATAAAATATGCTGGAGGATATAATCTCATGGACTCTTCAAGTACTTGTTGACAAACTTTAGACTGTGATATTCTAGTCATCAAATCTGCTTTATCACCACCAAGCTCAATAAACTCATTATAGATTTTATCTTGCCATTCAGGATGTTTTGCTAATAACTGAAATGTAAAAGTTAAAGCATTGGAAGTGGTTTCATGACCTGCAGTAAAAATTATTAAAATTTCGTCAATTAATTGGTCTTCTGTCATACCTTGACCATCCTCATAGCGAGTTTCCAATAGCATATCAAGTAAATCGTCATAACGTTTACCTGAAGTTGTACGTTGATCAACTATGCGTTTTAGTATAACTCTAGCTTCTTCTGATAAATCTAAATGCTTTTTTAAAGTGCCACCAATTTTAAACCACCATCCTAAATAAGGTTGCCTTAACTCTTTAACTAGCATGCGTTGATTTGCTTCGGTTATATACTGTAACCGCTCCATATCCTTATTGTTGGCTGCTTGAGTGAACAAAGATTTAACTACTGTTTGAAAAGCTAAATCATTAAGAATTGGAAAAAGATCTATGGTTTTATTACTTTCAATCTTATTAAATTCTGAAATAATCGTCAGCTGCATACCATCAAGCAAATTTTGCAATTGCTTTTTATGAAAAGCTGGCTGCATCATCTTACGTTGTTTTTTCCATTTTTCGCCTTCAGACGTTAAAAGACCTTCTCCTACATATTTTACTAAATCTTCAGTTTGAATTTTTGATTTTGTATAGTTTTTTTGATTTTTTTGAAGCACATACTGCGCAAAAGCAGCGTCTCTACAAAAGTATATCTTAGTATTAAAACCTACATTAAGTTTAAACACATCACCTAACGCTTGAAAGTTTTTATTATGAAAAGGCAACGGATTTTTAAGAATCTCTAATGAATGCTTAATAAATTTTAATAGTGAAACTTCTGGAATCTTTTTCATTTATCTAAATAAGAGATTATTATATATGTCCAAAGTTTTAGTGTTTTACATTAAAGTTTATTAAAACAAACCTCCTTGAATTGGACCTTTAATTTTACCTAAATGTTTGTAAGCCAACTCTGTGACCTCACGACCTCTTGGTGTACGCATTATAAAACCTTGTTGTATTAAAAAAGGTTCGTAAACCTCCTCAATAGTCTCAGTACTCTCACTAACTGCAGTCGCAATAGTACTAATACCAACTGGTCCTCCCTTAAACTTTTCTATTATAGTAGATAGAATTTTATTATCCATCTCATCCAAACCATAGGCATCAACATTAAGCGCTTCTAAGCTATACTTTGCAATTTTAATATCGATACTTCCATTACCTTTTATTTGAGCAAAATCTCGGACTCTACGCAGCAGTGCATTAGCAATTCTAGGTGTACCACGACTACGACCTGCTATCTCAATTGCTGCTTCCATAGATATTGGAACATTTAATATATCTGAACTACGTTGTATGATAGTTGTTAGTAATTCTGTATTATAATATTGTAATCTGCTTTGTATACCAAACCTTGCTCGCATAGGAGCTGTCAATAAACCTGATCTGGTTGTCGCACCAACAAGTGTAAATGGGTTTAGGTTAATTTGAACCGTTCTAGCATTTGGGCCAGACTCAATCATAATATCAATCTTATAGTCTTCCATTGCAGAATATAAATACTCTTCTACAATAGGACTTAAACGATGAATTTCGTCTATAAAAAGGACATCTCTTTCATCTAGATTGGTTAATAAACCTGCTAAGTCTCCTGGCTTATCTAATACAGGACCTGAGGTAACTTTAATACCAACACCTAACTCATTTGCTAATATGTTTGCTAAAGTAGTTTTACCAAGTCCTGGAGGACCATGAAATAAGGTGTGATCTAACGCTTCATCACGACCTACAGCTGCTTGAACAAAGATTTGAAGATTTTCTAATACCTGATCTTGACCTGTAAAATCTTCAAAAGATAGAGGTCTTAATTGTTTTTCGACATCAAACTCTTCTGGAGTAAAATTATCGCTAGTTGGGTCAAGGTTATCGTTCATGTTAATGTTCCGCAAAAGCGGTAAACTTATAAATTATATAGCTTAAATAAAGCTAAGGAATAATATAAGCAAATATAAAGAAAAAGCCTTTCTGTTTTTACAGAAAGGCTTTTCAATATGATATTAGATTTAAAATCTAGTGTTGTAATTCTTCTTCTCCTTCTTTTAAAGGAATAATTTGCGGAACAAAATCATCGTCATGTCCTGGTTTGCTATAGTCATAAGCCCATCTGTGAACTTCTGGTATAGCACCTGGCCAGTTACCATGTACATGTTCTACTGGTGTAGTCCATTCTAAAGTATTAGATCTCCATGGATTTTGAACAGCTTTCTTACCGTAAAATATACTTGAAAAGAAATTGTAGATAAATACGATTTGGAAAATACTACCAATAATAGCAAATAAAGTAATAACAACGTTTACACTAGCTAAATCATCAAACAAAGGAAAGTTAGTGTTTGTATAGTAACGTCTTGGTAAACCAGCCATACCTATAAAATGCATTGGAAAAAATACTCCGTAAGCACATACCGCAGTTATCCAAAAGTGTACATATCCTAAATTTTTGTTTAGCATACGTCCAAACATTTTAGGGAACCAATGATAAACACCTGCAAAGAAACCGTAAAGTGCAGAAATACCCATCACTAAGTGGAAGTGAGCTACTACAAAGTAAGTATCATGTACGTTAATATCTAATGCACTATCTCCTAAGATAATTCCAGTTAATCCACCTGTAATGAAAGTAGAAACTAACCCAATAGAAAACAACATTGCTGGATTCATTTGAAGATTACCCTTCCATAAAGTGGTTATGTAATTAAATGCTTTTACCGCTGATGGTATAGCAATTAAAAGCGTTGTAAATGTAAATACAGATCCTAAAAATGGATTCATTCCTGAAATAAACATATGGTGACCCCAAACAATTGTAGATAAAAATGCAATTGCTAAAATTGAAGCTACCATTGCACGATAACCAAAAATAGGCTTACGTGAGTTGGTTGCGATAATTTCTGAAGTAATACCTAATGCTGGTAATAATACAATATATACTTCTGGGTGACCTAAGAACCAAAATAGGTGCTCAAATAAAACAGGAGAACCACCTTGGTAATGTAATACTTCACCTTGAATAAATATATCTGATAAGAAGAATGATGTACCAAAACTTCTATCCATTATCAATAATAATGCTGCAGATAGTAATACTGGGAATGAAATAACACCAATTATTGCTGTTACAAAAAATGCCCAAATTGTTAAAGGTAATCTTGTCATAGACATACCCTTAGTACGTAAATTAATAACTGTAACTACATAATTTAAAGAACCTAATAAAGAAGAAGCGATAAATATAGCCATAGAAACTAACCACATTGTCATACCTAATCCAGAACCTCCTTGAGCCATTGGCAGTGCACTTAAAGGTGGGTAAATTGTCCATCCTGCTGCAGCTGGTCCAGCTTCAACAAAGAAAGAACATACCATAATAACACTTGAAGTAAAGAATAACCAATATGAAACCATGTTTAAAAAACCTGATGCCATATCTCTTGCTCCAATTTGCAATGGAATAAGTAAATTACTAAAAGTACCACTAAGTCCTGCAGTAAGTACAAAGAAAACCATTATAGTACCATGGATAGTTACTAATGCAAGATAAATATCCGCACTCATTACACCATCTGGAGCCCATTTACCTAATAAAGCTTTAAATAATGGATTTGATTCTTCAGGCCAAGCAATTTGCATACGCATCATGATTGACATTACTACTGCTATGATTCCCATGATAAGCCCGGTAATAAGATACTGCTTGGCAATCATTTTATGATCTTGACTAAATATATACTTAGTTATGAATGTTTCTTTATGATGATGACCATGATCGTCATGTCCATGTTCTTCTACGTGTGCTGACATAATCTAAAATCTTTAAATTTAATTTCTTGTTATTTAATTTTTTACTAATGAATCTACAAAAAGCTTTTGCTCTTTCATCCACTCATCATACTCCTCTTGTGTTTCCACTATAATTTTCATTTGCATGTTATAGTGAGACGTTCCACAAATCTTGTTACATAATAGTAAATAATCAAACTCATAAGGCTCTAAACCTTCTTTACCCTCAGCAATTAAAGATTGACTCTTCTCTGTTCTGATTTTGTTGATATTAGCTACTTTATCTTGAATTTCTTGCGTTTCACGCATTTCAGCAGTAGTTTTAGAAGGAGTAAAACCAAACTGAGTAATCATACCAGGAACACAGTTCATCTGAGCTCTAAAGTGAGGCATGTAAGCAGAGTGTAATACATCTTGAGAACGCATTTTAAATAAAACAGGCTTTCCTACTACTAAATGTAACTCTTTAACAATTACATCATCTTGAGCATTAGGGTCAGACTCATCCACACCTAATTCATTAGCCCTATTAATATCAATCAATCTAACATTAGCTTTACCTAAAGCATTATCAGGACCAGAATATCTAGCTTTCCAATTAAACTGTTGCGCGTATAATTCAACAATCATAGGGTCTGATTCTTCATCAATATTCATGATACTTGTCCAAGTAAATAATCCTTGAATAATTAAACCAGCCAATACAATTACAGGTATAATAGTCCATATAGCCTCTAATTTATTATTGTCAGCATAAAACAAAGCTTTTTTACCTTTTTCACCTCTGTATTTAAAAGCGAAATAATGAAGCAAAAACTGAGTAATTGTTTGTACAAAGAAGATTACAATCATAGAAATGATCATTAAGCTATCAATACCAGGTCCATGCTCTGAGGCAGAATTAGACATTAAAGGTAAGTCTCCCCATTTAACAAAACATACTATTGTAATAACATAAATGAAGATTAAAAAACCTATCATTAAGTAACCGTTTATACGGTTATCGTTATCATTTGCTACTTGATTATTATCGTTTGTTTTACCTGCTTGCGTCAAATCAAAGATTTTAACCATTTGCCAGATTGCAACGAAAATAAATACTAAAACTAAAATTGATAAGAAAGTCGTCATTGTTATCGTTCTTCTTTATTTTATTTTTTATTAATAATGGAAATGTTCACTCTCTTTGATGAACGGATTTCCTTTAGCGATTAGAGGTTGTTTAGATATTGCATAAAACACAATAAACATAAATAAACCAGCGAACAATAAAATTGCTCCTATTTCAGGCATACCAATAAACCATCTGTCTCCAACCGTAGCTGGCATAATCATGTTGAATATATCAATATAGTGTCCTGCTAAAATTACAACTCCAGCCATAATTACAAACCAAGGAATACGCTTATAGTCACTATTCATTAATAGTAAAAGAGGGAATAGGAAATTCATAGCTATCATTCCGAAGAAAGGAAGGTTATAATCTTCAATTCTAGTTACAAAGTAAGTTACTTCTTCTGGAATGTTTGAGTACCAAATTAACATAAATTGAGAAAACCATAGGTATGTCCAGAAAATACTAAACCCAAACATAAACTTAGCTAAATCATGAATATGACTATCGTTAACTTGTTGTAATAATCCTTTAGATTTTAAGTAGATAGTAATCATTGCCATAACTGTAACAGCACAAACCATCATTCCTGCGAATACATACCATCCAAATAATGTTGAGAACCAGTGAGGATCTACACTCATAATCCAATCCCATGACATCATCGACTCAGTATAAATAAAGAATACTAAAAATGCTGCAGCAATACGAAATGATTTTTTAAAGTTACTTCTATCACCTTCAGGAGCTTGATCTTGCGCTAATGAAAATTTACGAGCAAAAAATCTATATAGAGACCATCCACCAATAAAAACTAAAGCTCTAATAACAAAACCTGTTGTATTTAACCAAGCTGACTTACCAGCTACTAATTTATCAAACTTATCGCTCTCTGGATTCACCATTTCCGGATCCATCCAAATAAATATATGATCACCAGCCCAAACAGCTATAGCCACAACAATTAATGCTCCAGGTAATACATAATAAGTAATACCTTCCATTACTCTAAATAATAAAGGAGACCAACCTGCTTGTGCAGCAAACTGAATTGCATAAAATGCTAGAGCACCTAAAGCAATCATCATAAAGAAAAATGCAGCAACATAAAGCGCTGAATAAGGTCTATTATGAATTTGATGCATTACATGTTCTGCATGCTCATCTCCATGATGTGCATCTGCTTCAGCATGCGAAGCCTCTTCACCATGAGCATCTGTATTAACGTGAGCCTCAACTTCATGAGTATCAGTAATGGTTGCATGGCTATCACCATGAGAACCATGACTTGCTTCTTCTGCTAGCATCGTTTTAACGTTATCTAAAGTAACGTGATGAGACGAGTAATAACCTGTTCCCCATAATCCCGCTCCTACAATGATTAGGATTAGTGAAACTAATTTTAGTCTATTTGAAAGTGTGTACATATCTATATATAAACTTTATCTAAATCTTATTTTTCTAAGTCTGCCTTTAATTTCTCAACATAGGCAACAACTTGCCAACGTTCTTCCTCGCTTAAAAAGTTAGCGTAAGATCCCATTGAGTTTTTACCATAATACATTACATGATAAATACTACCTGTATTAATCGCTCTACCTACATCGTCATAACTTGGTACTCCAAGAATTTTCTCTCTTTTAACCAAATTACCTTTACCGTCACCTTTGTTACCATGACATATACCACAATAAATGTTGTATAATTCTTTAGCTCTTGGCTCATCAAATTGAGTAGAATCTAAAGGCGATTTAAGTTCAGCTTTAGCTAAATCATAACCAGCAATGTCATTTGTATACTCAAAAGGTGTATAACCTCTAGGTATAGTACCATCTACAGGTAATTGGGCTTCAACTCCGTTTGCAAAGGCATCTGACTCTTGGTAAGCATCGTACGCCACAGACTCATACATGTTTGGCATGTATTGATAATTTGGACGAGAACTCTTATTACAAGAAGTAAACGAGATTGCAATTAAGGCTATTATTGATATTTTAATTAAATGTTTCATTCTATCTAATTAATGTGCTTTATCTACTACGTTAATTTCAACTGCTCCTGTTTGTGATAATAGACTTTGCAATTCAACTTCATTGTTATGAATTGGAAGTTCCATTAAGAAATGATCATCAGTTGTTCTAGGATCTGGATTTTCAGCTTTTTTAAAAGGCCACATTTTACTTCTCAAATAAAACGTTATAACCATTAAATGGGCTGCAAAAAACACTGTAAGCTCAAACATAATTGGTACAAAAGCTGGCATGTTTTCTAGGTAACTAAAACTAGGTTTACCACCAATATCTTGAGGCCAATCTTCAATCATAATGAAATTCATCATTAAAACTGCTACTGTTAAACCAACACAACCGTACAAAAATGCACATATAGCTAAACGTGTTGGTGCTAATCCCATCGCCTTATCAAGTCCATGGACAGGAAAAGGTGTATATATTTCTTCGATTTGATGTTTTGCAGCTTTAACTTTTTTAACTGCATTCATTAACACATCGTCATCGTTATAAATAGCGTGAATTACTTTTGAAGCTTCCATATGCTACTTTAAGTTTTTTGATTCGTTATTATTAACCTCAGAAGTTCTGGCATCTGATCCAGTACCTACTAAGCTATCTCCTCTTTCTCTGATGTTTTTGTAACGTTGCCCAGAAGATTTCAAAATAGTTTTAACTTCTGCTTGAGCTATTACTGGGAATGTTCTAGAATACAATAAGAAAAGTACGAAGAAGAAACCAATTGTTCCAATAAAAATTCCAATATCGACAAATGTTGGTGAGAACATCGTCCAAGAAGAAGGTAAATAATCCCTGTGTAAAGATGTTACGATAATTACAAAACGTTCAAACCACATACCTATGTTTACTACAATCGAGATAAAGAAAGAAAACATGATACTTGTACGTAGTTTTTTAAACCACATAAACTGTGGTGAAAATACGTTACAGCTCATCATCATCCAATAGGCCCAAGCATAAGGACCAGTTGCTCTGTTCAAGAATGCATATTGTTCATATTCTACACCAGAATACCAAGCAACAAACAACTCAGTTATGTAAGCCACACCCACGATAGATCCTGTAAGCATGATTACAATATTCATTAACTCTATATGTTGCACTGTAATGTAGTCTTCTAAGTTACATACCTTTCTCATGATAATAAGTAAAGTGTTTACCATAGCAAATCCTGAGAAAATCGCTCCTGCCACAAAATATGGAGGAAAGATTGTTGTATGCCAACCAGGTATAACAGATGTTGCAAAGTCAAAAGATACAATAGTGTGTACTGAAAGTACTAAAGGAGTTGCTAAACCAGCAAGTACAAGAGAAACCTCTTCAAAACGTTGCCAATCTTTAGCACGACCTGTCCAACCAAAACTTAATAAGCTATAAATTTTCTTTTGGAAAGGTTTGATAGCTCTATCACGTAACATTGCAAAATCAGGTAATAATCCAGTCCACCAGAAAACTAATGAAACCGATAAATACGTTGAAATCGCGAATACATCCCAAAGCAATGGTGAGTTAAAGTTTACCCATAACGAACCAAATTGATTAGGAATAGGTAATACCCAATACGCTAACCATGGACGACCCATGTGGATGATTGGAAATAAACCAGCTTGAACTACCGAGAAAATTGTCATTGCTTCTGCAGAACGGTTAATTGCCATTCTCCATTTTTGACGGAATAATAAAAGTACTGCAGAAATTAATGTTCCCGCGTGACCAATACCAACCCACCAAACGAAGTTAGTAATATCCCAAGCCCAGTTTACTGTTCTGTTTAGACCCCAAGTTCCGATTCCAGTAGAAACGGTGTATATAATACAACCTATTCCCCAAAGAAAAGCTACAAGTGCGATAGAGAATACAATCCACCACTGTTTGTTAGCCTTACCCTCTACAGGTGCTGCGATATCTACAGTTACATCGTGGTAAGATTTCTCACCTGTAACCAAAGGTCTTCTAATAGGTGCTTCGTAATGAGACGCCATAATCCTTTATAATTGTTTATTAATTAATCTTTTTATGCTTCTTTCGTGTTTCTCACTTTAGTATGATACTGAACATTAGGTTTAGTACCAACACTTTCTAATAAGTGATACATACGATCGTCTTTTAAAAGTTTTGCAACTTTACTTTCCTTATCGTTAATATCTCCAAATATCATTGCTCCACTACTACATGCAGCTGAACAAGCTGTTTGGAATTCTCCGTCTTTAATCTCACGTCCATCGCGCTTAGCGTCAAGAATAGTCTTTTGTGTTTTTTGAATACACATAGAACATTTTTCCATTACACCACGAGAACGAACAGTAACATCAGGATTAATTACCATACGACCTAAGTCATTATTCATGTGGTAATCAAACTCGTCATTTCCGTTATATAAGAACCAGTTAAAACGTCTTACTTTATACGGACAGTTGTTTGCACAATATCTTGTACCCACACATCTGTTGTATGCCATATGGTTTTGACCTTGTCTACCGTGTGCTGTAGCAGCAACAGGACATACAGTCTCACATGGAGCATGATTACAATGTTGACACATTACTGGTTGGAATGCTACTTGTGGATTATCTGCAGGATCTTCTAATTCTCCAAAACCTCCTAAAGAACCATTATCTCCAAATAAACCAGAGAAACCTTCTTTTTTAGCATCATCTTCAGCAAATGTATCTTCTGATGAGTAATATCTATCAATACGTAACCAATGCATATCACGACTACGTCTAATTTCTTCTTTACCAACTACTGGTACGTTGTTTTCAGCATGACATGCAATAACACATGCTCCACAACCTGTACAAGCATTTAAGTCAATTGATAGATTAAAATGATGTCCAATTGAACGGTCAAATTCATCCCATAAATCAACCTCAGGAGATGTAACCGGAGTTTCTTGGTGATTTAAAGATACCATAGGAACTTCATTCCAATAGTGCTTATCTTTAGTATTAAAAATCTCTAATGTCGTTTCTTTTATGATATCACCACGACCCATCAATGTGTTTTGTAACTGTACACATGCAAATTCATGCATTCCAGTTGCAGGCTCAATAGATACGCTTTGTACTGTGTTAAAATCTTTATAAAGTGTAAAAGCATTTACACCTGTTTTCATTTCATCTTTAAGACCAGCAGATCTACCATATCCAAATGCTAAACCAACAGATCCTTTTGCTTGACCTGGTTGAATGATTACTGGAACATTAGATAAAGTAGTATTACCTAACTTAAGGTTAACGTAGCTACCATTTAAAGCTCCTGTAGAATCATTTTCATTGATAATATTCCAAGCTTGAGCATCAGATTTAGAAACCGTTAAATAGTTATCCCATGATGTTCTAGTAATTGGATCAGGAAACTCTTGTAACCAAGGGTTGTTGGCCTGTTGACCATCACCCATTCCAACTTTAGAATATAATGTTAATTCTGTACCGCTAGTTTTTACACTTGAAGCTAATGCTCTTGCTGCATCGCTAGCAGGTAATTCATCCTGAGCAATCTCTTCAGTTACTTCTTCAACAACTGGCATTGAACTAACAAATGACCCATCATGTAAAGCTTGGTTATAAGAACTACCATTAAGAATAGTCTCTTTCCAAGTTGCTTTAATATAATCATTTAATGAACTAGTATTGTCGTTCCATTTTAATAAAACATCTTGAAATTGTCTTGTATCAAATAAAGGTCTGATTGTTGGTTGCATTAACGCAAAGTGACCCTTCTTTAATTCAACATCACCCCAAGACTCTAAATAATGAGGCGTTGCTGCTATATATTGTGCAACTGAAGCAGACTCATCTTCTTTAGAAGTGAAAGCAACAGATAAACTTGTATTTTTAATTCCCTCTGCAAATTCAGAAGCGTTAGCTAAAGTATACATTGGGTTAACACCACTCATAATAATAGCACCAACCTTACCTGCTTTCATGTCAGATATTAAAGTTTGTACTGATTTATTATTTCCTTGTCGTGTTTTTATAGGTGTTTTAGGATCAAAAGACTTACTACCTAGTTTTTTATTAATTTCTAAAGCAACAGTTTGAGCATTCACATCTTGAATACCTGTAACTAATACACCATTGCTACCAGCTTTAATTAACTCAGAAGCTGCTTTTTGAACTGATTCTTTAATCTTAGCAGGTAAAGCGTTAGCATTTACAGATCCACCAACGATTAAACTATGCAATTGTGCCAAAGCAAGTTTTTGCTGAGAAGGTGTTAAAGGTACACGCTTATCTGCATTAGCACCAGAAAGAGACATATTAGCCTCAAACTGAATATGACGAGACATTTTACCATCTAGTGGTATACGTCCTTTAGCATAAGCAGAGTCAAAACCTCCACCTTGCCAATCACCTAGAAAATCTGCTCCTACTGAAACAATAGTCATTGCTTTAGAGAAGTCATAATTAGCTAAACCACGCTCACCATACATTGCTTGATAAGCATCTAAAGCTGCTGACTCTGAAATAGCATCATAAACGACATGATTTACGTTACCATATTTTTCAGTAAATTCTGCAACTAATTTTGAGGTTGAAGGACTGGCATACGTTTGAGTTAACAAAACAATTTGCTTTCCAGAATTCTTTATATTATTTAATGCTGTTGTCGTTTCAGATTCGAAATCTGACCAAGAAATAGAGGTACCACCTTTTTTTGGTCCTTGCACTCTAGTACTATCATATAAGTCTAAAACCGAAGCATTAACTCTAGCATTGGCACTACCATTAGTAGCAGCTAAAGTATTGTTTTCAATCTTAATTGGACGACCTTCTCGAGTCTTAACTAAAACACTTGCAAAATCAAAACCATTAGCAATAGTTGTTGCGTAATAATTAGCAACACCAGGAACAATTCTGTCTGGCTGTACTACATACGGTATCGACTTAACTACTGGTCCTTCACAGGCTGCTAAAGAAGCAGCTGCTGTACTAAAACCAACATACTTTAAGAAATCACGACGTGTTGTTGAAGAAGCCTCTAATGTATCCTTATCACCTAAGAACTCATCAGTAGGAATTTCTTGAACAAATTCGTTTTGTTTTAGCGTCTCAACAATAGAGCTATCTTTTAGCTCCTCAACACTTTTCCAGTATTTCTTGTTTGATGACATATTATATAATTGAATTTATTTCTTTATTAATTATTTTAAGGTTTTCCATTTTAAAGGAAAATAAAAATCTTGTTTTTAGTAATGACACTTACCACATTCTAAACCTCCCATTTGAGCTGCAGTAAAATTATCCTTACCATACTTTTTGTAAAGTTGCTCATGGATTTTAGTGTAATATGCATTGTCTTTAACTTTCACGTCTGTTTCTCTGTGACAGTTAATACACCATCCCATTGTTAAAGGTGCATGTTGATACATAATTTCCATTTCTTCAACAGGTCCATGACATGTTTGACACTCAACACCTCCAACAACTACGTGTTGTGAGTGATTAAAATAAGCGAAGTCTGGTAATTTATGAATTTGGATCCATTTTACTGGAGCTGTTTTTCCTGTGTACTTTTGTTCTGCATCATCCCAACCAACTGCATTATAAAGTTTTTTGATTTCAGCATTGTAATCCACTCCATATTCTGACAATCCTTCAGCTTGCGTTTCGGCAGCAACTTCATAAATAGATTTATGACAATTCATACAAACATTTAATGAAGGTATACCTGAATGCTTACTAACTCTAGCAGAAGAGTGACAGTATTTACAATCAATACCATTTTCACCTGCGTGAATTCTATGTGAATAATGTATAGGCTGAATTGGCTCATATCCTTGATTAACTCCAACTTGCATAAAGAAACCGTAAACAAAATAAGCACTAGCTAACAATAATACGACTACTGAAACTAAAACTAAAAATTGATTTTGAACAAATGCTTTCCAAATCGGTGTACGCTTTGTCGTCTCAGACAAATCAACACCTTTTGCCTCAGCAAAATTACGAAGTGTCTTGTTAACTAAAAACAAAGCACCAGCTAACAATGCGAATAAAACACCTAATGCTCCTAAAATTATTTTATTAGAAATACCTCCTTCAGAAGTCGCATTAGACGATCCAGAAACAGTAGGGTCACCTGCAGCCACAGGAGCAGCAGTTGGCTCTGTAGCAGTATACGCTAAGATATTATCAATATCAGCATTAGTAAGAGTAGGAAACGCACTCATTGCAGCACCATTGTACTCATTATAAATCTTGTTTGCATACGCATCTCCAGATTTAATAAGTCCTGCGCTATTTTTTATCCATTTGTACAACCATTCTCTATCTAAACCTTCAGTTTCAGCTAAACGAGATTCCACTTTACGTAAAGCAGGACCAGTCATTTTTTTGTCTAGCTTATGACAAGCTATACAATTGGCGTTAAATAAAGATTTACCTGCAACTGCGTCGCCTTCTTGAGCGAACATTGAGGTTGAGAATACTAGTAAAAAAATTAAGCTTAAACGAAGATAGTTACTACTTAACTTACGGTGAATCACCTGTTTCATATTATATATTGAATTTACTTCTAAACTTTGGTATGATTTTTTCATTGCTGCATATTGAATACAGTTAGAAAAACGTTACGCAAAAGTAATACTTAAAGTCGATTTTTAAAATCTTAAAGAAGTCTTAATTGCTAATTTAGATAAATTCTAAATAATAAATTGAGTTACTTTTTAGTTTAATACATTTACATTTGCAATAAATACTATTAAAAATGAAAAAAACACAATTTAAAGCCATTTGCTTAACTTCCTTAATTACAATATGTTTTTCAGCATTTAGTATGGCACAAAGCGGAACAGTAGTCCTTAATGAAGATCCTGCTATCTCTAAATTATTAGATATAAAAAAGGAAATGAATAAAGATGATAAAAATAGTGATCGCTATAAAATACAGATATATTCAGGAAATTTAGGTAGTGCAGAAAGCATTAGATCTAAGTTTGAAAATAGCAATGGAAACATAAGTTCTCAACTTGTTTTTGAGACTCCTAACTATAAAGTATGGGTAGGTAGTTTTAGAACACGTCTAGAAGCAGAAAGAGCTTTAGTAGATGTACAGAAGAAATTTAGTGATGCCTTTATATTTAAACCAAAAAAAGAAAAGGACTAAAATTAGTTAGTTTTAAAACATAAAAAAAGCGATTCAAATGAATCGCTTTTTTTTATAACTAAACTTAAATTTATTTAAGTTTTTTCTTAACTTCTACTTCATGGAAAGCTTCAATAACATCTCCAATGTTAATGTCATTGTAGTTCTTAATTTGCATACCACAATCGTATCCTTTAGAGACTTCTTTGGCATCATCTTTAAATCGCTTAAGCGAGTCTAAAACACCTGTGTAAGTTACAACTCCATCGCGTATTAAACGTATTTGAGAGTTTCTAAATATTTTACCATTCATTACCATACAACCTGCAATAGTACCAACTTTAGAAACTTTAAATATTTCTCTAATTTCAGCAGTACCTGTAATCTCTTCTTTAACCTCTGGAGATAACATACCTTCCATTGCGTCTTTAAGATCATTTATGGCGTCATAAATAATAGAATATGTTCTAATATCAACTTCTTCTCTATCTGCAATCGTACGTGCATTTCCAACAGGACGCACATTAAATCCAATAATAATGGCATCTGAAGCTGTTGCAAGTAATACATCACTTTCAGTAATAGCACCAACACCTTTATGCAGAATATTTACTTGAATTTCTTCTGTAGACAGCTTCTGGAACGAGTCAGTTAATGCTTCAACAGAACCATCCACATCTCCTTTAAGGATAATATTAAGCTCTTTAAACGTACCTAAAGCAATACGACGTCCAATTTCGGCTAGCGTTAATGTTTTAGTTGTTCTTACATCTTGTTCACGTTGTAATTGTGTACGCTTAGTTGCAATTTGCTTAGCTTCACGCTCATCTGCAAATACGTTAAACTTATCACCTGCTTGAGGTGCTCCGTCTAAACCTAATACAGATACTGGTGTTGATGGTCCAGCTTCCTGTACATCATGACCACGCTCATCTTGCATCGCTTTAACTTTACCACTATTTTTACCTGCAAGTACATAATCACCTACACGCAAAGTACCAGCTTGAACTAATACTGTAGATACATAACCTCTACCTTTATCTAAAAAGGCCTCAACTACGGTTCCTACTGCTGGTTTATTTGGATTAGCTTTAAGCTCTAATAATTCTGCCTCAAGTAATACCTTTTCTAATAATTCTTTAACACCTGTACCTACTTTTGCAGAGATATCATGAGACTGGATTTTTCCACCCCAATCTTCTACAAGTAAATTCATTTGTGCTAAACCTTCTTTAATTTTTTCTGGATTAGCGTGTGGCTTATCAATCTTGTTTATGGCAAACACAATTGGTACACCTGCTGCTTGTGCATGAGATATTGCTTCTTTTGTTTGAGGCATAATATCATCATCCGCTGCTGCTACAATAATAGCAATATCTGTAACTTGAGCACCACGAGCACGCATCGCTGTAAAGGCTTCGTGACCTGGTGTATCTAAGAATGCTATTTTTTGACCATTATCTAATTGTACACCGTAAGCACCAATATGCTGCGTAATACCTCCAGACTCTCCTGCAATTACATTTTCTTTACGAATATAATCTAACAGAGACGTTTTACCATGATCTACGTGTCCCATAACGGTTACGATTGGTGCACGTGGTTCTAAATCTTCTGGCTTATCTGCAACGTCTTCTATTGAAACATCAATATCAGCAGTAACAAATTCTGTTTTATATCCAAACTCTTCTGCAACGATCGCAATAGTTTCAGCATCTAAACGCTGATTCATTGTTACCATCATCCCTAAAGACATACACGCTGAGATAATTTGTGTTACTTGAACATCCATCATCGTAGCTATTTCGTTTGCTGTAACAAACTCTGTAACTTTAAGTATTTTGCTTTCTGCAGCTTCTATTTGTTGATCAATTTCTGATTGCTCTCTATGTTGATCTCTTTTCTCTCTTCTATACTTAGCACCTTTACCTTTAGAAGATTTACCTTGTAATTTTTCTAAAGTTTCACGTACTTGTCTTTGTACTTCTTCCTCACTTGGTTCTGCCTTTACAACAGGACCTCCTGATTTACGACCACCTGGTTTTTTACCTTTGTATCTGTCGTTACCACCTCTTGAAGGTGATGAAGACGTTCTATTATCTCCTGGTTTAGATATACGACGACGCTTCTTTTTATTTGCGTTATCATCTTTTTTAGGATCTTCTTTTTTCTTTTTAGGCTTGTTAAACTGAGATAAATCAATTTTCTCTCCTGCAATTTTAGGACCAGAAAGTTTAGTATACTTAGTTTTTAAAGTCTCTTCAACAGGCTCTTGAGGTTTCTCTTCTTCCTGTGGCTTAGCGACTTCCTTTTTAGGCGTAATAGCAGGCTTAGCTACTACTTTAGAATCCGGTTTAGATTCTGTCTTAGCTTCAACTTTAGTTTCTACCTTAGGCGTTTCTTTAGCTTCTGGAGTTTTCTCAACTTTAACAGGCTCTTTTTTAGGCTCAGGAACTACTTCTTCCTTTTTAGCTACTTTTTTACCCGAATCTAAATCTATTTTGCCAACAGTTTTAGGTCCAGAAAGTGCCTTAGAAGCTTTGATAACTTCTTCCTCTTTTTTGAGCTGAGCAGCTTTAGCTGCCTTAACAGCTTCTTCTGCTTTTTGCTTTTCTTCTAACTCCTTTTCGCGTTTGATACGCAGCTCTTCTTTTTCTTTATTCTTTGCTTCGTTAACTTCTTGAGACGCCATTTTTTTGCTAGCATCTTTTTGAAATTCATTTGAAAGAATACTGTACGTTTCCTCTGAAATTTTGGTAGTCGGACGCTTCTCAACCTCTACACCCTTAGAATCTAAAAATTCTACAGCGCGATCAAGAGAGATGTTAAGCTCACGTAATACCTTATTTAATCTAATTGTTTCAGCCATAAATTGCCTTTAACCTAATTTCTTTTTTTCAAATATATGTTAATCTTCGAACTCTTCCTTAAGAATTCTAATAACATCTAAAATTGTTTCTTCTTCTAAGTCAGTTCTTTTGACTAGATCTGCCACATCTTGCTCTAAAATACTTTTTGCTGTATCTAGACCTGCTTTACTAAATTCTTTGATAATCCAATCCTCTATTTCATCAGAGAATTCTCTTAACTCTACATCTTCCTCAGCTCCTTCTCTTAACACGTCAATTTCGTAACCTGTTAATTGACCAGCTAATCTAATGTTATGTCCACCTCTACCAATTGCTTTACTTACTTCTTCTGGCTTTAAGATTGCTTCTGCACGTTTGTTTTCTTCATCAATCTTGATTGAAGTTACTCTTGCAGGACTTAAAGCTCTGGTAATATACAATTGTAAATTGTTAGTGTAATTGATTACATCAATATTTTCATTACCTAATTCACGAACAATACCATGTATACGTGATCCTTTCATTCCGACACATGCTCCAACAGGATCAATTCTATCGTCGTAAGAGTCAACCGCTACTTTAGCTTTTTCTCCAGGAATACGAACTACATTTTTAATTGTAATTAAACCATCAAATACTTCTGGTATTTCTGATTCAAAAAGTTTTTCTAAGAACTTTGGTGATGTTCTAGACATTATAATTGTTGGCTTATTACCTTTAAGCTCAACACTATCAATAACACCTTTTACATTATCTCCTTTTCTAAAAAAGTCAGAAGGGATTTGCTTATCTTTTGGTAATATGATTTCGTTTCCTTCATCATCTAACAAAATTACAGCTCTGTGACGAATATGATGTACTTCTGCTGTATATAAATCTCCAACTAATTCTTGGAACTGCTTAAATACGTTAGTATTATCGTGTTCATGAATTTTAGAAATTAAATTTTGACGCAATGCTAAAATTGCACGACGACCTAAATCTATTAATTTAACCTCTTCAGACACATCCTCTCCAACTTCAAAATCTGGCTCGATTTTTCTTGCTGCTGTTAACGAGATTTCTTGATTAGGTTCTTCAACTTCACCATCTGCAACAACAACACGATTTCTCCAAATCTCTAAATCTCCTTTATCTGGGTTTATAATAATATCAAAATTATCGTCATCTCCAAATTTTTTCTTCAATGCATTTCTAAATACATCTTCCAAAATAGCCATTAAGGTGACACGATCTATTAATTTATCGTCTTTGAATTCTGAAAAAGATTCAATTAACGCTATATTTTCCATAACTCTATTTGAATTAAAATTTTATTATAACTTTTGCTTCTACAATATCTTTGTAAGCAATATTTTCTTTTTTGTTTACTGTAACCTTACCCTTACCTACTGGTTTTGGCTCTCTAGCCTTCCATTCTAAAGTAATTTCATCCTCATTGGCTTCGGTTAAAACACCTTCAATATTTCCAGTACTTGTCTTAACACCTAAAGTTCTTCCAACATGTTTTGGATATTGTCTTGGTAATGCTAAAGGAGCAGCTGCACCAGACGACATAACCTCCAATGCAAAGTCATGTTCTTCTCTATCAATATTATGCTCGATAGCGCGACTAACAAACATGCAATCTTCAACTTTAACACCTTGATCTCCATCAATAATAATATTAATAGCATTCTCTCCATTAACACTAAAATCTATTAAAAATAAATCTTTGCGCTCTGTTAAGGCTTCCTCTAGTAAACTTTTGACTGTATTTATAAACATTTTTAAGTATAAAAAGAGGGGACTTTTAGTCCCCTCAATTTCAGTTTTTCTCTTGCAACGCTGCAAAGATACATAATTTTATTGATTTTCATAACTTTTTAAAAGTCATTTTTTATTACTAACTTTATAATATGTTCTTTATTAACCATCTAAATCAACATTATGAAAAAACTATTAGTCCCAACTGACTTCTCCAATGAAGCAGAAAATGCAGTTAAAGTTGCTGCTCAATTAGCAAAAAAACATAATTGCGAATTAATATTATTACATATGCTAGAGCTTCCTTTAAACCAATTAAGCACTAATGGTGGTACTCCTGCTGATCTGCCTGAGGCTGTTTTTTTTATGAAATTAGCACATAAAGAATTTGAAAAAATACTTGATAAAGACTATATAAAAGGCATAACGGTTCATGAAGCAGTAGATTTTAATGAAATTTCTAAGGGTATTCTTGAAACCTGTAAAAATCATGATGTCGATTTAATTGTCATGGGATCTCATGGTGCAGAAGGACTTAAAGAACTTTTTATTGGATCTACCACAGAAAAAGTTGTTAGAACCTCCAACACACCTGTTCTGGTTATTAAAAACGAACATGACAATTTTGATATAAAAGAATTTGTGTTTGCTTCAGATTTTAAAAATGACAACAAAGAAACTTATGTACAAGCGGTAAAACTAGCTAACCTTTTTGAGGCTAAAATCCACTTACTTAATGTTAATACACCAAGTAACTTTACCACAACAGCAGCCTCCAAAGTTAGAATGAGAGATTTTATAGCCAATTCAACTTTTGATAATTACACGATAAACATATATAACGACGAAACAATTGAAAAAGGTATATTAAATTTTTCTAGAATAATAGATGCCGATTTAATAGGAATTAGCACACATGGACGACAAGGTATTGCTCACTTTTTAAACGGTAGCATCAGCGAAGATTTAGTCAATCATGCAAAACGACCAGTCATTACTTTTAAGATATAAACAAAAAGGTATTAAATAAAAAAGCTTCCTAAAAAAGGAAGCTTTTTTTTGTTGGCCCACTAGGTTTCGAACCTAGACTCTTTGGTACCAAAAACCAACGTGTTACCAGTTACACCATAGGCCAATCTCGTAATGAGGATGCAAATTTAATACAATTATTTATTCACGCAAACATTTTTTAAAAAAAATTTAAATTAAAACTTAACGTTAACTTAAAAACCGTGTCTGTTTGATAATAATTACTAAATTCGCAACACATAATAAACCTATAATTTATGATGACTTTTAACTTTAAAAAATGGAACTTAATACTGAGTTGGTTCGCTTTTTTAATTGCTCTTATCACTTACACGCTTACTGTGGAACCTACCGTAAGTTATTGGGATGCTGGAGAATATATCTTAACCTCTTCAAAATTACAGGTTGGACATCCACCAGGAGCACCACTATTTCAAATGTTTGGAGCGGTGTTTTCAGTGTTTGCTTTAGACCCTTCACAAATTGGTTATTTAATGAATATGATGAGCGCTGTTTCTAGTGCTTTTGCTATTTTATTTATGTTCTGGACAATTATTTTATTGTTAGAAAAAATAATTGGACAACCAGAAAAACTTGAAAAAGGACAACAATTTGCCATTTTGGGTAGTGCTTTTGTAGGAAGTTTAGCTTTTGCCTTCACGGATTCATTTTGGTTTAACGCTGTAGAAACCGAAGTTTATGCTATGGCTACTTTAATAATGACTGTCATGTTTTACTTAGGTTTACGCTGGGAAAAAGACATGCATAAACCTAGAGGTAATCGCTGGCTAATACTAATAGCCTTTGTTGTAGGTCTTTCTTTTGGAATTCACTTTATGGGATTATTAACCATTCCTGCGATTGGCTTAATCTATTATTTCAAAAACTATAAAACAATAACAATTAAAAATTTTATAATAGCCAATATTGTATCGGTTGCTGTATTGTTATTTGTATTTAAATTAATGTTTCCAAATGTATTAAGATACTTTAGTGCGTTAGAATTGTTTTTTGTTAATCAAATAGGATTGCCTTTTAATTCTGGCTCAATAATAGCAGGAATATTGCTTATTGCAGCATTTTACTACGGACTAAAATATACACGAGCTAAAAAATTATATCATATAAATACAGGTATCATATGCTTACTATTTGTATTAATAGGCTCTTCAACATGGTTAATGTTACCTATTAGAGCAAATGCAAATGTTGTTATTAATGAAAACAACCCTTCTAGTGCCAGAGAACTTTTGGCTTATTATAATCTAGAACAGTATCCAGAAACACATTTATTTTACGGACCATTATTTACTGACCAATACACTGGTTTAGATGAAAACGAACCGTATGTAGATGATAAACCTAAATACGAAAAAGACGAAACAGCAGGTAAATACATTATTGTTAACGATTATAAACGTGCTAAACAAAACTTTAACTCTAAACAAGCTGCTATTTTACCAAGAATGTGGAGTGGAGAAAATGCTGAAAACTACATGCTGTTTACTGGCTTTTTGGAATTTAGTCTTAAACCAGAATACCAAGGGGAAGATCGATTAGTACAATCTATGATTGACTTTAAAAGTGATGTTGCTAAAGGTGCAATTGATTATGAAGATTATCATAACTTTTTAAAACAATTTGGACAATTTATCAATATTGAAAAACCATCATTAGCTAGCAATATCTCTTACCTATTTGAATACCAACTAGGTTATATGTATTGGAGATATTTTATGTGGAATTTTACTGGTAGACAAGATGACTTACAAGGTCGCTATGACCAACATGGTAATTGGATTAGTGGTATTAAATTTATTGATGAGTGGCATTTAGGACAATCTCAAGACAATCTACCAAGTGATGTTGCCGATAATAAAGGTCGCAATACGTATTTTTTCTTCCCATTAATTTTAGGATTAATAGGCTTATTTTTCTTATTCAATAAAGACAAAAAATTATTTTGGGTTACCTTGGTATTTTTCTTATTTACAGGATTAGCAATACAAGTATATACCAACGTTAGACCTTTTGAGCCGAGAGAACGTGATTACTCAGTCGTAGGATCGTTTTATGTATTTGCAATATGGATCGGACTTGGTGTCTATGCTATTTTTGATTTATTAAAAAAATACGTATCAAACAAAGTATTAGCTCCAACTATTACTTTAGCGTGCTTACTGTTAGTCCCTGTTATAATGGCGTCTCAAAACTGGGATGACCATGATAGATCAGGTAAGTATACAGCTTTAGCTATGGCTAAAAAATACTTAGATTCTTGTGGAGAAAATGGTATATTATTCTCCATTGGTGACAATGATACATTTGCCTTATGGTATGCCCAAGAGATTGAAAACTATCGTACAGATGTACGTGTAGTAAACACTAGTTTATTCCAAACGGACTGGTATATAGATCAAATGAAGCGTAAAGCTTATAAGAGTGATCCTATTCCTTCTAGCTTAACACACGATAAATATAAGCATGGAACAAGAGAATATTTAATGAAACGTTTACGATCTAAAGACACTTTAGACATTGCTACATTTATGAATTTTATAACTAGTGATGATCCAAAGACAAAACTTAAATATGCTTTACAACAAGAAGGAGAAGATTACACACAATATCCTCAGCAATTTTTAAATGCTAACTATTTTCCTGTCGAAAATATCAGAGTACCAGTAGACAAACAATCTGTTTTGGCTAATGGTATTGTAAAAGCAAAAGATAGCGACTTAATAGAAGACTATGTTGACATAACAATAACTGACAATGCCATAACAAAAAACCGTCTATTAATGCTTGATATTGTTGCTAGCAACAATTGGGAACGACCTATATACTTTACAGGTGGAGCTTTTGGAAACGATGACTACATTTGGATGAAAGATTACTTACAACTTGATGGTATGGTGTATAAACTAGTCCCTATAAAAACACCTGTAGCTAGAGCAAATCCATTTGATATGGGACGCTTGGATACAGAGTTTATGTATAATAAGGTTGTTAATTGGGATTGGGGAAATAGTGGAAGTGATCAAATTTACCATGATCCAGAAACTAGAAGAAACTCAATTACATACAGAGGAAACTTAGCAAGATTAATTGAAAATTTAATTAATGAAAATCAATTAGATAAAGCTGAAGAAATAGCAGACATAGCTATGAAAAATATGCCTGTTAATAAGTATGGTCATTACACCTTATTAGAGCCTTATATTAGTGCCTACTATGAAGTTGACAATCAAGATAAAGCCAGACAACTATTTACAGAAGTTGCTACCAAATATCAAGAAAATTTAAAATACTACAGCACCTTAACTAGAAATAATCAAGATAACAACTTTACTGAAATACTTACAGATATTGAGCGATACAAAGCTTTAGTAGATGTTTTAGTTGAATATGACAGAGAATTTGCCAAAGAAGAATCTATGACTTTTACTAACTATCTAGAATTGTTTAAACAATATTATGATAGCGAGCCTGAGCCAGAAACTAATCCTGCACCAACAGACAAAGATTTTTTACAGCAATTAGATACTGTTTTAAAAAGCGAATAGATGCCTGTTTTTCCAGCAAAAACACCAAAATTAATACAACGCCTTTTTCCTAAATACATTTGGAAAAAGGCGTCTTTGTCTAAGACTATTTATTTAACTTTTGATGATGGTCCTACACCTAAAATCACACAATGGACTTTAGATCTTCTAAAAAAATACAATGCAAAAGCAACATTTTTTTGCATTGGAGATAATATAAAAAAGTATCCAAATATTTTTAAATCTGTTCTAAATGACGGTCACACAATAGGCAATCATACCTTTAACCATCTTAAAGGGTGGCATACAGATACTAATAGTTATGTAGAAAATGCTGAAAAAGCGCAACTGTTAATCGATCCAGACAACAAGCATCTGTTTAGACCTCCTTTTGGGAAAATCAAACGTAAACAAGCCAATCAATTAATTAAAAGAGGTTATAAAATAGTAATGTGGAGCGTTATATCTTATGACTGGGAAGTCAAAGTTACACCAGAACAATGCTTACAAAATGTTATAAAAAATAGTACTTCGGGAAGTATTATCGTATTTCATGATAGCATAAAAGCATCAAAAAACATGCAATACGCACTACCTAAAGTTTTAGAGTATTTTAGTAAAAAAGGCTATCAGTTTAAAGCGCTTTAAACAAATTGCTGTACAATACTTATCAAAGTATTAGCATCTTGTTCGCCACTTTGACGCCATTTCATTTCTCCATTTTTATAGATAATTAAAGTTGGCAATCCTTTGACACGTAAAGCTTCGGATAGTTCTTGATTTTTGTCAACATCTATCTTTATTACTTTTGCCTTATCACCTAGTGCTGCAGCTACATCGCGTAAAACTGCGTGCATGGCTTTTGATGGCTCATTCCATTCTGTAAAAAAGTCTAACAGTACAGGAATTTCGACATCTATTAATTCTCCAAATTTTGACATTTGATTTTCAGTTTAGTTCAAACTAGTCACTAAAATATAACATTTAGTTGTAATTAAGCAATTTGCGTCCCTTTTTTAAGTTCTATGACTGTTATTTCTGGCCAAATTCCTACACGTCCAGGATAAGCTAAATAACCAAAACCTCTATTAACGTTAATGTATTGGCCTTTTTCTTTATAGATTCCTGCCCAATGTTTATAACGCCATTTAACAGGACTCCATTTAATCCAACCGGGAATTTCTATTCCAAACTGCATGCCATGTGTATGCCCACTTAACGTTAAGTGATAGTGATTACTATGGTCTATTACCTGTTCTGCCCAATGTGAAGGATCATGAGATAGCAATACCTTAAAATCATCTGAGGCAATATTATTTGACGCTTTATCCAAGTCTCCAGCTTTTTTAAAACCACCTATTCCCCAATTCTCTACACCTACTAATGCTATTTTTTGTCCATCTTTTTCAATGTAACGACTTTCATTTAATAATAAATCAAAACCAATCTCTTTCTGGATAGATTTTAATTCATTTAAATTATCATGTTTATCTTGCTCTGTTGCCCAATCTACGTAATCACCATAATCATGATTCCCTAATACAGAAAACACACCATCTTTTGCTGTAAGCTTAGAAAAGGTGTCTTTCCAATCATACATTTCGGATGCTTTATTATTAACCAAATCTCCTGTAAACAATATAACGTCTCCTTGTTGCTTGTTTACTAAATCGACAGCGTAATTAATTTTTTCTTTATTATCAAAACTTCCAGAATGGATATCACTAATATGTGTCATTTTATAGCCATCAAACGCGTCTGGTAAATCTTCAAAATGTAATGTGTATTTTAAAACTTTATAATTGTATCGTCCTTGATACATACCATAAAGCAACGAGGCAAATGGTATTGCTGCCAAACCTAATCCAATTTGACTTATAAATTTACGTCTAGAGGGTAGATAAAAGGATTCTTTAGTAATAAAATATTTATCATATAGGCTTATAAATGATCTAATAATGTCCTCTCCTATTAATATTGGAACAAGCACTAAATTAAAAGCCATAAAGGATAACAAAAAACCAATAGCATAACCTCTACCTCCTGATATCACTCTACCTTCAGATGGTGATGCAAATTGATACACCATATTTAAGGCAACAACAAGTGCTATTGCAAAAAACAAATAATGTACCCAACTTGATTTAAATACTGTCTTAATAGCCTGAAAACCATAAACAGTTAATAATATATATAAAAGTGAAATAATAATTAGACGTGTCATAACTTAGTTTAGACTACAAATTTAACTAATATGACAATCAATTATCTTAGCAATTTGTTAAACGTTTTGATTTTTAATTCTTTATGCCATGTCCTTTTTATTGTTATAAGGTGATTTATTATTTTATATTTTCTGTTTTAATTAAAATTAATGAAGCCTTTAAATCTGTTTATATATTAAGTACAAGTACTGGTCATAGAATTTTTTGAAGTTTCATTTTTAATTATATTAGAGGCTTATAAAAGCTATTCTTTCTAATGAAACTAAAATTAACCGCGTTTTTAATCCTATGTTTAATCATTTCTAGTTGTAATGACAAAACCGAAAACAAAAAACCAACAACTACAGAAAAACCATTAATAGCCTATGTTAATCCTTTTATTGGAACTGGAGGTCATGGTCACACGTATCCAGGAGCAACTATGCCTTTTGGAATGATGCAACTTAGTCCAGACACACGACTAGAAGGTTGGGATGGTTGTTCTGGATACCACTATAGTGATAGTTATATCTATGGTTTTTCGCACACACATTTAAGCGGAACTGGTGTTTCGGATTATGGTGATATTTTAATCATGCCAACCAATAAGGTTAATTTTAACAATGGTGCAGATGGTAAACCTGGTTATCGTGCTTATTTTTCTCATGATAATGAAATCGCTCAACCTGGTTACTACAAAGTCCATTTAGATAGCACCAATATTAATGTAGAATTAACGGTTTCTAAACGTAGTGGAATTCATAAATATCAATTTCCTTCAGCTGAAAATCAAGTTGCAATTGTAGATTTATTGCATCGTGATAAGGTTATAGATGCTAAATTTACAAAGGTTTCGGATACGCAAATTGAAGGCTATCGTTTTTCGGAAGCTTGGGCAAAAGATCAGCGTCTGTATTTTGTTATTAAAACATCACATACTTTTTCAGATGTACTCCAATCTCCACCTCAACAAGGTCAAAAAGGTGCTCAAAAAACAGCGTTAAAATTCAATAACCCAAACAACCAACCTGTTTATTTAAAAATAGGTATTAGTGCTGTAGATATTGAAGGTGCCAGAAAAAATCTTAAAGAAGAAATAGGAGAACATACTTTTGAAGAGGTAAAAAATACAGCTCAAGATATTTGGGAAAAACAATTAAAAAAAATTGTAATTCAAGATAATGATGTTGATAACAAAACCAACTTTTACACCTCAATGTATCACGTTGCTTTAGCACCTAATTTGTATCAAGATGTCGATGGTCGTTATCGTGGTATGGACATGAAAATTCACACCACTAAAGATTTTGATTATTACACAGTTTTCTCACTTTGGGACACCTATCGTGCAGCACACCCTCTATACACCATCACAGATCAAGACAAAACCACCGATTTTATAAACACCTTTATTGCTAAATATAACGAAGGTGGTATTATGCCAATTTGGGACTTAAGTGCCAATTACACAGGTTGCATGATTGGTTATCACGCAGTACCAGTTATAGCAGATGCCTACTTAAAAGGCATAAAAAATTATGATGTCGACAAAGCTTTTGAGGCCATGAAACATAGTGCAACAAGAGATAAATTAGGCCTAAAAAGCTATAAGCAATTCGGTTATATTCCTGTGGAAGAAGAAAGCGAATCGGTTTCTAAAACCTTGGAATATGCTTATGACGATTGGACTATTGCTCAAATGGCAAAAAGTTTAGGCAAGTTAGACGATTATAAAACGTATTCGGAAAGAGCACAATATTATAAAAACAGTTTTGATCCCGAAACGCAGTTTATGAGAGGTCGATACAGAAACACCTGGTTTGCACCTTTTGATCCTTACGAAGTCAATTTTAATTACACTGAGGCTAACGCTTGGCAATACAGTTTTTACGTACCACAAGACGTCTCTGGTTTTACGACACTTTTAGGCGGAAAAGACAAACTAGACGCTAATTTAGACAAACTATTTGTTGCAAAAGACCAAACCTCTGGACGACATCAAGTGGATATTACAGGCTTAGTTGGGCAATATGCACATGGCAACGAGCCTAGTCACCACATGGCTTATCTTTATAATTTTGTAAATAAACCACACAAGACTCAAGAAAAAGTCTATCAAATTTTAACAGAATTATACAAAAATAATCCTGACGGAATCTCTGGTAACGAAGATTGTGGTCAAATGAGTGCTTGGTACATTTTTAGTAGCCTAGGTTTTTACCCTGTAACACCTGGTAGTAATGACTATATTATCGGGACACCTCTTTTTGAAAAAGCAACCATTAATTTAGAAAACGGTAAACAATTTACAATTTCGACCGACAATTTAAGTTCTAAAAATATTTATATCGCTTCCGCAGAATTAAATGGCAGTCCGCTAAATCAGTCTTTTATCAATCATTCAGATATTATCAATGGTGGCACACTTCATTTTAAAATGACAGATCAACCCTCTACTTGGGCTACAAAAGATAACCAAGTACCAAAAACCGAAATTACAGAACACCTCATCACTCCTGCTCCATTTATTGCAAAAGGTGATATAGCCTTTAAAGGCGAAACTGAAGTTGTTTTGAATAATGTAGACAAACAAGTTGCAACTTATTACAGTCTAGACAATCAAAGTTTTAAACCATACCAACAACCCTTTACTATCTCTAAAGCTACACTGTTGCAAGTTTACTCAGAAAAAAACGGAATTAAAAGTGCCACTATCCAAACCCAATTCTATAAAATAGATCCAAATATTTCAATTAAACTAGAAACCGAATATGCAAATCAATATAATGGTGGCGGAAACAACGCGTTAATTGATGGTATTTACGGAACACAAGATTTTAGAACCGGAACTTGGCAAGGTTATCAAGACAAAGACTTAATAGCAACTGTTGATTTAGGTAGCGTGAAGCAAGTAAATCTGGTAACATTAAATTTTTTACAAGAACAACGATCATGGATATTTTATCCAACCCAAGTGAGCTGTTTTGGCTCGACAGATGGAATTAATTTTAACCCAATTGATACCACTAAATCTGTTAATAGCACACAACCATCTGAGGACACAGAAATCAAAAAGGTGTTTTTTAAACAAGTATCAATACCATATCGCTACATAAAAATCATAGCAAAAAAACTAGGCAAACTTCCAGAATGGCATTTAGGTTACAAGCATGATGGTAGAAGTTGGCTTTTTGTGGACGAAATCACTATCAAATAACTTTAATAACTATATTTAGGACAAATTAAAAACCAAACAATGGAAAACCAAAATAACAAATCTGCTTTAACAACCTTAGTTACTGTCTTCTTTTTTTGGGGATTTATAGCTGCTTCAAACAGTGTATTTATCCCTTTTTGTAAAACCTATTTTGATATCGATCAGTTTCAATCGCAATTAGTAGATTTTGCTTTTTATGGTGCGTATTACATTGGTGCCTTACTATTGTTTATAATATCTAGCACAATTAAAAAAGACATCTTAAATGCTTGGGGTTATAAAAACGGAATTATCTATGGATTACTCCTTTCTGCAATTGGCGCTTTTGTTATGTATCCTGCAACAGCTGGAGCAGAACAAGGACAAACTAGTATTTTTTATTTTGTATTAATAGCACTTTTTATTGTTGGACTTGGTTTTTCATTACAACAAACCACTGCTAACCCATTTGCTATTGCATTAGGAGACCCTAAAACTGGCTCACACAGATTAAATCTTGCAGGCGGAATCAACTCCTTTGGGACTACCATTGGACCAATTGTAGTTGCATTTATCATTTTTGGTTCTACACCTTTATCTGGTGATGAGTTGGCTGCTATGATTAAAAATAACGAGATTACACTTAACACTGTACAAATGCTATATTTAGGAGTTGGTGTCCTATTTTTATTAGCAGCAGCATTATTTTATTTCTCAAAAAAATTACCAGCTTTAAAATCTGAGACTGCTTTTGAGCCAGCTAATAAAGCCAAAAACTTATTAATTGTGTTAACCATAATAATCATTGGCTGTTTTGGTTACATTTTTAGCACTTATACAGGTAACGAAGTCGCTTCAGAAGGTTTAGAAAATAAACGTTTAGTCTTTTTAATTATCGCACTAGCAGCTGTTGTTGGCTGTTTAGTATTTGCTTATTCTAGTTCTTCTAAAAAACCAGAAGGTTGGGGAGCAATGAAATATCCTCAATTAGTTTTAGGGATGCTTGCTATTTTTACGTACGTTGGTGTAGAGGTTACAGTTGGTAGTAATTTAGGTGAGCTACTAAAAAAAGCTGTAGACGGAACAAACCTAAACGAATTAGGCTTACCAATCCTAAACGATGCTCAAATCGCACCATATATTTCACTGTATTGGGGAGGATTAATGGTTGGTCGTTGGGTTGGAGCCATTACAGTTTTTAACCCTAGTAAAGGCTTAAAAAAATGGCTATTAATAATTGTGCCTTACGTTGCTTTTGGAGTCATATTATTGGTCAATTTTGGAAAATATTCGCCTAATCAAATCTTATTTTTCGCCATATGCGTTGCAGTACAAATTGGAGGTTTCTTTTATGCTAAAGACAATCCAGTTACAACATTAAAAACATTTAGTTTATTGGGTGTTTTAGCTATGGTAATCGGACTATTAACTTCTGGTAACGTCGCATTATTTGCTTTTTTATCTGGTGGTTTGTTCTGCTCAATTATGTGGCCTTGTATATTTACTTTAAGTATTGCAGGTTTAGGTAAATACACGTCTCAAGGATCTGCATTTTTAATAATGATGATTTTAGGTGGAGCTATTATTCCGCCTTTACAAGGTAAATTAGCAGATGTTTTTGGTATACAAACGTCATACATTATGGCTGTATTATGCTTTGGCTATTTATTATTTTATACTTTCAGGACTAAATCTATTTTAGATAAACAAGGTGTAACGTATTAATTACATAATATGGATAGAAGAAAATTTTTAAAAAACGCATCATTAACCAGTATTGGTCTTGCAGCAGGAAGTTCTGCTCTTGCTTGTGCTAAAATTGATAAAAATTCATCTGATGTAACTCAACAAAAAGAAGACACTACTAGTATTATAGATAACACTAATTTTCCTATATCCATTTGTACTTGGGGTTTTGTAGATGCCAATGCAAAAGCGGGTCAAACGTTGGAAAAAGGTGTAAAAGCTTTAGATGCTGCAATTGCTGGTGTCGCTATTGAGGAAGAAAACCTAACCAATACAACCGTTGGTAATGGTGGTGCACCAGACAGAGATGGTCAAGTAACGCTAGACGCTTGCGTTATGGACAGTTCTGGAGATTGTGGTGCTGTTGTTTGTGTTCAAAATATTACTAATGTTGCGCTTCTTGCTAAAAAAGTAATGACAGAAACACCTCACGTTATCTTAGCTGCAAAAGGTGCCGAAGATTTTGCCTACACACAAGGCTTTAAAAAAGAAAACCTACTTACAGAAGCCTCAAAAAAAGCATGGGAAGACTGGAAAAAAACTTCAGAATACAAGCCTATTATTAACATAGAAAATCATGATACCATTGGCATGTTATGCATAGATAAAGATGGTGACATTGCAGGAGCTTGTACAACCTCTGGATTATCTTATAAAATGAAAGGACGCGTTGGCGACTCGCCAATCATAGGCTCTGGATTATATGTTGACAATCAAGTTGGTGGTGCAGCTGCTACTGGTTTAGGTGAAGAAATTTTAAAAACCGTAGGAAGCTTTTTAATTGTAGAGCTGATGCGCAACGGAATGCATCCACAACAAGCTTGTGAAGAAGCCATAAACCGTATCGTCAATAAAAGCAAAAACCACAAGGATTTTCAGGCAGCCTACATTGCGATTAACAAAGCTGGTCAAACGGGATCTTACTGCATTCATCCTGGATTTGCGTACATGAAATATCAGCATGGTAAAAACGAAAGAATCTTATCTAAAGCATTCTTAAAAGCTTAATCAATAATTTACTATTTTAAGCACAGAAGTTGTCAAATTTTAAAGCAAACCTGCGTTAAGTTTTGTAGTTTTGGTATTCTATCAAAATTACTATTATGTCAGACAATAAACGCGTCTTTTTAGTCGATGCCTACGCTTTAATTTTTAGAGGTTACTATGCCTTTATAAAAAACCCAAGAATAAACTCTAAAGGAGAAGACACCTCTGCTATTATGGGTTTCATGAATTCGTTATTAGATGTTATAAAACGTGAGCGTCCTGATCATTTAGCAGTTTGTTTTGATAAAGGCGGAAGTGCTGACAGAGTTGAAATGTTTGAAGCCTATAAAGCCAATCGTGACGAAACGCCTGAAGGTATTAAAACTGCTGTACCTTATATCATGGAGATTTTAAAAGCCATGCATATTCCAATTATGGTTAAAGCTGGTTATGAAGCGGATGATGTTATTGGGACTTTAGCTAAACAAGCCGAAAAAGAAGGCTACCAAACCTTTATGGTAACACCTGATAAAGATTTTGCGCAATTAGTTAGCGAAAACATTTTTATGTACAGACCAGTGTTTGGAGGTGGTTATGAAACTTGGGGAATCCCAGAAGTACAGAAAAAATTTGAAGTAACAGACCCTTTACAAGTCATTGACTTTTTAGGAATGATGGGAGACGCTAGTGATAATATTCCTGGTTTACCTGGTGTTGGAGAAAAAACCGCTAAAAAGTTTTTAGCACAATATGGTAGCATGGAAAACCTTTTTGCTAACACACACGAGCTTAAAGGTAAAATGAAAGAAAAGATTGAAGCCAACCAAGAGTTAGGTTTACTTTCTAAAAAACTAGCAACCATCATGCTAGACGTTCCTGTGACATTTAACGCTAAAGATTTTGAGTTAGACGCTCCAGATATTCCTAAAGTGACTGCCATTTTTCAAGAATTAGAATTTAGACGTCTAATAGATAATTTTACAAAAACCTTTACTTCTGGTGCAGAAGCCACATCGCTTGCTAACAACAACGCTTCGGAAAAAACAACACCAAAAGTGACACCAAAAGAAGCTGAAAGTGCTGGAGCTGGTCAATTTAATTTATTTGGAGGCGACCCAAATTCCGCAACAGCGATCTCTGACACAGATAGCTTAGCGCGAAAAACTGCCGAAACTACTGCTCATTTTTACCAAAGTGTAGCCTTAGGAATGGCAACTACATTATTTATCAAAAACTTAATGAGACAGACTTCGGTGTGTTTTGATACCGAAACCACAGGTTTAAATCCATTAACTGCAGAGTTGGTTGGGATTTCATTTTCATGGGAAATTGGTAAAGGCTTTTACCTACCCTTTCCGGAGGACAAAACCGAAGCACAAACACTAATCGAAACGCTTAGACCATTTTTTGAAAGTGAGACCATTCAGAAAATTGGACAAAATTTAAAATACGATATTAAGGTATTAGCCAAATACAATGTACAAGTCAAAGGTCCATTATTTGACACCATGTTAGCGCATTATTTAATTAATCCAGACATGCGTCACAATATGGATGTTTTGGCAGAAACGTACTTAAACTATACACCAATTACTATCACAGAATTGATTGGTAAAAAAGGAAAAAATCAATTATCCATGCGTGATGTTCCGTTGGAAAAACAAACGGAATATGCGGTTGAGGATGCTGATATCACGCTTCAATTAAAAGAACATTTTGAAAAGGAATTAGGCGAAGCTAACACTCAAAAATTATTTGATGATATTGAGGTGCCTTTACTTCGTGTATTGGCTGCTATGGAATTGGAAGGTATTAATTTGGATGTTGACTTTTTAAATAGCCTATCAGACGATTTAAATAACGATATCAACACTTTAGAAAGCAAAATATATGAGGTTGCTGGAGAGGAGTTTAATATTGCCTCACCAAAACAATTAGGTATTATTTTGTTTGAAAAACTAAAATTGGTTGACAAACCTAAAAAGACAAAAACAGGTCAATATGCAACAGGAGAAGACATACTGTCTTACCTAGCTAAGGATCATGAAATTATTCGCAATATTTTAGATTATCGTGGTTTAGCAAAACTTAAAAGTACCTATGTGGATGCGTTACCACTTCAGGTAGAGCCTGCAACAGGTCGTGTACATACAGATTATATGCAAACCGTTGCTGCCACAGGACGTTTAAGTAGCAATAATCCAAACCTACAGAATATTCCGATACGTACAGCACGTGGACGTCAAGTCCGTAAAGCGTTTGTACCACGTAATGAAGACTACACACTATTAGCTGCCGATTATAGCCAAATAGAATTACGTATTATTGCTGCGTTAAGTGAAGAAGAAACCATGATTGAAGCTTTTAAAAATGGAGAGGATATTCACGCTTCCACAGCATCAAAAGTCTTTAATGTACCTTTAAACGAAGTTACTAGAGAGCAACGTAGTAATGCTAAAACCGTAAACTTTGGAATTATCTATGGTGTGTCTGCTTTTGGGTTAAGTAACCAAACCGATTTATCGCGTGGTGAAGCCAAAGAGTTAATTGACACCTACTACGAAACCTACCCTAAACTTAAAAAATACATGAGTGCACAAGTAGATTATGCACGTGATCATGGATATGTGAAAACTATTTTAGATCGTAGACGTTACTTAAAAGATATAAATAGTCGTAATGCTGTGGTACGTGGTGCAGCAGAGCGTAATGCTGTTAATGCACCAATCCAAGGTAGTGCTGCAGATATTATTAAAATTGCCATGATTAACATTTATAACAAACTAGAAGCTGGTAATTATAAAACCAAAATGCTACTACAAGTACATGATGAATTGGTTTTTGATGTCTACAAACCTGAACTTGAAGAAATGAAAACCTTAATTAAAACCGAAATGGAAAATGCCTTTAAAATGGAGGTTCCGTTGGATGTTGAGGTAGATACTGGTTTGAATTGGTTGGAGGCGCATTAAGATGAAAACTATTTCTGTAACCTGTGCAATCATTCAATTTGACGATAAAGTTTTAGCTGTTCAAAGAAGTGAAACAATGAAACTTCCTTTGAAATGGGAATTTGCAGGAGGAAAAATTGAAAAAGGAGAAACAGAAATAGATTGTATTAAAAGAGAAATATCCGAAGAATTAAATATCCAAATTAAAGTCAAAGAAAAATTAACTCCTGTAACTCATGAATATTTAGATTTTAAAATTGAATTGATTCCTTTTACTGCCAATTATTTATCAGGAGAATTAATACTCAAAGAACATTCTGATTTTGTTATAGTTAATAAAGAAGAATTGATTAATTTAGATTGGGCTGAAGCAGATTTACCTATTTTAAAAGAATATTTATCACTATGAATCAAGGAATTTACGAAGAATTAATAACCCAATTAGTATCTGAAAAATTAAATGAACTTGATAAAGATAAATTCTTTCTAAAGAAAACTTCAATTGACAAAGAGGAAGCCTCAAGTGTTTTATCTAAACATCTAGCTAAAACTTTAAAACATGCATTTCAACTTATAAAAGGCAAAGCCGAATTACAAATTGAAATAGCTAATAAAATAATTAAATTACTTAAAGACGAATTAAATAAACAAGAATTTAATGATGATTTAGTTAGTGTAGAAGGTGAAATTTTAAAGGCAGTATTTTCAAAAACTGATGCGCACTTTTCAAATTTAGATTTAAGATTAAAAGAAATAACCCCTTACACAAGATTAACACAAAGTGAATTATTTACAGGTGGAAATGGTGGTCTATCACTAGAAAGTGAGCTTAAAAAGGAGATTCTTTCGTCTAACGAAATATATCTTCTTGTCTCTTTTATAAAATTTAAAGGCATCATTATTCTTGAAAAAGAGTTAAGAGAATTTACTGAACGTGGTGGAAAACTAAAAGTAATTACCACGACATATATTGGAGCAACAGATTATAAAGCTATTCAACTACTTTCAAAACTACCAAATACTGAAGTTAAAATATCGTACAATACAAGTAATGAAAGGTTACATGCAAAAGCATATCTTTTTTACAGAAATACTGGATTTCATACGGCATACATTGGTTCCTCTAACTTTTCAAGGTCTGCTTTGACTGATGGTTTAGAGTGGAATTTAAAAGTTACAACCAAAGAAGTAAGTCACATAATCGATAAATTCAATAAGACATTTGATTCTTATTGGAAGAGTGATGATTTTGAATTATTTGATGATTCTAAACACAAAGAGAAACTTCAAAATGCCTTAAAACAAAGTAAATTTAGTAAACCTTATGAAAACGCTACAGCTTTGTTTGATATTAAACCTTTTCCTTATCAAAAAGAGGTATTAGAAAAACTAGAAGTAGAAAGAACGGTTCATAAAAGATTTAGAAACCTTGTAGTAGCAGCAACTGGAACTGGAAAAACAGTTATTTCTGCGTTTGATTACAAACGTTTTAAACAAAATAATAAGTCTGCAAAACTTCTATTCCTTGCACATAGAAAAGAAATTATCCAAAAATCATTATCTACTTTTCAAGGTGTTTTAAGAAACAATAATATTGGTGAATTATGGGTTGACGGAATGGTTCCTGATAATTTTGAATTTGTATTTGCTTCTGTACAATCTGTCAAAAACAAGTTTAAAGAATATAACTTAACTCCCGATTATTACGATTATATAATAATCGATGAATGTCATCACCAAACCGCTAATAGTTATAGAGAAATAATTGACTATTTTAAACCAAAGGTTTTACTAGGCTTAACTGCTACACCTGAACGAATGGATGGTGGAGATATTTTAGAAGATTTTGATAATAAAATTGCTGCTGAAATTAGACTACCTGAAGCAATGAATCGAAAATTACTTTGTCCATTTCAATATTTCGGGATAACAGATAGTATAGATTTAACAAATGTAAGTTGGGCTAGAGGTAAATATGTCGCAAGTGAATTAACTAATCTGTATACCGAAAATGACAGAAGAGTTAGAGAAATTATTGACGCATTAGATAAATACACGAAAGATATAAATGAAGTTAGGTCTTTAGGATACTGTGTTTCTATGGAACATGCTAAATTTATGGCTGAAAAATTCACATTAGCAGGATTAAAAGCCGATTATTTAACAAGCATAAATAGTAAAGACAGAATTCAAATTCGTCAGAAACTTGAGAAAAAAGAAATTAATTACCTATTTGTAGTCAATATGTTTAATGAAGGTATTGATATTCCTGAAATTGATACTGTTCTATTTTTAAGGCCAACTGAAAGCTTGACAGTCTTTTTACAACAACTTGGAAGAGGACTGAGACTTCACGAAGAGAAAGATTGCTTAACAGTTTTAGATTTTGTTGGAAATTCCAAACCTGAATATAATTTTGAAAGTAAGTTTAGAGCTTTAATCGGTAAAACTAATACAACAGTTAAAAAAGAAATCGAAGATGATTTCCCGCATCTTCCTTTGGGTTGCTCAATCATTTTAGAGAAGAAGACAAAAGAAACAATTCTTAAAAATATTTCGGCTGCAACATCATTAAATAAAAACAAATTAATTCAAAGAATTCAGCAATATCAAAACGACACTAATTTACCATTAACAATAGGTAACTTTTGCTCGTTTTATAATATACCTCTACAATCAATATACAAAAGAGAAAGCTGGAAGCGTTTATGTCAATTAGCAGGAAGAATAGAAAACTTCAATTCTGAAAATGAGAAAGCTATTGTTTCAGCTATTTCAAACAAATGGTTATCTACAAATTCACTCAGTTATTTTTCTTTCATTTTAAAAATTGCAAAACAGAATTTTAAGGTGACAATTTCAGAATTGAATGAAAATGAAAAAACCATGCTTCTAATGTTGCATTACGATGTTTGGCAGAAAGAAGAAGGTTTCGATTCTTTAGAAAAAAGTATTCTCCAAATTGGAAATAATCTTGTTCTAGTCGAAGAAATAAAGGAAATTCTAGAATTTTTAATTGATAATATAGACTTCAAAGAATTACCGATTAAACTTCCATATGAACAACCATTAAAATTACATAGTCGTTATACAAGAGACCAAATATTAACTGCTTTCCAATTTAGTAGTTTCACAAAAAAATCATCTAATAGAGAAGGAACTGCATTGAATATAGATTTGAATACCGAATTACTTTTTATCAACCTTATTAAGTCCGAAGAAAACTTTTCACCAACCACAATGTATGATGATTATGCTGTAAATGAATTACTATTTCATTGGCAAACTCAAAACTCTGCAAGACCTGATAAAGGAAAAGGATTGTCTTACATAAAACATCAAGAGGACAATAAACGAATTTTACTTTTTGTTCGCGAAAAAGCAAAAGATGAATTTGGAAATACAAAAGGTTATGTTTTTATAGGAGAAGGAAATATAAAAGACCACTACGGTTCAAAACCAATGAGTATTAATTGGGAATTAAATGAACCAATGCCAAATTATATATGGAAAGATGCTGCAAAACTTTCTGTTGGATAAACCCTAATTTTTCCTACCCCTAAAATACTCCATACACTTAATAGCAGGATTTGTTTTTCGGTTTTTAAAGCCATGTGCAGCGCTGCTTACAATTAAAATTAAAGCAGCAACTATTGCAGTGTAGGCTACAGTGGTATTTGCGTTGTTATTAGCTACGTAAATAGCAATTAAAGCCCAAGCACCAACTAGTGCAAACTCGCGCATGTTACGTGTCCAGGTAACTATTAAGTTTATTACTGTGGCTATCACAATTAATAGTAAGGTCCAAACGGTTTGTGATAACCCAAAACCATCCCAATTATATTTTACTAAAACTGCTGATACATTGGCAATACTTGCTACTGTAATCCAACCACTATAAATTACAAATGGCCACCATAAAAAAACAATAACAGTGATTGGTGCATCAAACAATTCCATTTTATTTTTAAGGACTATTTGTAGTAATGCGACAAGTATTATAAAAATAAATACAGAGGACAATACAGTATAACCATAAATCCAGGTGACAATCCAAGCACAATTAGCAATACATGAGATAGCAAACCACCAACCTGTTGTTAGTATAAAATCGTTGTTTCTAACTTTTACAAATAGACTGCGTCCTTGATAAACAATAAATCCTGTTAAAAGCAAATAGATGATTCCCCAAATGGAAAACGCATATCCTGCAGGTGTAAATAAGGTATTGTATTGTTTAGAGACTTCGCCAATAGTCGTGTTATTTAATAAACCAGTATTGGATAAATAGTTCATTACAATCACGCTGACAAAAGCAATCCCATTGATTATTTGAAGTTGTTTTTTCATAGTTATAATATACTATATTTAAAACATCTTGAAAAAAATCTACACCAAAAAAAAGTTAATAGATTACTAATTTTTAACGACGTTTATTTTTGCTTTTAAACTTAGCCTTATTCTTACGTTGATTAAACGGAACAGCGTCATTAAAGGTGTTTTTAGCTTCACCTTTAGGTTTGTTTTTTCGCCATTTCTCCTCTTTACCAGGTAACAGCACGTCTAATAAGTCTTGACGTCCTAATTTATTTAAGGTCTTTTTGATCCACGCTTTGTTTTCGTCTTTATACCAAAAGAAAAAACGGTGTTGTTCGTCTTTCTCTTTTCTAGTAATTGGTGTATTTACTTTTTTAAGCGTGTAAGGATGGTAGCCACTATAATAAATTACAGTAGCCACAGTCATTGGTGTTGGTGTAAAGCCTTGTACTTGCTCTAACTGGAATCCCATGTCTTTGGTTTCGGCAGCTAGATTAGCCATGTCTTCAACCTCACAAGCAGGATGATTAGAAATAAAGTAAGGTATTAATTGAAGTTTTAATCCTTTGGCAATATTAATTTTATCAAAACGCTCTTTAAACTTATGGAAGTATTTAAACGACGGTTTACGCATTAATTTTAACACAGGATCACTAGTATGCTCTGGAGCCACTTTAAGTCGTCCAGAGACGTGCTTAGTCATGACTTCTTCCGTATAAGCATCTAACTCTTTTGGATCTGCATTTTTATTAAATTCTGGGACTAACATATCGTGTCGGATTCCAGAACCTATAAATGATTTTTTAACTTTTGGATGACTATCAACCGCTTGGTACAATTCGGTTAACGGTTTATGTGATGTATCTAAATTACTACATATTACTGGCGAAATACAACTTGGTGCAACACATTTATCGCAAATAGACTGTACTTTACCCTTCATTTGATACATATTTGCACTTGGTCCACCAATATCACTTAAATACCCTTTAAAATCAGGCATATTTGCAACAGTATCAACTTCTTTTAAAATAGATTCCTTACTACGTGAGGCAATAAATTTTCCTTGATGCGCAGATATGGTACAAAAGCTACAACCACCAAAACAACCTCTGTGAATGTTGATGGAAAACTTAATCATCTCGAACGCAGGAATTGGTCCACGTTTATCATACTTTGGATGTGGTAATCGTGTGTATGGTAAATCAAATGACGCATCAATTTCTGCTTCGGTCATTGTTGGATATGGTGGATTAATCATTAACACCTTATCTCCTACTTTTTGGAAAATTCGTCTTGCAGCTAATTTGTTGGACTCTTGCTCGATGACCTTAAAATTAGATGCATATTTTTTCTTATCCTTTAAACAGGTTTCATGCGAAGCGATTTCAATATCTTCCCAATTACTGTTCTTAGGTATTTTTTCGTCTTTATTCATTAATACAGCAGTTTGATTAACTGTATTAATACTACTAAATGGTACGCCTTTTTCTAGCAAACGTATGATTTCTCGCAAGGGTTGTTCTCCCATTCCGTACACCAACATATCTGCTTTAGAAGTTTCTAAAATTGTTGGCATTAATTGATCACTCCAATAATCGTAGTGTGTTACACGACGTAAAGACCCTTCGATACCACCAATTAACACTGGAGTATCTGGCCATTTTTCTTTTAAAATTTTAGAATATACAGACGATGCATAATCAGGTCTAAATCCAATATCACCATTTGGCGTGTAAGCATCCTTATCACGTTTCTTTTTATTAGCATTATAATTGCTAATCATGGGATCCATACAACCACCTGTAACACCAAAAAATAATCTTGGTTTACCTAATTTTACAAAGTCCTGAAGATTATCATTAACATTAGGTTGTGGTACAATAGCGACACGTAAGCCAAAACTTTCTAGCAAACGTCCAATAACTGCTGGACCAAACGTAGGATGATCCACGTAGGCGTCACCACTAAAAAGTATGACGTCTAGCTCTTGCCAACCACGTATCTTAACCTCTTTGTTAGTGGTAGGTAACCAATCTGATAATTTTAATTCTTGCATAACGTTGCAAAAGTATATAAAAAAAGACTGTGATGTATTTATTTTAAAGGGAATAGTTAATCTAGAAGCCTAAACTTTAACATCTAACGCATCGCGTAATGCATTACCAATTAGCATAAAAGCCATTACTAAAAGCATGATGCATAAACCTGGTAAAATAGCTAGATAGGGTTTACCTAAAATAATATAGTTGTAATGATCCTTAATCATTGCTCCCCAACTTGCCATAGGTGGTTGTGCACCAATACCTAGAAAACTAAGTCCAGACTCTATTAATATTGCTGCAGCAAAATTGGCTGCACATATTACAATCACTGGAGCCATAATATTAGGCAATATGTGTTTTGTTATTATCCTAAAATCGTTAAATCCTAAAGCTCTAGCTGCTGTCACGTATTGCATTTGTTTTGCACTAATAAGTTGTCCTCTAACGACTCTAGCGACTTCTACCCACATGGTTAAACCTACTGCTATAAATACTTGCCAAAACCCTTTACCTAAGGCTAAAGTAATTGCTATAACCAACAATAACGTTGGAATGGACCAGGTTACATTTATAATCCACATGATTAAAGCGTCTACTTTACCTCCATAATATCCAGCAACACTACCCATAAATATTCCAATTACCAGAGATATAAATACTGCTACAAAGCCAATAAAAAAAGAAATACGTGCACCAACCAATAAACGACTTAATAAATCACGTCCATATTTATCGGTTCCTAGATGGAAGGTTACGTTTTTTATATATTGAGACGGTGAATTTTGAGTGATATAAGACGCATCGATTGTTTTTGTGTCGCCTTCTAAACCATCAGAAGCAAACTCGGTGTACGTTAATTGGTTATTATGTATTGAATAACTTGAAATAGGAATTTCGGAGTCTGTATTGTTTATTCCGAAGAACACTTTTTGAAAAAGTGATTGCTCGTTTTTAATTTGAGAAGGTATGGTCAACATCTTAACATTAAAACCTGGAGGTTTAGAATGAATAGACACATGCATTTGATTGGCATTTTGAGAATTGTCTGGTGCAAATAAATACGCAAACACAGATACTAAACCAACTAATGCTACAAAACACAAACTAAAAACGCCCCAAAAGTTTTTTTTAAACTTTTGAAGCGCTAATTGTGATAAGGAGTATGTTTTTGTTGTCATTTTATAATTATCAATTCCTAAGTTTTGCGATGCTAAATATACAAATCAAAGGAATGACAAAACTACTAATTTTTTATCGTGGCTACTTTTTTAATTTCGTAAGTCATTTTTAAGTCGTTTAGCACGTTAAGCGCTTCTTCAACATAAACATCTTTACTTAAATTTTCATGCCATCTGTTACGTTTATCACGCAAGGTTGTGTCTTGATCAAACATTTTTTGCTCGTATGGTAACGACTCAAATGTTAAATTAGTTTTATAATCTGAAATCGCATCAAACTGCTTTGCTTCTTCTTCATTTAACTTTAACTCTGCTCTATATTTTTCGTAATTAAGCGAGTAGCTGTTATCATCCATTTTAGTCTTAGCCCATTTAGCACTATTTTCAATTAACTTTAATTGCTCGTTATTAGCCATACGCTCTTTACTATTAGCAATGGTACGATCGTAGTCAAAATAGCTATTCCAAACTTCAAAATCTACAGGTGTGATCTTATCCCAAGCTAATGGATTTTCTTGATCACGCTCACCTATGTCAATAAAACTGTAACGATCCGGAACAACAACATCACTTTTTACACCTTCTAACTGTGTTGATCCACCATTAATACGGTAAAACTTTTGACGCGTTAATTTTAAGGCTCCTAAATCTCCGTGAGAACTATTACGAACCATACGGTTTAAGTCTAATACATTTTGTACTGTTCCTTTACCATAAGTTTGCTTACTACCAATAATAATAGCACGTTTGTAATCTTGCATTGCTGCAGCTAAAATCTCTGATGCAGATGCAGATAACTCGTTAACCATAATTACTAATGGTCCATCCCAAACAATGGATTTATCAGTATCACGTAACACCTCTTTTGGCTCGTCGGTTGATCTAACTTGTACAATTGGTCCATCTTTAATAAATAAACCAGCCATATCTACAACGGTTCTTAAAGATCCTCCACCATTATTACGTAGGTCTAAAACAAGACCTTCAATACCTGCTTCTTTTAAACGCTCAATTTCTAATTTAATATCTGTTGCAGCATTACGGTTATTGTAATCTTCAAAATCTACATAAAATTTAGGCAGATTTATTATTCCGTAATTTTTATTGTCTTTTTTAACTATTGAAGACTTAGCATAAGTCTCTTCCAGCTCTACTAAATCTCTAGTCACTGCAATATCTTGGATAGTACCATCCACTTTTTTCATGGTTAAAATAACCTTAGTCCCTTTAGGTCCTTTAATTAATTTAATAGCATCATCGATACGCATTCCAACTACGCTTATTGCTTCTTTTTCTTTGTCCTGACGTACTTTCATTATAACATCACCAACTTCTATCTCTCCATCTCTCCAAGCTGGTCCACCAGAAATAAGTTCTACAATTTTGATGTAGTCCATTTTTTTCTGTAAACGTGCTCCAATACCTTCAAGTTTACCAGACATTTGCTGATCAAATCTATCTTTATCTGTTGGTGCTAAATAAGAGGTGTGTGGATCAAACTCTTCTACAATAGTATTCACATACATACCAAACCAATCCTCACGATCCATATCTTCGATATAATCAGTAAAATAATTATCTAAAGCTTTAGACGTTTCAGCTCTAGCTTCTGCTTCAATCTCTGTAATAGTTTTTTTAACTACAGGCTCTTTTTCAATAGCTTCAGTACCTTCCTCGTCTTCCTTTACTTTGGCTGTATCATTTTGCTCATCCATTAAAGTATCGTAACTAGACAACGTATTAAATTTTAACTGTTGTCTCCAACGCTCTTTTAACCCTTTTTTGTTTTTAGCGTATGGTAAGTTTTTATAATCTGTGTTATAATCTTCGTCTTGATTAAAATCAAAAGGCTTTGCTAAAATATCTTTATAATAAGACTTAGCTTCTTCTTGACGTTGCACTAAACGCTCATAAACCATACTAAAAAATGAAATATCATAAGCTCTTAACTGATCATCAATTTCGGTTTCAAACTTTTTAAAATCGTCAACATCTGACTGCAAGAAGTAACGTTTTAAAGGGTCAACCAACTCTAAATAGTCCGAATAAATTTCTGCAGAAAAAGCATCATTTAATTCTTTTGGTTCAAAATGTAACTGGTCTAAAGCTAAAGTTATGATTTGTATTAAAAGTTTGTCTTTATCTGGATCGTCATCAACTTTAGTGGTAAAACTACAAGAACCAAATGCTAATAATAGTACTAGCAATATTATATTATATTTCCTTTTCATGTGTTCTGTTTAAATTTTTTCGAGAAATTTCTACTAAAGTAAAGAAAAAACCATGCCAATAAAATCTAATCCACCTAATTTTTTGTTAAACTGAAGAAATTGAGTAGATACGGGAGAATTTATGTATTTTAGCTAAGTAATTTAATAGACTACTATGAGTAAAAAACCACTAATTTTAGTGACTAATGATGATGGCATAACTGCACCAGGAATTTTAGCTTTAATTGAAGTTATGGAAACCTTAGGCGATGTCGTTGTAGTAGCACCAGATAGTCCGCAAAGCGGAATGGGTCATGCTATTACATTAAACAATGTACTACACTTAGATAAAGTCTCTAAAAAAGGAGACAAAACTTTAAAATACAGCTGTTCTGGGACACCTGCAGATTGTGTTAAAATTGCAATTAACGAGGTTTTAGACAGACGTCCAGATTTGTGCGTATCTGGTATTAATCATGGCTCCAACAGCTCCATCAATGTGATATATTCTGGAACTATGAGTGCTGCTATTGAAGCAGGAATTGAAGGTATACCTGCTATCGGATTTTCTTTGTTGGATTACAAATGGGATGCAGATTTTGAAGCTTCTAAAAAATACATTAAACAAATAGCTAAAAATGCTTTACAACATGGTATTGCTGATGGTATGATACTAAATGTAAACATTCCTGCTTTAAAAAAGAAGGACATAAAAGGCATTAAAGTTTGTAGACAAGCAAGAGCTAATTGGAAAGAAAAATTTGACAAAAGACAAACACCACAAGGTAGAGATTACTACTGGTTAACTGGTGAATTTGTAAATTACGATAAAGGCACAGATACTGACGAATATGCTTTATCTGAAGGTTATGTTTCTGTTGTACCTGTACAATACGATTTAACTGCGCACCATTACATGCAAGAACTAAATACGTGGCAATTTGAATAACAAAAAACACATTATTCTTGGCTTTATTTTAGGTGTGATTTCTACAGGAATTGGTGTATTACTATACATCGCATTCTTTTCTAGATATGGCATTGAAGAGACTTTTAAAAAAGCCATACAGTTTAAATTTGTTGACAAAATAGTTAGCTTAGGCGCTTTGCTTAACTTAGGTTTGTTTTTTCTATTTTTAAACAGAAAAAAAGATGATTTGGCAAAAGGTGTGCTAATAGCCACACTAATAATTGGATTAATTATTATAATAAATAGATTATAAATTGAAGTATTACATTATTTCTGGCGAAGCCTCTGGCGATTTACATGGTGCAAACCTAATGAAAGCGTTGCAAAAACAAGATGCATCAGCTGATTTTAGGTTTTGGGGAGGCGACTTAATGCAATCTGTTGGTGGCACATTGGTAAAACACTATAAAGCTCTAGCTTTTATGGGATTTTCTGAAGTGATCATGAATTTAAGGACTATTGCCAAAAACTTATCGTTTTGTAAAACAGATATTGCAAACTATAATCCTGACGTGATTATTTTTATTGACTATCCTGGGTTTAATCTACGTATTGCAAAATGGGCTAAGACTAAAAATTTTAAAACACATTATTATATTTCTCCTCAAATTTGGGCTTGGAAAGAAGGTCGTATTAATGCTATCAAACATGATGTAGACCAAATGTATGTGATCCTACCGTTTGAAAAAGACTTTTACGAAAACAAACATAATTATCCTGTGCATTTTGTTGGACATCCATTAATAGATGCTATTGCAGACAGAACACAAGTGGACGATAAAACGTTTAGAAAAACACATGGTTTAAACGAAAAACCAATTATTGCCCTATTGCCAGGAAGTAGAAAGCAAGAAATAACAAAAATGTTATCCGTAATGCTTAGTGTTGTAGATGACTACCCTGACTACCAATTTGTAATTGCAGGTGCACCAAGTCAGGATTACGACTTTTATAAAACTTTTATTAAACAAAGTAATGTCCATTTTATAAGTAACAAAACTTACGATTTACTAAGTCTTGCGACTGCTGCTTTAGTGACCTCTGGAACAGCAACATTAGAAACCGCTTTGTTTAAAGTGCCTCAGGTAGTTTGCTACAAAGGTAGTTGGGTGTCTTACCAAATTGGTAAACGAGTAGTAAACCTAGATTATATTAGCTTAGTAAACTTAATATTGGATAAAGAGGTTGTAACCGAATTAATTCAGGGTGACTTTAACACTAAACGTCTAAAAAAAGAGTTAGATACTATACTAGATAGCTATGAACGTACTAAATATTTTATGAGTTATTATGACTTAGAAAAAAAATTAGGTGGAAAAGGTGCTAGTGAAAACACAGCTAAATTAATATATAATTACATACACGATTAATTATTAAATGAATAAAATTGTCCTACTTTTAATATTAGCAACATTAATGTCTTGCGGAAGCAGTAAAAGCAAGCGTGTTGTCACTACAAAATCTGAATCTGAAGTTATCAGCCAAACCAACAATAAACCTGCTAGACGTGGTCCTGCTAGAAAAACCAGCACAAAATCTACTAGAGACATAGCTACTGATGATCAATTAGAAGATAATCAATCTGTAGAAGCCATAGCTGTTAACAATCCACTAATTGCAAGCATTATTAATAATGCACAAAGCTATGAAGGTGTTAGATACAAATATGGTGGTACTACAAAAAAAGGAATGGATTGCTCTGGATTAATCTATACAGCATTTCAATCTGAAGATATTAGTTTACCACGATCTTCAAGCGCTATGGCTACGCATGGTGACTGGATAGATGTAAAAGAAGTTAGAGAAGGTGACTTACTGTTTTTTGCCACAAAACGGAACAGCAGAACCGTTAACCATGTTGGTTTAGTAACGTCATCTAGATTAGGACGTGTAGAATTTATTCATGCAAGTACAAGTAAAGGTGTAATGACCTCCCTTTTATCTGAACGCTATTGGTACTTTGCTTTTGTCCAAGCACGACGATTATTGTAAGAAATTGACTATATTGAAGTATGAAATTGCTTCATTTTTCAATTATAAAATTCACAATTTGCTTAATAATTGGCATCGTACTTTCTAAGATACTAAGTATTTCGGTACTTTATAGCTGGTTTATAACTATAAGTCTTACAGCGCTTTCCGTTATTTTATATTTTATTTTCAAAAAGAAAAGTAACCACATTTATCTTTTTGGTACTATTATCTACTTAACTTTTGTAGCTTTTGGTCTTTTTATATCTAATAGTAACGAAGATTTAAATAAAACCAATCACTTTAGTAATTATATAAGTAAAGATACCACCACTAGTACTACAACTTTTAGGATTAGAGAATTATTAAAACCTAATGCTTATAGTCAGCGTTATTATATTGACTTGCTTCAGATAAATAACAATAACGTTATAGGCAAAGCATTGCTAAACGTTAAAAAAGACAGTTTACAATCTATATTACCTATAGACGCTATTTATACGACTGCCATACCATTAGTGGACGTTAAAAAGCCTTTAAATCCAGATCAATTTAGTTATAAAAATTATTTAGAAAAACAGCAAGTACACTTTCAGCTATATGCTGATCACACCAATATACTGCAGCTTCAAAATAAAACACATACCCTATTTGGATATGCAGCTAAATTAAGAAATCACATAAATAGCAAATTAGATAAGTATCAATATACAAATGACCAGCTGTCCATTATTAATGCCTTAATATTAGGGCAAAGACAAAATATAACAAAAGCAGTTTATGACAATTACACCAATGCAGGAGCCATACACATATTAGCAGTTTCTGGGTTACATGTTGGTATAATATTGTTAATACTAAATTTGGTATTCAAGCCTCTAGAACGTTTAAAAAACGGGAAGTTTTACAAAACCATAATACTCGTTATTTTATTATGGACCTATGCTTTAATTGCAGGTGGTTCTGCATCTATTATAAGAGCAACAACCATGTTTAGTATTGTTGCTATAGGTATTAACTTAAAACGTCCGACAAACATCTATAACACCTTAGCTGTTTCTGTTTTTATTTTACTATTAATTAAACCTAATTTTTTATTTGATGTAGGTTTTCAGTTAAGTTATGCTGCAGTAATAGCAATCGTTAGTTTTCAGCCTATATTAGAAAAACTTTGGACACCTAAATACAAAATTGTAACGCTGTTATGGCAAACGCTAACAGTAACCGTTTCAGCTCAATTTGGAATTATCCCTATTAGTCTATATTATTTCCATCAATTTCCTAGTTTGTTTTGGCTATCCAATCTAATTGTAATTCCATTTTTAAGTATCATATTAGGTTTAGGTTTACTAGTAATAACATTAGCACTATTTGGTTTACCTAAAACATTTTTGTCAGACACATTTGGAATGGTTATCAATTGGATGAATTCCTTTTTTGAATGGATTTCTAGTCAGGAAGATTTTTTAATAATTGATATTCCGTTTACCATCGCTCAGGTGATTATATCCTATATTTTTATATTTTGCCTTTATGCACTTTACCATAATAAGAATTATAGGTGGTTACAATTTACCTTAATTTCGGTCTTGGTTTTACAGTTATCCTATACCATTGTCCAATTTAATAGTAAAAGCAATCAGTTTATTGTATTTTATAAAAGTAGAAACACACTATTAGGTAAAAAACATAACAATCAATTAGCAACCTTTTCTACATTAAAAACAGCAGAAACAAATTCTATAATTAGAAGCTATGCAGTCAAAAACGCATTACAAACATCGGCTTCAAAACCTGTAACTAACATATACAAACTGGACAACAAACATGTATTAGTTATTGATAGTTTGTCCGTATTTAATGTAAAAGGAATAACAATAGATTATGTTGTATTAACACAATCTCCAAAATTAAACCTAGAGCGATTAATTGACAGCTTAAAACCAAAGGTTATAATAGCAGATGGAAATAATTATAGATCGTATGTAAATCGTTGGGAAGCTACTTGTTTAAAACAAAAACTCCCGTTTTACCACACAGGTAAAACAGGAGCTTATATTATAAACTATTAAAAACGGTTTAATCGTTTTTAAAGGTTGCTTTAAAGGCTTTGTAATAGGCATCAAAATCTGCTTGAGTTTTCATGTCTTTATGTTTATTAGACTGAAACATTTTTAAATACAACTCTAAAGCTTGTGGTGTTTGATAACCTGTAATTGGAGATATTAATTGAGCATCTTCATCAAAAAATAGCAACGTTGGATAAGCTCTAATCCCTAAACCACGTGAAAGCTCGTGACTAGAATTTCTAGTTTTAGCTTTAGCTGGATTGTAACTCGGGTTTTTATATGTTTTTCCTTTAAAGGTAATTTCTTCATTTCCCTCAGCATTAAACTTCACAGCATAATAATACTTATTTACGTAAGCAATTAGGTCTTTATTAGTAAAAGTTCTAGCATCCAAAAGTTTGCATGGACCACACCAAGCTGTGTAAGCATCCATCATTATTTTTCTAGGTTCTTTTTTTTGAAGCTCAACAGCTTCTTCAAGTGTTACCCAGTTAATTTTGTCTTGTGCAAAACTACTAACTGTTAATAACAATGTTAGGGCTAAAAATATGTTTTTCATGGTATTTATTTTATATCTTTTATAGTCGCAAATAGTGTTCCAAATTTACAAAAAAATAAAACGCCTCATGATAGAGGCGTTTATTTTAATAATATATTAAGTGTTAATTATTGTACACCATGCATCATACGCTTAATCTTACCATTTAATAAAAGCATAATTACACCTGCTCCTATTGGAATTAAAGTAAAGATTAAGAAGAATGTTGATAAACCGTAATCTTCCATAATTGGATCCATGTAACTTGCTGTCCAACCTCCAATTACACCAGCTAAGAAATTTGCAATAAACCAAATACCAAACATCATACTTACTAGTTTTACTGGAGCTAATTTACTAACATAACTTAAACCTACTGGAGACACACAAAGCTCTCCTAAAGTATGCAATAAGAAAGCAATAATTAACCAAATCATACTAACTGAAGCTGACTTTGCGCCATCTGGGATTCCTGAAGCTCCATATGCTAATGCAGCAAAACCTACTCCTACAAGAATTAACCCTAAAGCAAATTTAATTGGTCCTGATGGGTTGTATTTGCTTTCCCATATTTTAGAAAATACTGGTGCAAATAATATAATGAATAATGAATTTAATACAGAGAACCATGATGCTGCAACTTCAGTAGCTTCAGATGTAAACTCTCTATATAACATCCAAATAACAATCACCCAAATAATTAAAAAACTAAATCCTAAGAAAAAATTTGATAAGGCATACTTTTTAAAAGTTTGCTTAAATAGCATTCCTAAAACCCATGTTAACACAAATAAAGGGACTAATGTAATAATTGAATTAACTATATTAAAAACCGTTGCAGACTCTCCACTTAAAGCACGATCTGTATAATCTGCTGCAAAAATGGTCATAGATCCACCTGCTTGCTCAAATGCCCACCAAAAAAATACTGTAAACAAAGCAAAAATACCAATTACAGTCAAACGGTCTTTTGTAACCTTAGACGACTTAGCATCGTCAATAACGTCTTCTACATCATCTCCAATTGCTTCCATTGAATGTTCTAATGTATCGTCAAGGTCCTCACTATTATTTGGAGATAATCCAATGTTACCAAATATTTTTTGTGCAAAGTAAAATTGCAACATTCCAAAAAACATAAATACACCAGCTAATCCAAATCCATAATGCCATCCTATTTTCTCACCTATATAACCACATAAAAGAATACCTAAAAATGCTCCTGCATTAATTCCCATGTAAAAAATGGTGTAACCAGCATCTTTCTCTTTTCCTTGACCTTTATATAATTGACCAACAATTGAAGAAATATTTGGCTTAAATAAACCGTTCCCTAAAATAAGAAAGACTAATCCAATGTAAAAAAACATATCTGTTAATCCCTCTAAAGCCATAGCAGCATGTCCTAAAGTCATTATTAAAGCACCAATAACAACGGACTTTCTAAAACCTAAAAATTTATCAGCTAAATAACCACCAATTATTGGTGTTAAATAAACCAATCCAATATACCATCCATACATTAAGGTTGCATCTTCACGCTCCCAACCCCATCCTCCTTCAAGGATTGACTTTGTTAAAAACAGTACTAGTAAAGCACGCATCCCATAATAGGAGAATCGTTCCCACATTTCAGTAAAAAAGAGTACAAATAATCCAGACGGATGACCTAAAACGGTCTTTTGATTGGTTTCTGAACCTCCAAATTTAAATTCCATAAGTTATAATATTAGTTAGTTTAATTAAAGTTTATCGCCTAAAGTGCAATTGATAAAGTTTGTCATTTTTGTATATAAATGCAATCTTGTATTACCTCCATAAATACCATGGTTTTTGTCTGGATATATCATCCATTCAAATTGCTTATTAGCTTGTACTAAAGCTTCAACCATACGCATTGTATTTTGTACGTGTACGTTATCGTCTCCTGTACCATGTATTAATAAAAAGTCTCCTTCTAATTTATCTACATGATTTATTGGTGAGTTGTTATCGTAACCACTAGCGTTTTCTTGTGGTGTAGTCATATAACGCTCTGTATAAATAGAGTCGTAAAACCTCCAACTAGTTACAGGTGCTACAGCTATTGCCATTTTAAACACATCGTTTCCTTTAAATAACGCATTACTTGACATAAATCCACCATAAGACCATCCCCAAATTCCCATTCTGCTAGAATCAACATATGTTCGTGCTCCTAATAATTTTGCTGCTTCAATTTGGTCTTCAACTTCAAATTTACCTAATTCATTTTGAGTTACTTTTTTAAAATCTGCACCTTTCAAACCTGTTCCTCTTCCATCAACACAAGCTATAATATAACCTTGTTGCGCCAACATTTGATACCAATAGTCATTTGCACTATGCCATTTATTAGCCACTTGTTGAGATCCTGGACCTGAATATTGAAACATAAACAATGGATATTGTTTGTTAGCATCAAAATTGGCTGGTTTAATCATCCACATATTTAAGTCGTTTCCGTTTACAGAAATAGTAGAAAACTCTTTTTTAGATATTGTATAAGCCTTTAAAGTTTCCTTTAAATCGCTATTATCTTTTATGGTTTTTAAAACTTTTCCTGTACTAGCATCATTTAAAGTGTATAAATATGGCGTTGTCGCACTTGAAAAGGTATTAATAAAGTAAGTGAAGTTAGCACTAAAGTCTGCATTGTTTGTGCCTTCGTTTTGTGTTAATCTTCTTTTTTGAGTTCCGTTTAATTTAATAGAATAAACGTCTCTGTTAATACTTCCGTTTTCTACTGACTGATAAAAAATACGATCTGAAGCACTATCATAACCATAATACTCTGTCACTTCCCAATTACCTTTAGTAATTTGGTTAATTAACTTTCCTTTTTTGCTATAATGATACACATGGTTGTAACCATCTTTTTCGCTACTCCAAATAAAGGTTTTGTCCTTTAAAAACGTTAGATTGTCTGTAATATCTATGTAAGCTTTATCCTTTTCTTCAACAACCAAATACGCTTCGTTTTGACTAGCATCAATCATCCATAAATCTAATTCGTTTTGATGACGATTCATATAAATAGCACTTAACATATTAGCGTCATGAGACCATTTAATTCTAGGGATATAAAAGTCGTTGTAAGTTTTATTCACTTTTACTTCTTCTAATTTATTTTTATCTAAATCAAAAAGATGTAAGGATACTACTGCATTACGTTCTCCTGCTTTTGGATATTTAAAAACGGTTTGTGTTTGATACAAATCCTTACCATAAACGTCCATAGAAAACTCAGGTACATCACTTTCGTCAAATCTAATAAATGCTATTTTGTTACTATCTGCATTCCAATCAAATGCTCTAACAAAACCAAATTCCTCCTCATAAACCCAATCCGTAATACCATTAATTACTTTGTTTTTTTTGCCATCAAAAGTTAATTGTGTAACGTCGTTAGTTTCTAAATTTTTAACGTATAAATTATTTTGATAACCGTAAGCTACTTTTTTACCGTCTGGAGAAAAAGTTGGTTCTTGTATTTTATGATTTGCTACACTATGGATAGACTTTTCTGACACATCATACACCACATATTTACCTAACGAAGAACGTCTAAAAATAGATTCTTCTTCAAAAGCTAAAAGTATTTTGTTTTCATCCTTACTAAAGGTATAATCAGAAAAATATTTTAAATCTAAATCCTTAGAGCTAACTAACGTTTTAACCTTTTCTAAAGTCTTATAGTCGTAAATATCGATTGTAGTTGTAGCACTTGCGCGATCAAAGTTTAAAACCGAATATTGTTGACCATTATTCATAGAGTGTAAGGCGTCTAAACCTTCTGTCCTAAAGGTACCACTCCATATTTCATCAAGTGTAAATTCCTTATTTTGAGCAGTTAAAAATGTACTTGCTAAAAAGCAGAATAGGGAAAGGATTCTTAAAATCTTCATTTAAAATTAATTATTTAATAATAGGATGTCAAGTTTACTAAAAAATACCCAAAAAACCGCCAACATTAACAGATAAATCAGCAATATTACGCGTACTACTATAATTTGAAAGTGTATATAGTATCTTTGCATTTCAAAAATAATAACATGAGCACACTCGTTTCTGGATTTTCTAAATTATCAAAAGCTGAAAAGATTAATTGGCTAATTAAAAATCACCTGTCAGCCTATAAAGATGCTGAGACCATCCTAAAGCAATATTGGAATAGTGATCAAAAGCTACAACAGTTGCACGACGAGTTTATTGAAAACACAATAACTAATTATTTTTTACCCTTTGGAATTGCACCAAATTTTGTTATTAATGACAAGATTTACACCATTCCAATGACAATTGAAGAAAGCTCTGTAGTTGCTGCTGCTAGTAAATCTGCAAAATTCTGGCAAACCAGAGGTGGATTTAAAGCAACCGTTTTATCTACTACTAAAATTGGTCAAGTCCACTTTACATATTCAGGAAGTTATAGTGATTTAAAAAACTATTTTGACATTATAAAACAGCAACTTATAACTGACACCAAATCCATTACTAAAAACATGGAAAAACGTGGTGGTGGTATTTTAGATATTGAATTAAGAGATAAAACCAGCGATTTAGATAATTACTATCAGTTGCATGCTACTTTTGAAACCTTAGATGCAATGGGAGCAAATTTTATAAACTCGTGTTTAGAACAATTTGCTAAAACATTTAAAACCGAAGCTGAACATCACTTACAATTACCAATAAATATTGTCATGAGTATTTTATCTAATTACGTACCTGAGTGCGTAGTTAGAGCTGAAGTAAGTTGTAAAGTTGAAGCTTTAGCTGAAAAAGACATAGATCCAAATACATTTGCCGAAAAATTTGTACAAGCAGTTAATATTGCAGAAATCGAACCTTATAGAGCTGTTACCCATAACAAAGGTATCATGAATGGGATTGATGCTGTTGTGTTGGCTACAGGTAATGATTTTAGAGCTGTAGAAGCTGGTGTACATGCCTACGCTGCAAAAGACGGAAAATATAGTAGCTTAACGCATGCTAAAATTGAAGATGGCATCTTTACTTTTTGGATGGAAATACCCTTAGCTTTAGGTACTGTTGGCGGTTTAACAAGCTTACATCCTTTAGTCAAACTAGCATTACAAATTTTAGACCAACCTAATGCAAAACAATTAATGCAAATTGTAGCTGTTGCAGGATTAGCGCAAAATTTTGCGGCTTTAAGAAGCTTAACCACAACTGGTATACAAGAAGGACACATGAAAATGCATTTAATGAATATTTTAAATCAGTTTGAAGCAACACCTTCTGAGAAAGAACAGATTGTAAATCACTTTAAAACTAACGTAGTTACACATAGTGCTGTTGTAAAAGCTATTGAAAATCTAAGACAGTAATGCAAACCTTTTATAGTCACGGAAAATTATTACTTACTGCAGAGTATGTTGTACTTGATGGCGCTAAAGCGTTAGCAGTTCCCACTAAATTTGGTCAACAATTAACAGTGGAGTCTATTGATAAACCTCAAATTATATGGACAAGTTTGGACCACAACAACGCCATTTGGTTTGAAGATATATTTAGTTTAGATGAAATTAAAGTCGGTTACCTTTCTCGTAATCCCATCTCTGATAGGCTAATTCAAATCCTAAAGGCTATAAAGCAGTTAAACCCTGAATTTTTAACTTGTAAAACAGGTTTTAAAATAACCACAATACTTGAGTTTCCTAAAAATTGGGGATTGGGTACATCCTCTACTTTAATAAATAATTTAGCGCAATGGGCTAACGTAGATCCATACCAATTATTAAACTTAACCTTTGGAGGTAGTGGTTATGATATTGCTTGTGCACAAAATAGTAAAGCTATAGTTTATCAATTAACGGACAACCTACCTGTAATAAATATATTAGACTTTAAACTTGACTTTTTTGAAAACCTATATTTTATTCATTTAAATAAAAAACAAAATAGTCGTGATGGTATTGCACATTATAAAGCTAACAAACACGACTTAGCAAATACAATAAAAGCTATTAATGCAATAACAAGTAATGTTATTAAAAGCGAAACGCTAGAAGATTTAAAAAATTTAATAGAACAGCACGAAACCATTATAAGTACTATAACAAATCAAACTAAAGTTAAGGACACCCTTTTTAGCGATTTTAATGGTAGTATAAAAAGTTTGGGTGCTTGGGGAGGCGATTTTATTTTAGTCGTAAGTAAAACCAATCCAACAGACTATTTTAAAGCTAAAGGTTTTAATACTATATTAAACTATAAAGACATGGTCTTATAAAAATAATGCATAAAAAAAGCCTCTTAAATTATTAAGAGGCTTTTTTTATATGTAAACTATAGTAGTTTATTGTACCGTTTTAGCTCTAAAATCTTCAATCTCTGCGGACTCTTTTAAAGCACTGTATAATCTAGTTTGTACTGCACTTAACTTTTGTGCACTTACTTGATTAGCAAATGGTAAATAGTTTTCTAATTCAACAGCTGGTGTCTTTTTAGTAACCTGTACCATAAACACACCTGTGTTTCCTTTTATTAATTTAGAAGCTACACCTTCTTTTAATCCAAAAGCAGTACCTACAACCATTGGCTCTTTTCCTGCTCCTGCAATTGTTGGGTTTTTCATGTTTATTGCTGAAGATGATTTAACCGTTTGGTTTTCTGCTGCAGCAAAATCTGCTAATGTTGAAGCGTTAACTCTGTCCATTATCATTTTAGCTTTTTTCTCTTTTCTAATTGCTGGTAATGCAGTAACTGAAGCATCTTCAACACTCATTAATCCTTTCTCTTGCTTACCAGTTAATTGTGCAATTACAATTCCTCCTGGTACGTTATCAAAACGCTTGTAGTCTCCAACTGCAGTTGCATCTTCAAAAGCCCAACGTACAATTTGACGTTGATTTCCTAAACCAGGAATACTTTCGTCTAACTCGTTAGCTGTCATTGGACGTACTTCGTAGTTTGCATTTTTAGCTACTTCTGCAAAGTTTCCTTTAGCAATTGCTAATTCAAAATTAGATGCATCAGCAAATATTTTGTCTTCTGTTTTAGAAGAAGGCTCTATTTTTCTAGCAATTGTTGCTAATTTAGCTGCAGTTTCAACATTTTTCTTATCGTCTACTCTAATAATGTGGTAACCAAACTTTGTTAAAACCACGTCTATACTTCCAGTTTCATTAAAAAATAAGAAGTTAGCAAAGTCAGGGTCAAAACTTGCAGGATTATAAGTTGTTAATCTTGTCCAACCAATACTTCCGTCTTTACCTTTAGTTCCGTCAGAGTTAATTTCATTTGCTACTTCTGCAAATTTAGTTTTATCATTTTTTACTAAAGGAAAGATACTATCGATCATTGCTTTAGCTTCTTCTTTAGTTCTAGTAACATCAGCTGCTGCTCTTGTTGTTCCAACAAAAGGAATTACAATATGGCTAGACTCGATTGAATCTGCTAATTTTTTATAATCTAATACTTTAGTTACTTTATAATAGTTACCGTCTTTATATGGACCGTAAGTTTTTCCAGCTTCTAAATTAAAGATAGTGTCTGCAATTGTTGCTGGTAAGCTAGATTTGTATTGGTACTTGTCTACAAACTTTAAATCATCAGAGTTACTGTTTACAAAACCTTCTACATCTTTAGTATTAACAAAACCTAATTTGTTATCTGTAGCTTTAGTCGCTTCGTTATAAACTTCTTTATCTTTAAGTAAACCGTTAAGTTCATTTTTAATTTCGTTTTCATCTTCTAAAGAGGCAACTTCTTTAAAAAATACATATTGAAAATTTCTATTAGCTTCAGTTTGATAAGCTTTTTGATTTTTGTTTATGTAGTTTTTAATATCTGATTGCGATACGTTAACTTCTGTATCTGGAATAGATGTGTAAGGTACTTGCACATAATTAATATCTACTTTTTCTCCTTCTAACTTATGCTCTAACTGTCCTTCTGCTAATGTTGCAGTTGTACCAGCTTTAACCATGTTAAAGTAGTTAGATTGTAAAGCATTATTAGCTAAAGTTTGCTCTGTAGATAACCAATTTTGGTAAGCTTCAGCTGAAGAGCTTTTTAAATTATCTATAAACAACTTTAATTTAGATTCATCAAAAACACCATCTTCGTTTAAAAATGTAGGATCTGTTCCGTAAGATGTTTTGATAAGGTCACGCATCTGCTCAGACTCCACAGTCATTCCTAATTTTTCAATTTGACCGTTCATTACAGCTTCTCTAACTTTAGTCTCAAACACACTATTCATGACTTGACTAGTTGTTGCATTTGGTCCCATTTGTCTTTGTTGAAACTCTACAAGGTTAGAAAACTCTTCTCTTGAAATGTCTTGACCATTGATTGTTGCTACAACATCTGGAGATTTAGAAAATAATGCATCTTTATTATCAAATAAACTTGATAAAATAAAAGCGAATAACGCTAATGCAATAACTAAGATTAATACAACCGTTTTTTGTCTAATTTTATTTAAAATTGCCATTTTTTGTGATAAATTTTGTGAAATATAGTGGGCGAAAATACCATTTTCTATTCAATAATAAAAGTACTTTATTATAATAAATATATTAATTAAAAATACTGTTAGTAAAATAGTTAGTATTTATCTTAAAATATTAGTCTTCTTCTTTAATTTGAAGCTCTACCAAGTCAATTTTGGTGTTTGAAACTTCTAAGATTTTAAAGTTGAATTTTTCTGTCGAAACAATTTCATTTTGCTGCGGAATCTCCTCGGTATGATCTACAATTAGACCTCCTAAGGTTTCGTAGTTTTCTCCTACTGGCAAATTTAACTTGTAAGTTTCGTTTAGATAATCTACTTCTATCCTTGCTGAAAAAACATAGGTTGTTGCATCCTTTTGTTCTTCAATTAAATCAATAGTATCATGCTCATCTTCTATTTCTCCAAACAACTCTTCAACAATATCCTCCACTGTCATTATACCAGAAGTTCCACCATACTCGTCCACTACTACAGCTATACTTTTACGTTTTTTAATTAAAACGTTAAGTATATCTTTAACTAACATAGTTTCCGGAACTAACTCTATTGGCATAATCATAGAACCAATATTTTTTGGTTTTTTAAATAAGTCAAAAGAATGGACATAGCCTAAAACATCGTCTATAGTTTCTTTATATATTAATATTTTAGAACATCCTGTCTCAGTAAACAATGCGCTAAGGTCTTGGATTGTATCTTGAAGCTCTAAGGCTATAATCTCTGTACGAGGCACCATAACCTCTCTTGCTTTAACTTCGGAAAACTCTAAAGCATTTTGAAAAATTTGAATTTCGGAATCTATATCTTCATGTTCCTCGATGCTTTCCATCTGCTCACTAATATAGTGACCTAACTCTACTTTTGTAAATGCAAGTTGTACTTGGTCGCCTTCTGTTTTAAAGAATTTTTTTAAAACCACATCACTGATCCAAATAACAAAGTCGGACACCCAACTAAACATCACATAAAAAATATAAGCTGGAAAGGCTAGTACTTTTAAGAGTGTATTAGAATATATCTGAAAAAATACTTTTGGTAAAAACTCGGCAGTAAATAAAATTAATAAAGTGGATAATATGGTTTGAGACAATAAACTTAAATCTACTAACATGTAGGAGGCAAAGGCATTGTCTGTTGGCAACATACTTTGAAACCAACCCATAAGCAAATCACCCATAAAAAAACCATAAATAACCAATGCTATGTTGTTACCTATAAGCATTGTTGCAATAAATTTTGATGGTTTAGCTGTTATTTTAGATAAAATTTTAGCTAAAAAACCATCTTGCTTTTTTTCTATTTCGATATGGATTTTATTGGACGATACATATGCGATCTCCATTCCTGAAAAAAAAGCTGACAATAATAAGCACGTAACAATTATAAGTATTGAGCTAAGCATTTACTTACGATCTTGATTTTCGAACTTTTTATTAAATCTTTTTTTGAAAAAGAACATAAACACTGCTGTTACACCTAATAAAAGAGACATATATGCTCTGGTTTCTCCCCAACTTGCAATTGCATCGTAAAGAAAAAGTACTGCAAATACTAAATAAGCGTATTGAAAAAATTTAAAAGTTTTCATTTAAATATAAATTGATAAGTAAAGATACTAAAAAAGTATTCTTTTTATTAGAAAGGAAATACTATTCTTGAACAGCAAATTGACCTGTAACACCTAAAACTTCTGCTTTTTTAAAGTCTCTGTCCGAATCAAATCCCATTCCGCTAGTTACATATCCTTTGGCTCTGTATGTTGCTGGCAGATTAGTAAATAACCATTGCTTACTTTGATCGTAATATAGTTGCTCTGCAAACAAGGTGTCATTTGTTGAAGTAGCTGCAATAACATGACCTCTTAAATCAATAAGATTAGTGTTGTCATAAAGTATTGCGTAATCTGATATAATGGTAGTCTTAGCTCGGTTTTTATCATACAAATGCAAAATAACACCTTCCGGAAACTCAGAGAAAGCAAAAGCCCTATTGCTAAAATCATACATTTTAGGACTAACCAAATTTGCAGCTAGACGACCTGAGTCTGTATATTTAACATTAATACTGTCTGAGACACCTACTGGATCATTAGCAGACATACCCATTTTTTTTACATCGTCTAAATTGTTTTTACATGCAAAAAACAAAGTCATAGCTAATGCTATGACTGAGTTTTTTAATATATGTAATTTAATGTTTAGCATTATAGGTTTGGTACTGTTACACTTCTACCTATCCAACATCCAATTTTAATACTTTGACCAGCATTACCTTCAGCAAATATTTCTGATTTGGTAGGAGCTTTAGCGTTATAGCTTTCTACATATTTAGATCCTGCTCCTCCAGCTTTAGCAGCTTCGTTAGCAGCTAACCAAAATACAGCTCTTTTGTTAAAGTTTGTATCACCACAACTGTTTGCACTACTTGCATACATTGATGCTATCTGTAAGTGAGGGTTTTTGTTAGATGGGTTAAGGTTTAAAGACTCTTGGTAATATTGTCTTGCCTTACCATAACTACCACTCTTTTTAAAGTCTGAAGCAGCTTTGTAATATAATTTAGCCTTTTTAAATGGATCTGTTTCTAAGTCCATAGTTTGGTCTAAATACTTTTGCTCTCCTGTAATAACATATAAGTAATAAGAAGTACTAGCATCTGGTTGTATTGTATTTTTTTGCTTTACAATGGTAACAAACATTGGATCTTCTTTACATCCTTTTTCATATAACTTGTTCATTGCACGTTGTAACCAAACTGCATTAGTTTTGTTTGCTTCGTAATTTTTTTGGTATAACGGAATTAAGTTTTCACAGTTAGCTCTATCTCCTAATTCTTTATCAACACCAAGTTGAACATTATCAAAAGCATCTACCATAGCACCATAATATGTTTTCCATTGACCATCCTTTTTAGTTAAAGCCACACCAGAGTCTTCCTTATTGATTAACTCATTAAGTTTTTTTGCGTTAAATGCAGTTTCTTCTTCAATTTTTTCGGCAACATCATCATACTTATCAAATAAGTCTTGTGCAGTTTTGTTTCCAGAATCATATAAGCTAACCATTAACTTAAAGTAGACATATAAACTCTTAGCACTTTTAAAGCTATCCTTATCTGCTTTATAAGCAGCATCAAAACAATCAAAAACATCTTGATCTGTTAAACCTAAAGCTTCTTTGTTATCATACTTAAGTTGACATTGCTCTGATTGGTACTCTCCAACAGGAGAAATACTTGCAAAGTTTGCCATTCTCTCGTCAAACATTAAAATTAAATCATTTACATAACCTAATTTTTCTGCTCCAGTAGATTTTTTTATGTAGTGACTTAGTATTTTTTCTCCATACACGTAAATCGCTTTGTTATATTTTGGACAGTCTTTTCTTAACTCCATAAAATATGGGTAAGCAGCTTCATAATTTTTAGCTTTTGAAGCTTCAGTCATTAAGGACAATTTAGTCATACATTCTTGCTCATCTTGAGCAAATCCGACTGACAGACCCAAAAATAGGGCTATTAATAAAGTGATTTTAGTTTTCATAATCTTTAATTTTATGCTGTTAGTTATATTTCTTTTTATTAAACCATCTATCATTTAGTGATAAACTTAATTGGAAGTTAACAAAGTTTTCTTTTACTAAATTAGCAGTGGTTGTACCTCTTTGTCCAAACTCTACTCCTAAATTAGCATTAGAGAACCAAACTCCAACTGGTATTCCTACTCCAAAAGACATGCCAAACTCTTTTATCGACTCATCATTTATAATTAACCCTGTGTTCTCAAAACGCATACCTGCACGATAAGTAACTCTTTTCCAACCGCTTGAAAACGAATTATACTCAGGAATATAAAATCCTCCTAAAGATAATTTTGAAGCATCTTCAAACGTTGCTCCAACATTATCATACAAAGGATTAAAAAATTCGCTTGTATTTTGCGAAGTATATTCTAAACCTGCAAACCACTTTCTAGGCTGACCAATACCAGATCCAATAGTAAATTTAGAAGGCAAAGTTAATTCTGTTTCTTTTAAATTAGTTGCAGATAAGTCTACATCAATTTGATTTGTTAAACCAGAAGAGACATCAATTGTAGATATTGAGCGTTGGTTTTGAGACGTCAATTTAATCTCTGGTGTGTAAGTCATAGACCCTTGATACTCTAATTTAGGCGAAATCATTTTTTGGTAATGCACTCCTAAATTAAAATTTAAACCACTTAAATCTGATCTATTACTCTCTTCTGAGTAATATTGTAGTGGCTCATCAGCGTCATTATACAATACATTAATTGTATTGTTTTGGATGTTACCAAAATCATAATCCATCTGTACACCTACACTAAAATTTTTGTTAACTTGATATCCTAAAGCTAAAAAAGCCTTATTTAGACCTCCTTCTCCTGCATATCTGTAATCAACCATATCATTAGCATTACGAGTTTCTAACTCATACCCAACAGAGGAGTAAGGTAGTAGTCCAAAACCAAAACCAAATTTCCCTACAGGAAAAGCTAAAGCTAAGTAATCAAAAGTAGTACTTGTAGCACTATCACTTCCATTATCAGATTTTAGATCAGTAGTTGTATGGCTTCCTCCAACTGTAAATTTTACTGGTCTTGTTTCATTATTAAAAGTTGCAAGATTGTTACCACCATAAGTTGCTGGATTTGAAAAATTAATATGAATACTATCTTTGTAAACACCTAACCCTCCCATGCTACGATTTTCAACCGATCCTTTAAATTTTAAGCTTCCTATACCATAAAAAGAATATGGTGAAGCTGTTCCCTCCTGTCCGTAACTTTGAATTGCAAAAACTGCAATAAAAACTAATACAAGTTTTTTTATCATCCGTTTGTGTTGTATTGTAATATGAAATTCAAACCTTCTAAAAGAAAATTTGAGTTGGCAAATATGCTACTTTTTAATTGTTTAGACAAAAAATTAGTATCTCCTCCTGTTAAAATTATTGTTAAATCTGAATAATCAGCACTATAACGTTCTATTATTCCATCTATTTCACTTAAAACACCATAAACAATTCCGCTATTTATTGCGTTTATTGTCGAGTTTCCTATAAAATGTTCCGGAAACTGTGTTTCTAACAATGGTAATTTAGCGGTTTGGTAATGTAATGCTTTATAACGCATTCTTATTCCCGGAGAAATTGAACCTCCCAAATAATCATTTGTATTAGTTATAAAATCATACGTAATACAAGTACCTGCATCAATTATTAAAACATTTTTATTAGCAAATTGTTGTACAGAGGCACAAACTAATGCTATTCTATCAATGCCTAATGTTTTTGGAGTCGCATATAAATTATTAAATGGTAAAGGCGTTTCATGACTTAGTACCAATAAATTAAAATGTAGGCTCAAATAATTAACAACAGCTTGATCTATAATTCCAACCGATGATACAATTGCTAAATGCAATTGGTTATAAGACTTTCTTAATTCTTTTATACCATCCAAAACTTCTGACTGCTCAACAATAACAACAGTTATAATGTTGTTTTTATCAAATACAGCTAGTTTAGTTCGGGTATTTCCTACATCTATTACTAAATTCATTCTACATTTAAAAATGGTAAATCTACAAAACGATTGTATTAAAAAGTATTAATAATATTATAATATTGAAATTGAGACAAATAAGCCTTCAAAAGAAACAAAAGTAAAAAAACATTGTAATTTTTTTGATTTTTTGTTTGGTAGTTCTAAAATTGAAACTATATTTGCACTCGCAATTTATTGCTACTGGTGCCTTAGCTCAGTTGGTAGAGCAAAGGACTGAAAATCCTTGTGTCCCTGGTTCGATTCCTGGAGGCACCACCACTAAAAACCCGATTCATCTGAATCGGGTTTTTTGGTTTAAAGAACTAAACCAAAGATTAATAATTCACTATAAAAAAGTAGTATATTAGCTAATGCTACATTTTTCAACTTAAAAATTTAAATTATAGTATGAGTAATAAAGATCAATTTATGAAAGAAGCTGTAAACGCAGCTTTAAAAGGAATGAACAACAACGAAGGTGGACCATTTGGTTGTGTCGTTGTTAAGGATGGAAAAATTGTAGGACGCGGAAACAATAAAGTAACCTCTACTAACGACCCAACTGCACATGCAGAAGTAACTGCTATTAGAGATGCTTGTAAAAATTTAGATTCGTTTCAATTAGATGGTTGCGAAATATACACCTCTTGCGAACCTTGCCCAATGTGCTTAGGTGCTATTTACTGGGCTAGACCTGACAAAGTATACTACGGAAGTAATCAAGTAGACGCTGCCAATATTGGTTTTGATGACGAATTTATTTACAAAGAAATCCCATTACCATACGCAGAAAGAAGTATCCCGTTTGAGCAATTAGCGCGCGAAATAGCTTTAGAACCTTTTCAAGAATGGACTAAGAAAGTGGATAAAACTGAATACTAAATAAACAATGACGTCACTTCGAGTGTTTCGGTTTTTACCGAAATGTATCGAGAACCTTTAAAAAAAACTTCTCAAAACAAAATTCAAAAAAAAGGAATTGCACTCGAAGTGACGACCTCATTACATTTTTAATTCATTTATAATTCATTTATAATTAAAAATTAATTAAACGTACAACATGATAACCTTCATCCTAAATAACAAAACCATAAAAACCTCGGAACATTCCGGAACTACTTTATTGGATTTTGTGCGTTATCAACAACGCTTAACAGGAACAAAAATTGGTTGTCGCGAAGGAGATTGTGGCGCCTGTACCCTTTTAGTAGGAACACACAATGGTAACACAATGGAATACCAGAGTATTACCTCATGTATTTCGCCACTAGGAAATGCACATGGCAAGCACATTGTTACCGTTGAAGGTACAAATCTTAAAGACAAATTAACCACTGCCCAAGAAGCCATGAAAGCAAATTACGCCACACAATGTGGATTTTGCACACCTGGTTTTGTGGTTGCCTTGACAGGATTTGCATTATCAAATTCGGATAAAAATTACACTAATGCAATTGACGCTATAAGCGGAAACATTTGCAGGTGCACAGGATATAAAGCAATTGAAAAAGCAGCACATCAAGTTGTAAAAAAACTAGACAACAACACTAACACCACGTTTAATTGGTTAATTGAAAACCAATTTATTCCTGAATATTTTAAAAGCATCCCACAACGTTTAAAAGATATTGAAGCTAAAGATTTAAATCAACCCAAAGGGAAATTTGTTTCTGGAGGTACGGATTTATATGTCCAAAAAGCGGATTATTTAGTAGACAACGCTGTACATCTAATAGCCGAAAAGGAGTATTTAAAAGGAATTACTATTGAAAATGGTATTTGCACGATTGGAACCAACGCAACGGTTTCAGATTTATGGAATCATACGGAATTAAATAGTATTTTACCAAACTTAAGAAACCACTTAAAGTTAGTCTCTTCAGAACAAATTAGAAACATGGCTTCGCTTGGAGGGAATTTAGTAAACGCCTCGCCTATTGGAGACATGACTATCTTTTTTCTCTCGCTTGATAGTAATATTACAATATTAAATTCTGAAGAAAAAGAAAGAACCATTGCACTCAAAAACTTTTACAAAGGGTACAAAACTTACGATTTAAAAGACGACGAACTTTTAAAGCGCATTCAATTTAAATTACCAACAGAACAGTCATTTTTCAATTTTGAAAAAGTGTGTAAACGGACACATTTAGATATTGCTAGTGTCAATTCTGCAATACATCTTTCAGTTGAAAACGAAACGATATCGGAAGCGCATGTTTCCATTGGAGGTGTTGCTGCCATTCCAAAATATTTGCATGAGACCTCAGCCTTTTTAGTTGATAAACCATTGACTTTAGACACTATAATTGAAGCTAATCAAATACTTCAAAATGAAATCAGTCCAATTAGTGATGTGCGTGGGACAACTGACTACAAACGGTTGTTAGGACGACAATTATTTTTTGCTCATTTTACAACGTTATTCCCGAAGCACTTCACCTTAAACGATTTTGTACAGCATGCATAAAAACAAGCCAAATAAAGTATTAGACACTAAATTAGATGCTGTTTCAAAATCATTAAAACAAAGCATCAAAAACTTAGACTCTTACACGCATGTCCGTGGAGAATCATTGTATGTTGACGATGTTAATATTAGACAAGGGACATTTCATGCTGTTGTTTTTGATTCGCCAAAAGCGCACGGAAAAATAAAAAGTATTGATTATTCTAAAGCAAAAGCTCTAGAAGGTGTACAACGTATTTTTACTTATAAAGATGTTCCTGGAGAAAATGAAATTGGTGGTATTATTCCAGACGAACCTTTATTTGCAGAACACGACGTCCATTTCTGGGGAATGCCCATTGCATTAATTGTTGCGGAGTCAGAATTTATTGCTCGAAAAGCACGAGATTTAATTATCATTGAAATAGAAAACTTACCAGTCATTACTACAGCAAAAGAAGCCAAAGCAAAAGGCAGCTTTATTAATGCACCACGTTCTTTTAGTTTAGGAGATACAGAAAAAGCATTTGCAAATTGTGACTATGTTTTTGAAGGTGAAACATTCTCTAACGGACAAGAGCATTTATATATCGAAGCACAAGGTGCTTATGCAGAACCTTTAGAAAACGGAAACATAAAAGTAACATCATCTACACAAGGTCCAACTGCTGTGCAAAAAACAATTGCTAAAGTTTTGGGCATTGCAATGCATAAAATTGAAGTTGATGTAACACGACTTGGAGGTGGATTTGGAGGTAAAGAAGATCAAGCAACACCTTGGGCTGTAATGGCAGCTTTGGCTGCGCACCATTTAAACCAATCTGTAAAACTGATTTTAAATCGTCATGACGATTTACGCATGACAGGAAAACGTCATCCCTATGAAAGCACATATAAAATTGGACTTTCAAAAGACTTAAAAATTATAGCGTATCAAACCGAGTTTTTGCAAAACTCTGGTGCTGCAGCAGATTTATCTCCTGCAATTGCAGAGCGCACTTTGTTTCATGCCACCAACAGTTATTACATACCTAATGTAACAACAAAAGTGTTGAGTTGCAAAACCAACTTACCGCCAAACACAGCATTTAGAGGATTTGGAGGTCCACAAGGTATGTTTGTAATCGAATCTGCTATTGCAAAAGCTGCTCATGAAATTGGTGTACCAACACGAACAATTCAAGAAGCGAATTTGTTAGATGAAAACGACACGTTTTCTTATGGACAAATTGCAAAAAAAGTAGAAGCCAAAAACACATGGCATTCTGCTAAAAACATATTTGACATTGAAGCTTTAGAACAAGCGGTTGAAGACTTCAATAATAACAATACAAGTTTCAAAAAAGGAATAGCGTTTATGCCCATTACTTTTGGTATTTCGTTTACAAACACACCAATGAATCATGCACGTGCTTTGGTTCATATTTATTTAGACGGAAGCGTTGGTATTAGTACTGCTGCTGTAGAAATGGGGCAAGGTGTAAACACCAAAATGATGCAAATTGCTGCGGATGTGTTTTCTATTCCTATTGAAAAAATCAAAATAGAAACAACCAATACAACGCGTGTTGCCAATACGTCGCCTTCTGCTGCAAGTTCTACCGCAGATTTAAACGGAAAAGCAACCTTAATGGCTTGTAATGCTTTAGTTGAAAGATTAAAAATTGTGGCTTCGGAAGACTTAAAAGCTCCAATAAAAGACATTACTTTAAATGAAGAATCTGTTTATATCAACAATAAAAAATCAGCTTTAACTTGGACAGAGCTAGTCAGCAAAGCCATGTTAAAACGTGTTGCTCTAACTGAAAACGCACATTATGCGACTCCAGAAATTCACTTTGACAAAACCAAAGAAAAGGGTCATCCTTTTGCTTATCATGTTTACGGAACCGCAATTACAACAACCACTATAGATTGTATGCGTGGTACTTATGAGTTTGACAGCGTAAAAATTGTACATGACTACGGAAAAAGCATGAGCGAAGGTATTGATTTAGGTCAAGTAGAAGGTGCTTTAATACAAGGTATTGGCTGGATGACTATGGAAGAGATTGCTTATAATAAAGAAGGGAAATTATTATCAAATGCACTTTCCACCTATAAAATTCCTGATATCTTTTCTGTACCAAAAACAGTAGAAGTGATTCCTGTAGAAACTGAAGGAAACGACATGGCTATATTAAAATCTAAAGCTGTTGGAGAGCCTCCTTTAATGTATGGGATTGGTGCTTATTTTGCACTTCAAAATGCTATAAAAGCGTTTAATCCAAACTACGACATGCAATTTCATGCACCAATGACACCTGAAAAGGTATTAACTGGTTTATATCAAAAATAATTAAGCCTTATCGCACTACATTACAAAACACAAAACATCCTTAAAGGTGCACTAATTTATAGTGCTGGAGACACAATAGCAGCCTTAATTGTCGACGAGTATTCTTGGCACAGACTACTGGGAATGGCATTTGTTGGCGCCACTTTTTATGCGTTTGAAATCCCTAACTATTTTGATTGGATAGTGAAAAAAACTAAAGATTTAAAAGGTGCACGCGCTGTATTATCTAAAACAGGTTTAGCCATAGCCTACTTTAATCCACTTTGGGTTGCAAGACATTTATTGTTTATCAAATTATTTTCGGCACAATTTAATGCGATTGGCTTTAATTTAATAGAAATTGCCTTTTGGTCCTTTTTAGTAAATATTCCTATTTCGTTTTTAGCAAATTACTTGATTCAAAATAGATTTAAATTAAAATGGCGTTTTTTAGGAAGCGCAATATACTCTGCAATAATGGCGATTTATTACGCTTTAGGCGAAACTATTTTTAGTTAGATTAAATGTTCTAAATCTTCTATAGTCAGAATAGAACATTCAGTTATCTCATAATGCTCCAAAACAGCATCCAACAAATAATCTCTGACTACCAAAATAAGATGTGAGTTATCTTTAGATCTAAACTGAGAAATCAAAGCTTGGGTTGAGACATGCAAGCCTTCATTTTTTAATTCTAACTTACCAATTTCATCAATAATTAAAAATTGAGGTTTTGTTTTTGAAGCTTCTAAAATCAAATAGTCATTAGCTTCATTAAAAGCCGATTGCAAAAATTTAAAATTACCTATTGCAACAATAGCTTCGGCTTCAGCTTCAGCTTCAAGCTTAAAAGTTGTTTTGTTTTTTAATTTCAGAAAATAACGTTTTCCATTAGCATCATCGGGACACAATAATCCATCAACATCATTCTTGTTTTTAGACCAATCTAACAACGCTGTAGTCTTACCTGATCGTATTGCTCCCGTAAGGATATAAATCATTCCGTAGGCGTTTTAAAATGAATACAGTTAGAAATACTATTGGCTATAAAAAACTTAAAACGATTGAATCCTTTTAAATGCTGCGTTTGTTTCCAAGTATAAGAAATAATCTGCCTAAAATAAGGAAACAAATCCATCGCGTTTGTTATTTCTTTTTGATATTTAGATTCTTTTTTACTTAAGTATTTCTGAACCATTTTTAATAAAAAAGGACCAATTACTAAATACCAAAGCATTAAAATAAGAAAACTACGAAACACGATATAAATAGCCTTTTGCCACCCAAAAAGAGGACCTCCAAATATTGAAAACCCTAAAACTATAAGGCCAACCGTAATTAACCACACCCAAATAACTTTGGTTTTAAAGGGTACTTTATGCTTAGTGCTTTCCGACGCTTTTGGCATTGTATCTAAATAAAAATCAACCTCAGGTTTTCTTGATATTATCTTAATAATACTTTTAATAAATAAACCGGCTAATAGTCCACAAACTCCATATATCAGAAGATATAACGTGACTAAAAAAGATGTGGTAGACGTTTCTGAGACAAAGTCTAACTTTTTCTGAACCCATGAGCCATAAATATTAATAGCTTCCCAAAGACCAGTACCATAAACCACTGTTAGCACTATTAGTTTTTGCAATGCGGACTCTAAAAAAATCACCATTCCTAAAACCAAAATCACGACACCTTTCCAAGAAAAGTTAGAAAATAAAAACGCACCAAAAAGCGCTTGAAAACTGACTGCAACATAAGCTCCGAACGGAGAATATGGACTTACTGCCATTTTAATAATCAAGACAATAACCAATGCTTTTAAAATAGCTTGCCATTTATTTTTAGCATAAAAAGCAATTAAGCTAATTAACAATATTGAAACACCACCAACAATCAAACCTGTGAATGGCGAATTAAACACATGTAAAAAACCACCCAAACCAGACTCATTTAAAGCCCAAAGCGCAGTTAATTTATCTATGATTGATTTGTTTTTTTTCATCTTTAATTGCTGCAATAATAGCCATTCTTTTACTTACAAGACACTTCGTAATCTCATAGAGGGAATATTATCATCAAATCTTAGTATTAATTAGCTAAGCTTTTATAATGCACTTGTAGTAATTGTGCAACAACACTTATAGCAATTTCTTTTGGTGTATCACCTCCAATGTCTAAACCAATAGGACAAACGACATTAGTCATACCTTCAGGAATATTCATCTCTTTAATAAGCATATTGTTAAATCTGACTTTTTTAGTTTTACTGCCAATCAACCCCAAAAATTTAGTTTGATTTTGTAACGCCATTGCTATAATATCAAAGTCAATTGCATGATTATGTGTTAACACTAAAACGTAGCTGTTACTACCCCATTTTACAACCTCCTTAAACGTTTTGAAATCAGTTTCAGTAGTTTGATGTGTTGCAATACTAGAATCTAACTCTAGATTAGAAAACCAGTCGTCTCGAGAATCTATTAGATTAACTTTAAAAGGCGTGTCTACTAAAAGTTTGCAGATTTCTACTCCGATATGTCCTGCTCCAAATAAAAATAACTCTGGCGATTGATTCATAGGTTCTATAATAAATTCGACTTTCCCGCCACAGCATTGCTCAAACTCTGGTCCTAAGGTGTAACTAGATTCTATAATTCTGTTGTCATTAATAGCAATTAATGCTTCGTCAATAGCTTTAAACTCTAGCTTACCTCCGCCTATGGTTCCGTAGATCTGTTTGTCTTTAGTGACTATCATTCTAGAACCAACAACGCAAGGTGTTGACCCCAGACATTTGGAAACAGTAATAAAAGCAATGGGTTGTTGTTTTGCCTTAAAATCAGACAATAGACTAATCCAGTTTTGCATAAGGGCTATTTAATTTCTAGTTTTTTAACTAATTTGCCAACGGTCATTCCTTGTATTAATATAGAAAAAACAACCACAACATAGGTAATTACCAAAATTAAATCACGCTCCATAACTTCTGTAAGACCTAAAGCCAACGCTATAGATATTCCACCACGCAATCCACCCCAAGTCATAATCAGGTTAGTTTTTGGAACAAAGTCCAACTTGTTTTCAAAGAATTTTATTGGTATTAACAATGAAATATATCTACAAACTAACACTAAAGGAATTGCTAATAAACCAGCAGTCAAATACTCGAATTTAAAGGTTAACACTAACATTTCCATCCCTATTAAAACAAACAGAATGGTATTTAAAAGAATATCCAATAACTCCCAAAACTTATCGACATAGGTTTCTGTTGTTTTCGACATTGCACTATCTCTAACCGTATCATTCCCAACTACCAAACCAGCGGTCACCATTGCTAAAGGCGCTGATATATGCAGCTTTTGCGCTAAAACAGTTCCTCCCATAACAGCAGCTAGGGTTATAATAACTTCAATATCATAATCGTCAATAGACTTCATTAATCTATACGTAATCCAGCCCAAAATCAAACCTAATGCAATCCCTCCAAGCACCTCAACACCAAACAGCTCCACAACTTCTAAAGCACTAACATTTTCAATACCTAAATCGGCAATTTTAAATATGGTTAAAAATATAACAACACCAACACCATCGTTAAAAAGGGATTCTCCAACAATTTTAGTTTCTAATTTTTTAGGCACACCTGCCTTTTTTAATATACCCAAAACAGCAATTGGATCTGTTGGCGAAATTAATGCACCAAACAATAAACAGTATATAAAATCTATATGTAAGCCTATAATTGGCAATGCATAAAACATAGCACCACCAACTAAAAATGTCGAAATCAAAACACCAAAGGTCGCAAATGCAAAAACAGGCCAACGCTGTACTTTAAGCTGCTCAAAATTAGTATGTAAAGCACCTGCAAACAGCAAAAAACTTAGCATTACGTCTAATAGAACACTTTTAAAATCTATTTGTGTAATTATAAACTTCTCTGCGTTTAGCAAAGTATCATCAAAATAACTTAATGCAAAAACCCCTAATGTAAACACAATGGTAATTAACATTAAACCAATGGTATTAGGCATTTTTAAAAACCGCACATTTATATACCCAAAAATGGCAGAAATAAGTACTAATATTGATGCAATCACAAAATAATCCATAGAAATATATTTATTGCTAAATTAAAATATTTAACATAAAAATCTGTTATTTGGCAAAATTTAGATTATTATACGTGTTATGAAAAACCTATGCATACTAGTTATTGTATTAACCTTTTTTTCCAGTCCAGCTCAAAACATGAAAACTTACACCTACGCCACAAAAGGATTAGACACACTTAAATTAGATGTTTACACGCCAGAAAACATTAAACCAACAGATAGCTTACCTGTTGTCATTTGGATGCATGGTGGCGGATTTTCTAGTGGTGAACGTAATGGTATTGACGAGTTGAATATCGTTAATGCTGCCAATAAAAATGGGTATATTGGAGTATCGATAACATATAGATTATTAAGAAAAGGAACAGATACTGGCTTTAGTTGCAATTGTAGTAAAGAAGACAAGATGTTCACCTTTAATCAGGCAGTTATCGACTTTTTAGATGCTACTAATTTTATCTATCAAAATAGCAAGATGCTACAAGTAGATACAACAAAAATTATTGCAGCAGGAAGCAGTTCTGGAGCAGAGACAGCACTACATGCAGCATTTATGCGACGTTTTTTTATTTCAGATTTAAGCATGTATCAAGACATTAAATTTGCAGGAGTAATTGGTTTTTCTGGTGCATTTCTGGACATAGACCACTTGACTATTGACAATGCAATACCAGTAGCACTTACACACGGTACGGAGGATCAAGCTGTACCCTTTGGCAGTGCTCCACACCACCACTGTAAACCAACAAAACCTGGTTATATTATGTTACATGGTGCCAAAACTATTACCGAAAAATTAGACACTTTAGAAAGTTCCTACTATTTAAATCTAGTCAAAAACGGAACTCATGATGCAGCTAATGTACATCCTGAAGATCTTGACGATATCTTTTATTTTTTGAATAAAACAGTCCTTAAAAACGAAGTTATTCAAACCAAAAAATACACCTTACCAAAACCTACTATCTATTAATTTATCATAAATAACAGTACTTTTGTTAGTACTACTAAAACTTTACGACAAAACGGTTTTAGATTTATATCTTTAAAAAAAATCATGATGGCAAAAACATATTACGATCCAGCGGATCTAAGAAAATTCGGAAAAATAACAGAATGGAATGAAGAACTTGGAAACAAGTTTTTTGACTATTACGGAAAAGTATTTGAAGAAGGCGCTTTAACTGCTCGCGAAAAATCATTAATAGCATTAGCTGTTGCACATACTGAGCAATGCCCATATTGCATTGATGCTTATACCAAAGATACCTTACAACGTGGTATCACAAAGGAGCAAATGATGGAAGCCATACACGTTGGTGCAGCTATAAAAAGTGGTGCAACTTTAGTTCATGGTGTACAAATGATGAATAAAGTAAACAAATTAGACGGTTAAAATAAAACCAATTTGGTATTACTTACGTAAGAATTACAAACAAGACAAATTGATTAATGGCAACAAAATCCCTTAAAAAATTAGGTAGCGATTTAGCAAAAAGCAATAAACAACTAGAGATATTATCTGGCGGAATTTTTGCTGATGGCGAATTACCAACTTTCAAAGATAAAATTTCTGAAACTAGTCAATTTCCGCTTAAAGCGAAAAAACTAGAAATACTACAAATTAACGTTGGTTACATGTGTAATCAAGTGTGCGAGCATTGTCACGTAGATGCAGGTCCAGACCGAAAGGAAATTATGACCCAAGAGACTATGCAACAAATCTTGGATGTTATTAAAACGACAGGTGCGCATACTTTAGATTTAACAGGAGGTGCTCCAGAAATGAACCCAAATTTTAGATGGTTTGTAGAAGAAGCTTCAAAAATTGGAATTAAAGATTTTATTGTACGTTCTAATTTAACCATTATTCGTGCTAACAAAAAGTATTACGATTTACCACAGTTTTTCAAAAAGCATAATATTCATGTTATAAGCTCAATGCCACATTGGACAAGAGGAAAAACGGACAAACAACGTGGCGAAGGTGTTTTTGACATGTCTATAAAAGCCTTGCAGGAGTTAAATGCTGTTGGTTATGGTATGCCAGGAAGCGATTTAAAATTGGACTTGGTTTACAATCCTTCAGGAGCCTTTTTACCTGGTGACCAAATGGCTATGGAAAAAGATTTCAAAAAAGCTTTGATGGAAGATTTTAGCATTCAGTTTCATAACTTATTTGCAATTACAAACCTACCAATTGCTAGATTTTTAGACTTTTTAATAGCCTCAGAAAACTACGAAGATTATATGTACTCTTTAGTCGAAGCTTATAATCCTGCTGCAGTAGCAAACGTCATGTGTACTAATACATTGTCTGTAAGTTGGGATGGTTATTTATTTGATTGCGATTTTAACCAAATGCTAGAATTGCCTGTAAACAGTAAATCTAAACATATATCAGACTATAAAACCGAATTACTTGAAGGTAGAAACATAGTAATTTCACAACATTGTTATGGTTGCACTGCAGGAGCAGGAAGTAGCTGTCAAGGTGTTGTTGCTTAATATAAAACTAACTTTTTTCGCTGTCGCGGAAATCCATAAATGAAGACTAAAACTGCCATTTTAATTTTTTCTAATTCTGCTAAAGAGGATGCTAAACGCAAATCTTTTTCAGATAGTCGGTTGTTTGAAACACTTACAAACGAGACTATTAAAAAAGTTAAAAAAACAGGATTACCGTTTTTTCATTTTACTGAAGCACAGCAACAAGGTTTAAATTTTGGTGATCGTTTTACAAATGCTATTCAATCGGTTTTTGATAGAGGTTTTACTAATGTTATTTCTATAGGAAACGACACACCACATCTAAAAACCAAGCACATAAATGATGCTTACCAAAAACTAAACAACAATCAGTTGGTTTTTGGACCATCAAAAGATGGCGGATTTTATTTAATGGGTTTAACCAAAAACCTATTTAATGCTAAGCAGTTTAAAAATTTACCTTGGCAAACTTCAGCTTTAAAAAGCACTACATTACAATTCTTATCTTCGACTAAAATCACTTTTAGTACGCTTGAAACCTTAGACGACATCGATTCGTTTAAAGACTTAAAAGCTATTTTAAATAGTTATAAAACGGTTTCAAAAACACTAAAAACTATAATACTACAACTTTGTATTTCCGCGAAAGCGATACTTAAACACATAGCATTACAATACCTATTATTACCACAACAATTACCTTTTAACAAAGGGTCTCCTAAATTAGTTTACACCAACCAATAGTGGCTTTTAGCCAATTTTATACTGAAACTAATTTAATTTAAATGAAACACATTTACTTATGTGCTTTGCTTCTTGTTTGTACATTTAGCGTTGCACAAACTACGATTACTGGTACTGTAACAAGTGCACAAGATGGTCAAACTTTAGCATACGTTAATATTTTAGCAGACCAAAATAACGGAACAATATCCGATAACAGCGGTTATTATTCTATTACAATTTCTGAGGAAACGGAAAACTTAACATTCTCATTTATTGGTTACAAAACACAACAAATTGCAATTAATAATCAAACGGTTATTAATGTTGTTTTAGAAGAAGATACCTCTAATTTAGACGAAGTAGTCATTACTGCATTAGGTCTAGAACGTGACACTAAAGAGCTTGGATATGTAGTACAATCTTTAAAAAGTGAAGGTTTAACCGAAGTCAAAACGGTAAACTTTATTGATAATCTTGCTGGTAAACTTGCAGGTGTTACAGTCTCTCAAGGTGCGACAGGTGTTGGATCGTCTTCAAAAATAACGATTCGTGGTGAAGCCTCATTTTCTAACAATAATCCTTTATTTGTAGTGGATGGTGTCCCAATTAACAACAATACTGTTTTTAACTTTACAAACGAAGCTGCTGCTGGTTTTCAGGAAATAGATTTTGGAAATGGGGCTATGGAAGTTAATGCAGACGATATCGAAGAGGTTTCTGTATTAAAAGGTCCAAGTGCTGCTGCTTTGTATGGTACGCGTGCATCCAACGGAGTGATTGTTATTAAAACCAAAGATGGTAAAAAAACCAAAGGTTTAGGGATTAGCATTAACACGTCGTTATTTGTTGATAATGCTTTTAGATTACCAAAATTTCAAAATAGTTACGGACAAGGTAATTCTGGACAATTTGAATATGTTGATGGTCTTGGAGGCGGAATTAATGATAATATCACCTATTCTTGGGGACCACAATTGGATGCTGGCATTTACGTTCCGCAGTTTAATAGTCCAGTGACATTAGCAAACGGAACTATTGTACGTGGTGGAGATACTGCTTTATATTCTGGTGACGCTATTACACCAACCTTATTCCAGTCTAATCCAGATAACTTAAAAGATTTTTACCAAACAGGAATTACTACCATTAATAATATTGCTATTTCTAGTGGTTTTGATACTGGTGATTATAGATTATCGTTTACAGATTTAAGAAGCGAATCTATTATTCCTGGTGTAAATTTAGACCGACAAACTTTTGCTGCAAAATTAAATTTTGAGCCCACAGAAAAAACGACTATCTCAACCTCATTATCTTACACCAATTCTTCAAGTGATAACAGACCATCTAACGGTTATGGTAGCGAAAATGTAAATTACAGTTTGGTAGCTTGGGGACCACGAAGTCTTGATATTAATAGTTTAAAAAACTATTGGCAACCTGGTTTAGAAGGTGTACAACAATATAGTTTTAACTACACGTTTTTTGATAATCCTTATTTTATTTTATACGAAAATACAAATAGTTTTAATCGTGATCGTGTCTTCGGAAACGTTGCTATTACACATAAATTTACAGACCATTTAAATCTTCAGGTTAGAACAGGTATGGATTATTCGTCTGAAAAAAGAGTACTAAAACGTGCGTATTCTAGTAATCGTTTTCAAAATGGTGCTTACGCAGAACATGATGTGTTTTACAGAGAAGTTAATACCGATTTTCTATTAAATTACAACAATACGTTTGGCGATTTTAAATTAGATGCATCCATTGGTGGAAACCGATTAAACCAAACAGCATCAACCAAGCAATCACAAACGGTTAGTTTGGCACAACCTGGAATTTTTAATTTAAATAATGCTGCATCACCTATTGAAGTGTTTCAGTTTGAATCTAAAAAACGTATCAATTCCTTTTATGGAATTGCAAAACTGGGCTATAAAGATTTTCTGTTTTTAGACATTACTGGTCGTAATGATTGGTCTAGTGCTTTAGCAACACCTTTTTCGGTGGATGGCACTTCTTTTTTCTATCCTTCGGCTTCAGCCAGTTTTATTTTATCTAATGTTACAGAGCTTCCTGAAGCTGTATCTTTTGCAAAAATAAGAGCCAGTGTGGCACAAGTTGGTAACGATACTAATCCGTATCAAACTTCTGGAGCTTTTGTATCGCAAACACCTTTTAATAGTCAACCTACTTTTAGTAATCAGGATTTTATTCCTAATTCAGAATTAAAACCAGAAAGCACCACTAATTACGAATTTGGTGCAGATTTACGTTTCTTGAAAGATCGTATTCGTTTTGACTTTACCTATTATAATGCCATAACTAAAGATCAAATAATTTCATTACCAATACCAATTTCATCCGGTTATGAACAACAAGTTGTAAATGGTGGAAAAGTAAAATCGACTGGTGTCGAAATTATCGCTGGGTTCACTCCTATCAAAACGTCTAATTTTAAATGGAATACAACCTTCAATTTTGCTAAAAACAAAGCAACTATTGAAGAGTTACCTCAAGAAGATGGACGTTTAACTTTGGCTTATAGCCGAATTTATGATAGTGCCAATCAAACGGTTTGGTTTCAAGTTGAAGAAGGTGGACAGATTGGAGATATTTATGGTACAGGTTATAGTGTTAACCCAACTGGAGAATTTGTTTTAGATGACCAAGGTAATTACATCAGCAATAATTTTTTGCAGAAACTTGGAAATTATAATCCAGATTTTACATTAGGTTGGAACAATGACTTTAACTATAAAAATTGGACTGCAAGCTTTTTATTTGACTGGAGACAAGGTGGCGAAATTGTATCAAGAACTAGCGCATTAGGTAATGTTGGAGGACAATTAGCCGAAACAGAATACAGACCTGACGAAGGTATTGTAGCAGAAGGAGTTAATGTTAATACAGGTTTACCAAATACTGTAGCTATATCTGCAGAAAGCTATTACAGACAATTTTATGACAGAAATCAAGAGCAAAATAACATCTATGACGCGTCTTACTTAAAGTTGAGACAATTTTCTGTTGGTTACAATTTTAAATTAAAAGAAGGCTTTTTAGGCTTAAAAGAAGGTGGAGACATTGCAGTGTCTTTAATTGGTAAAAACCTATTTGTTATTACTGAAAACCCACACTTTGACCCAGAACAATTAGCAGTACAAGGTAACGGTTTTGTTAGTGGTGTAGAAGATATGAGTTATGCCACATCACGCAGTTTTGGATTAAAAGCAAGTTTAAATTTTTAATAGACACATCATGAAAAACACATTATACATATTAAGCTTTTTCGCGCTTGTTTTAACCACAAGTTGCACTAAAGACTTTGAAGACATAAACACCAATCCTAATGCACCAAACACAGTGCAACCTAGTTTGCTACTACGTCAAGTTATTTACGATTTTGGAGAACAAATGAGTTATGAAGGTTTTGTTGCTGGCGATTTATTATCGCAACATAGGACTGCTTTAGATTTCAATTTATTTGACAGACACGCCTTAAAATCGCCACAATTAGGTGGAAATCCTTGGCCAATATTTTACACCAATTTACGTGATAACGAGATTATATTAACACAATCCAAAACCACCTCAACCTTTAAAGTCTATGAAGGTCCTGCTTTAATTTTAAAAGCATACATGGCAGCAGGATTAACAGATTTGTTTGGTGATGTGCCCTATTTTGAAGCCTTTAATGGTATTGAGGGAACCGTTACACCAAGTTACGACAGTCAAGAATCTATTTATTTAAATGAAAACGGTATTTTAGATAATCTTAATAATGGGATTGAAGCTATTGCAAATTACGATTTAGCGATACCGTTGGAAGGAGATATTTTATTTAATGGAGATTTAGACGCTTGGGTAAAATTTGCAAATAGTTTAAAATTAAAATATTTGCTTCGTATTTCCGATCAAGTGGATGTTTCAACTGAATTACAAACCATATATAATGAAGATAATTATATTTCAGCTACAGCTGAAAATGCTATTTTCAACTTTACAAACACAGATCCAAACAGCTTTAGATTGGCGCAATTAAGAATAGGAGATTTTAATAATTTTGTTCTATCAGAAACCATGGAAAATATTTTAATTGACCTAAATGATGATAGAATAAGCACGTTTTTCAAACCTTTTGAAAACTCGTCTTCCAATCAATTTAATGGATTGATTAATGGTATTGATGCTTCATCAACATCAATTGCTTTGGCAGACTATTCGTTAGCTGGAAGTGCATTTAGAGAAGACACTTCGGTTTTGGATGCTAATTTTATAACCTCTTGGGAAGTTCATTTTATTTTAGCTGAAGCTGCCTTAAAAGGATTAATTAGCGCCAATGCACAAGAATTATATGAAACAGGAGTCGCACATGCTTTTGAGTATTGGCAAACCGATTTACCTGCAACTTACCTAACAAGCAATGCTGCTTATAATGCACCAGGAACAACGCCTTTACAACAAATTATCACTCAAAAATGGATTGCTAATCTTATAAATGGTTATGAAGGTTGGGTAGACTACAGACGTACAGGTTTTCCTGAGTTTAATGCAATATCTGCAAGTTTAAACAATGGATTAATACCAGTCAGAATGCCTTATCCTGCAGAAGAAGAAGCTTTAAATGCCATAAACTATAATCAAGCAGCAAGTGCAACTAATGGTAACGATATTAACTTCCCAGTTTGGTGGGACCAAAACTAAAAAATGAGTACAGAAATTTGGCAATGGATTTTAGTAATAGCTTCAAGTTTAATCTTGTTTGCCTTATCACCTTATGCAAAAACCACTGCATCTTTTTTTAAAGCCAATCACAACAAAAAGTCGCCAAATGTTTTAGTCCTAACTGGTAGTTTAATAATCTCTTGGATTTTTGCTAAAAGCATTACTAATGCTGCTAATTTAGGATTAGATTTTGGTCTAGTTGGAGGTGTCGCTTATGCTGGATATTATTTAAGTTTTGCGGTTGCAGGATTACTAATTTATCAATTACGTACCAAAGGTGGATATACAAGTATTCATGAATTTTTAACTAGTAAATTTGGGAAAAAAGCGGTTGCTATTTTCACGTTTTTAATCATTATTAGATTATTTAATGAGGTTTGGAGTAATACCATGGTTATTGGCTCTTACTTTGGTGAAACCGGAAGTTCTAGCTATTACACTGCCATCATTGTATTTACATTACTAACATTAAGCTATGCTATAAAAGGTGGTTTGAGTAGCTCAATATTTACAGATGTGATACAAATGGTCTTATTTTCTGTACTATTAATCATTATTTTATATACTATTTTTTCAGTTGAAAATTTTAATACAAAAGACATTGTAAACTCTGGAACTTGGAGTTTTGAACTAGGTTTAAACCTGTTTTTTGCAGCCATAATACAATCTTTTAGCTATCCTTTTCATGATCCTGTACTAACTGACAGAGCTTTTATTAGTTCGCCAAAAGTGACTAGAAAAAGCTTTTTATGGGCTAGTTTATTAGGTGCTATTTGCATCATACTTTTTAGTTTAATTGGTGTGTATGCACAAACTCAAGGTTTAAAAGGACAAGCAGCTGTAGAGGTTGGAAAAGCATTTGGAGTTGTGGTGTTATTAGTCATTAATTTTATTATGATTACCTCAGCAGCATCAACCTTAGATTCAACGTTTTCATCGTTTTCAAAATTATTAGCTGTCGATTTGGGATTAGGTAAAAGTCTAACATTTGGTAGACTAGCAATGGTAGCCATTGCTGTACTTGGTACAATCCCAATCTTTTTTAATGCCGAAATCCTTTCTGCCACCACAATATCTGGAACTATGGTCATTGGTTTAACACCAATATTTGTATTCTGGAGTTATAAAGTGCCAAAAATTAGCTTCTATTTAAGTATTGGTTGTGGTATAATTTTTGGTTTTTTATTAGTATTCAAAGTGTTCCCAGAAGCTTTAATTTTTACAAAGGGTCGTTATGCAGATTTACTTTGGGTCAATGTTTGGGGCATTTTTAGTTGTAACCTTTTATATTTCGTTCCTAGATGGATAAAACAATAAATAATATAGGCACATTATCTGGTAAAGTCTTACTTTTTGGAGGCGTTTACAGTAATCTTCAAGCCTTAGAAGCACTTAAAGCTATTGCTGAACAGCAAAATATTGCTCCAGAGAACTGTATTTGCACAGGAGATGTTGTTGGCTATTGTGCACAACCCGAAGAAACGGTACAGCTTTTAAAATTATGGAAAGCCAAAAGTATTTTAGGTAATGTAGAAATCCAATTAACCGAAGGTGAAGCAGATTGTGGTTGCGATTTTACAGAAGGCTCACGATGTGATGGGTTTTCTAAACTTTGGTATCCTTTTGCACAAAGTAAACTAAGTAAAAACTCGATAGCGTATTTAGCAACGTTTCCGGATCATATCTATTTTAATTATGCTAATAAAAAAGTAACCGTTGTCCATGGTGATTATTTTAATGTATCAGAATTTGTATTTAAATCTACAGACTGGAATATTAAGGCAAAAACGATAGACGCAACCAAAAGCGATGTTATTATTGCTGGACATTGTGGGTTACCTTTTAGTCATGAGCAAGACAACAAATTATGGCTAAATCCAGGTGTTATTGGTATGCCTGCTAATGATGGATCACCACAAGTTTGGTACGCCATTTTAGAAGACATTAATGGCGAAATGAAATTTACGCATCATACGCTCGACTATAACTATAAGCTAACTAATAGTTTAATGAAAAACGGTTTGTTACCAGAAGAATACGCAAGAACAATAGTGACTGGTATTTGGGATAATACCGAGATTTTACCAGCTATTGAAAGTGGATTACAAGGTTTTGGACTTAATTTATAAATCACATGAAAACAGTATTATTAATTTTTATCAGTCTATTTACAGCACAAATATTTGCTCAAGACACTTTAGATGAGCTTTTAAAAAAACACAATAAAAATAGCGTTCCCTACATTACCGTTCAAGAATTGGCAATGCCAAAAACTGACGCTATTATATTAGACGCAAGAGAACCTAAAGAATTTGAAGTCAGTCACATTAAAAATGCGACTTTAGTAGGTTACGATTTTTTTGACATCAAGACAGTCACAGAACAATACACTAACAAAGATCAAAAAATAGTAGTCTATTGCTCACTTGGAATACGATCTGAAACCATTGCTAAAAAGCTAAAAGACGACGGTTACACCAATGTACTTAATCTGTATGGTGGCATTTTCGAATGGAAAAACAACGATTTTATTGTAGTAGATTCCGAAGAAAAAGAAACAGAACAAGTCCATACCTTTAATGAAGAGTGGAGTAAATGGTTGACAAAAGGAGAACAAGTATTTGAAGTAAAACCTACAAAAAAGAACACTAAATAATGGCTCATAATAACCTAATAATAACCTTCACCAGAAACCCTGAGTTAGGAAAAGTAAAAACAAGATTAGCTAAGACTATTGGCAATATTTCCGCTTTAGCGATATATAAAAAATTATTAGAACACACTGAACGCGTTTTACAACAAATAGACTGTGACAAGGCAGTATATTACTCGGTTAAAATTAGAGAAAACGACCTTTGGAATGCTGATATTTACCAAAAACACCAACAATCTGGTGACCACTTAGGCGTAAGAATGTCTAATGCATTTAAAACTGGTTTTGATTCTGGCTACACTAAAATAGTTATAGTTGGTAGCGATTTATACGACTTAAAACCCGAACATATTAATCAAGCTTTTGACGCTTTAGATAATAATGATGCAGTGATTGGACCTGCAATAGATGGTGGCTATTATCTTTTAGGAATGAAACAATTACATCCAGCTATTTTTGAAAATAAATCTTGGGGAACAGAAACAGTTTTTGAAGACACCATGAAAGATTTAGTTAAGGAAAACGTATTTTTGTTAGAACCATTAAATGATGTTGACACATACGAAGATATGTCCAACAACCAAACCTTAAAAGCCTTAATTGAACATGATAAAGCAAATAAATAAAACCGTAGAATACCTAAAAGAAAAAGGATTTGACCAACCAGAAGTTGGTATTATTTTAGGTACTGGATTAGGAAAATTAACCGATGAACTTGAAGTTATCCAAGAGGTAAGTTATAATCACATTCCTAATTTCCCTACAGCTACTGTCGAGTTTCATAAAGGAAAATTAATCTATGGGACGTTAGCAGGAAAAAAAGTAATTGTAATGCAAGGTCGTTTTCATGTTTATGAAGGTTACAGCTTACAAGATGTTACTTACCCAGTTAGAATTATGGAAAAATTGGGCATCAAAACACTACTGGTATCTAATGCTTCTGGTGCTATTAATTTAAACTTTAAGAAAGGTGAATTAATGCTTATTGACGATCATATTAACTTACAAGGAAGTTCTCCTCTAGCATTTAAAGGTGTTGCTGAGCTTGGTGAGCGTTTTGCAGACATGAGTGCGCCTTATGATTTAGACATAAATGCAAAAATTAAAGCTATAGCAAAAGCAAATAATATAAAATTACACGAAGGTGTTTACGCTAGTGTTGTTGGACCACAATTAGAAACTAGAGCAGAATACCGAATGCTTAAAATTATTGGTGCAGATGCAGTAGGTATGAGTACTGTCCCAGAAGTAATTGTCGCTAATCATTTAAATTTAAAGGTAGCTGCAGTGTCAGTTTTAACAGATGAATGCGACCCAAGTAATCTAAAACCTGTAGATATTGGTGAGATTATAGCTATGGCTAATCAAGCAGAACCAGATATGATTACGCTATTTAAAGGTTTAATAGAAAAACTATAACACGATGTAACTTTAGTTACATCAAAAAAGTAACTAAAAGGCTAATTTAGCCAGCTATGGAAAAGTATTTAGAAATAATAAAAAACGCCTATTTTGGCTATTGGAACTATTTAAAACACCAGATTATATTCCCAAATAATTGGGACAACTATTTTTATGGATTAATCATAATCTCATTAGTTGTTTGGGGTTTAGAAATTGTGTTTCCTTGGCGTAAAAAGCAATCTATTTTCCGTAAGGATTTTTGGTTGGATACGTTTTACATGTTTTTTAATTTCTTTTTACTAAATCTTATTGTATTAATAGCTTTATCTAATACTGCTGCAAGTTTTTTTGATGATATTTTAGGTGTTGTTGGATTATCAATTTCAAGTTTTCAACTGTTTGATGTAGATAATTTACCATTATGGTTAGGACTATTTATTTTCTTTATAATTTCAGATTTTACACAATGGATAACTCACAATTTATTACATCGTTTTGAGTTTTTATGGAACTTCCATAAAGTACATCACAGCGTTAAAGAAATGGGATTTGCTGCCCATTTACGCTACCATTGGATGGAACCGGTTTTATATAAATCCATGTTATACATACCAATTGCCATAATTGGCGGTTTTGATGCGCAACACGTTGCAATAGTCCACTTTTTTGCAATAACTGTTGGACACTTAAATCATGCTAATTTAGGTTGGGATTATGGTGTTTTAAAATATGTATTTAACAATCCAAAAATGCACATTTGGCATCATGTAAAACACTTGCCAGAACACACAAAGTTTGGTGTTAATTTTGGTATAACGTTAAGTATTTGGGATTATATTTTTAAAACTAATTACATTCCGCATGATGGTCGTGATATCGAGTTAGGTTTTGAAGGCGACGAAACGTTTCCAAAAGATTTTATTAGTCAAGAATTATATCCTTTAAAAAAATGAAACAACTTTTAGCCTTAGCATTATTAGTCTTGTTTTGCGCTTGTAAAAGCACAAAACAAACTGTACAAAATACTCAAATAGCAACTAATACAATTAAAAAAGAAGCTATAGCTGAAATTAAAATGGATACTATCAACAAAACAAATGATAGTAGTTACATAATTAAAAAAGCAAAATACTTAATAACTGAAGATGTAAAAATTGCTGAATATGATCTTGTTGATAAACGACAAAAATTTATATCAAACAAAAAAGATTCAATTCCTAAAAATAACGAATTCAATCAGATTCTTACGAAAACAGAGCATTCTAACATTCATTTTTTATGGAATGAATTATTACAAAAACATGTTTCAGCTAACGGAAATGTAAATTATAAATCATTTAAAACAGATTATAAAAAATTACTAGAATACATAAATATTCTCGCGATATTAAAGTCTAAACCTGAATTTGATTCTATTTCAAAAGAAGAAAAACTAGCCTTTTGGATCAACGCTTATAATGCTTTAACAATAGATTTAATTATAAAAAACTATCCTGTAAAAAGCATAAAAGACATTAAAGACCCTTGGGAACAACGCTTATGGCAATTTGGTGACAAATGGTATAATCTTGAAGATATAGAGCATAAAATACTACGTAAAATGGACGAACCACGCATACATTTTGCTATTGTTTGCGCCTCTTACTCTTGCCCTAAATTACAAAACTCTGCATTTACAGCAGATAATTTAGAACAACAATTAACCTTGGCTACTCAAGAGTTTTTAAGTGATACAAACCGAAATGAAATCTTTGAAAACGCTTTAAAATTATCAAAAATATTTAAATGGTTTGATAAGGATTTTGAGCAAAACGGAAGTTTGATTGACTTTTTAAACAAGTACACAGCTATAACTATTTCAGCGAAAGCTAAAATTAGCTACAAAGATTACAACTGGGACTTAAATGACTAAAACCAACCTAATAAAACTTACGTAAATACAGCATGATAAGTATTATTATTCCGGTTTTAAACGAAGCTAAACATATTACAGAGGTATTGTATCATTTAATTGACAATGCCTCATTAAACACCATCCAAGAGATTATAGTTGTGGATGGTGGCAGTACTGATAATACTGTTTCAGTTATTCAAGCATTAGGTTTAAATATTAAAGTTTTACATTCTGAAAAAGGTCGTGCTAAACAAATGAATCATGGTGCCAAAGCTTCAAAAGGAGATATCCTTTATTTTTTACACGCAGATTCTTTTCCGCCTAACAGATATGACCAATTAATTTTAGATGAAATTAAAAAAGGTAATAATGCAGGTTGTTTTAGATTACAATTTGATAGTAACCATTGGTGGTTACGTTTTACTAGTTGGTTAACTCAATTTTCTTGGCGAGCAAGTCGTGGTGGTGATCAAAGTCAGTTTATAACCAAAGCGTTATTTAATGATATTGGAGGTTACGACGAAAATTATATTATTTACGAAGACAATATCTTAATAAATGAGCTTTATAAACGTAAAGAGTTTGTTGTGATTAACCATAAGCTTAAAACCTCAGCTAGGCTATATCAAAAACATGGTGTTTGGACACTACAATATCATTACTTAGTCATTTATATAAAAAAATGGTTTGGTGCTTCTGCAAAAGAGTTACATAATTATTATTTAAATAAAATCTGTAAGCGTTAAAAACCTTTAATTTTATTTAGTTGAATTATAAGACGTACTATTTCTCCCTGTTTCGTTTGGATATAGCTTAGGCAAATTATCACTTTGAAATACGGTTTTATCATCAATATTTACAGCTGAAACTTTACCAGTAAATGCAGCACCTGTATCAATATTCCATACATTAATGGCTTGCATAGGTTGATCGGAGTTAAACCTAATCGTTGGTGTATGACCTATATAAATTTCGTGATAGTGTTTTAAACGTTTAGGATATAATACAGAGTCTTTTTTCACTCTTTTATCCATAGTTACCGCCATTTCCCAAAGGGTTCTGTCAAAATATAAAGTCTCAGGATACACTTCATTCTCTACGCCATGCATTGATGTAAATCCAGCATGTAAAAACAGTTGATTATTAGTGTTAAGATGATACAATTTCATTTGCTTAAAAAACTGTAAATGTATGGCTTTGTCTTCGTCTGAAAACGGATTATAACTTGCTATTGTACCTTCGCCTCCATTAACAAACCAAGCTTGATTTACGGTTTTATCTTCTAACCATTGTTCACACCAAACATCATGATTTCCTTTTATAAAAATACAATTGTATTGCTTAGAAAACTCAATTAAAAACTGTATAACCTGTGCAGATTCGCTCCAACCATCTACATAATCTCCTAAAAAAATAAAGCTATCATCTTCAGTCAAACCAATACGCTCTAACAATTGCTTTAACCCTTTTAGTCCTCCATGAATATCACCAATTACAAAGTTTCTGTTTGATGTCATATATTACTTTAATATTTAATTAAATTAAGACTGTTATTAAAAATATTGACCGATACCAAAGACCAAGCCTTGACCATCCTTTTCTGAAATTCCGTAACCATAATCTATTCTAAAAATAGCATTAAAAATAGATTTGTGTATAAAACGCAAGCCTACACCAGGAAACACTCGTAAGTTATCGGCATCACCAAAATCACCTAAATCTCCACCAGGATTTCGCCAACTTCCTGCATCTACAAACGCATTACCTTGTAGTGCAAACCAACCTTTTTCATATAACGTGTGTCTATACTCTGTATTTAAAACGACTGCTCCTGTACCTCTATCAATGGTATTACCAACACCTCTAATATTTAAATTATTATCCACTGAAAATGGTGCAAAAGGGGTCTCGTCATTACTGGATAAACCTAATCTAACACGTGTTGCCCAATTCCCTCTTTGCCCTACTCTTTTGTAATAATTAAAATCATTCCATCCAATTAAAAATTCAGGTAAATCATCACTAGTAGACGTTACATATTGTACATTTAATTGACTTTTAAAACCCGAAACGTATTGGTAATTGTAATCTAGATTATTGTATTCGTAGATGGCTTTATACAGTAATTTATTAACACTTAATACTTGAGGAACATCAGGATTTGTTGCTCCTGACTGATATTCATATTCTTCTAAAAAAGAATTAATACCAAACTCAAAACGGTTATTAAAGTTAGGCTGATACAATCCTAAAACTTCAAAAGATTTATTTCTGTATCTATAATCTGAAGTGGTATTATCAAAAAAAACAGGTTCTAAGGTTTGTAAATCCTGATGATTAATTGCCAAACCAAACTGACGACTAAACAAATAAGGTGCTCTAAAATTTATACCATATGAACTGAATATGTCTTTTTGATAAAATCCACCAAAAATCATATTTTGACCTAAAAGATTAAACTCATACACTCCAAGTCTGTAAGCAAACTCGCCATCATTTGAAGTATACACATTAAAAGAAGGTATTATTGTAAAATTTTCTTCGATATTATAAAACACATTATAATCTCCATTTTCTGAAGGAAATACTTGATAATACGCATGAGAAACTGAAGGTAATCGTTTTAACAACTTAATATCTTCGTCCAACTGGATACTATCTAAAACTGCACCAGGCTTAGCATTAGCTACTTTTTTGACAAAACTAGATTTTAGCTTTTTATTGCCTTGTATTTTTAAATCAGTAATGTTTTGCGATTGCGCAATTGTAACTCCAAAAAAGGTTAAAACAAATAATAAATACTTCATTTAATTTACTTTATAATGTTCTTTAATAAGGGTTTCTGCAGGTTTATTTTGTGGTGTAAAACGGTTATTATCCACACCTCCAACTTTGTCATGATTTATAAACCATTTCCAGACAAAACCTCCTGCAAACCAGTCTTCTTTCCAGAAAGCTTCAAATAAAGCTTTGGTAGTATTAACCTGTGCTTCTAGATTTACTTTTTCTTCAATTCTATCTACAGTCCATGGTGCTTTACCTGCATAATCTACACTACGGTAACCAAACTCGGTAAACAAAATTGGTTTATTATATTTTTCAGTAAACTCTACTATTGTTTTTTTATGCTTTATCCAGCCCTTTAAACACTCTTCTACAGTAGGTGTTTTACTATCACTAACCGGAAAATAGGCATCAATACCAATATAATCTAATTGTTCCCAAAAAGGTGTTTTTGTATACTCATTCCAATTAGCTGCGTAAGTTAATTTACCTTTATAAATAGCTCTGACCTTAGTAATTAAATTAATCCAATAGTCTGGTCGCTGTTCCACAAAGTTCTCTAATTCTGTACCAATACAAAAAATTTCTGCTTTTGTATCTTGAGCCACTTGAGCAAAATCTAGAATATATTTAGTGTAAGTTTCTTCTAAGATTTTCCAATCCGCTTCAGTTTTCATTGTTATAAAACCAGTAAACTCGCCATGCCAAACCCAAAGTTGCGGTTTAAGCATGATTTTAATGTTATCTTTTTTTAAGGCATTTACATACTGTTTGCCACCTATTTTAGTCTCACCAAACCATTGTCTTTCGGCTCCATAACTAACCTCAGGATGAGCTAAATCTTTAATAACACCAAAAGGCATAATGGCAGCATAATTGGCATTAACATTTAAAAGTGGATTGATATTTTGCTGAGTAATACTATCTCTGTGCGCCACAAAACTTACTCCGTTTATTTTTTTGTCTTGTGCTGTACAAGATTGAAGTAAAATTGCAATAAGTAAAAGCTGAATAAAGCGCATCATGTTTTTTTACTAAATATAAATAAATCCCGCTTTTCAGCAGGATATATTTACTTTTATATTACTATTTAATTATTAAAACAAGGCTCTTAAACCAATATTAAAAGATTGTCCTAAACCAGTATTGCTTCCTCTAACAAATTTAGAGTATAAAGTTTCAATATTTAACACATCACTAATTTGGTATTTTGCTCCTCCTCCAACTGCAGTAAAATCTTGTTCAAAATCATTACCTGTATCTATACGTTGTGAGTGTTGTACTAATCCTAAAACGGTAAATTTAGAACTCGGGAAATAACTTAAAAACAAACCTGGTGTTAAGCTTAAACTGTTATTAGCAAAGCTTTCTTCTTTTTTACCAAAGTGATATTCTGTATTAAGCTCTGTAAATAATTGCCATTTAGAGTTGAAATTGTAATCATAAAAAAAACGATTTTGAAACGTAAACCCTTTTTGATCTAAAAACACTCCATTTTCACTTTCGTTATCTACTAAAGGGATATGAAACGCTGTCTGGATAGTAAAATTACTAACACTTTTTATAGGATTAAATTTAACTGCAGGCGCAAAAGAGGTAAAACCAGAACGTGCTGTATTTGATTCACCATCAAATTTAAACACATCTAAAGCATCACGATCTCCAATAACATTAGACCTAAACTCTAATAATAAACCAACATTAAAGCGGTTGTTAGCACTAATACCTGTAAACACATCTACGGTTGAAGTAAAATAAGTCTCTCTAGCTTCTGTACTTGATGTAAACGTACTTTCTGTTTGCGTATATAGGTTATTAAAAAATTTAATATCCCATTGTCCTTGGCTTAATAATTTAGAAGGTGTGTAGGTTTGAATGTTACTTCCTGAAGTGTCATCATCTTGAGAAAAACCAGTTATTGAAGTTGCAATAGCGATTAGTAGTAAAGTTAGTTTTTTCATGCTTTTTTTTGTTTTGCTTTCCGCGAAAGCGTTATTTTTTTATTGTTTATTAAGTTTCCAGTTATAAGAAAAGTACTTTAACTTATAATTTTCAGGTATTGTATTGGCTCTGTATTTATTTATAAATTCAATTTCAGTCATACCGTTTTGCACAAAATCTTCATTGTACCATTTCATGATTTCAGAAGCTTCAACCGTTTTCTTTTTATCATCAACTTTCACAAAATAATCACCATTTAACGCTAATTTTGTTTGCTGCTCTAATTGCGCATCAAGTGTTTTTGGCAAATAAGCATTAGCAATTAAAGGCGGACAACCATTGGCACCACAAACAAGTACAAAATGAAATCTTGCATCATTAAACTTGGCTCTTAACAATTCATTTTCAATGGTGTTTAATGTCAACTTTTGTCCTGCTAAACTGTACGTTGTTTTATCAAAAAAACCAGCTTTATCCAATGGTGAAGCTATCGGATAATTATCAACAATCCCTTTAATAACAGACAAATTATAAGCATTAATCCAAAAAGCTTGATAGTTTTTAGCATCTGTTTGGTCTACAGTAATTTGATCTGCAATAGTTAAAATTGTGTTTAAACTAACCACGTTTTCCTTAACTGCTTTATAATCTACTTTACCTTTAACCACGTAGGATTTTAAAAAGGCGTCTGTTTGTGTAAAAAAGTCGTTAAGGGTTTGCGCTTTCGCGGAAAATAATCCGCTGACAACAAGGACTATTATTAGGCTATTTTTAATCATTATATTGGTTTTTAAATCTTTGTAACATTAATAAAGTCTTAACATTTAACAAAAACTTTCAAAAAAATAAAAAAAAATTGACGTCTCAATGTTTTTCAAAACCTTACAAACACGAGTAATTTAAACCCATTCTAAACTACTAAACCAATTAAGTTTTTAACTTTAAAACCGACAGACTATCTAACAATCTCAATTTATGGAACACATCGTCATTATAGGAAACGGAATTTCTGGAGTTACTCTAGCAAGACACGTCAGAAAATTATCAGATAAAAAAATTACTATCGTTTCTGCTGAAACGGATTACTTTTTTTCTCGTACAGCTTTAATGTATGTGTACATGGGTCACATGAAGTTTGAACACACCCAACCTTACGAAAATTGGTTTTGGGAGAAAAACCGTATTGAGCTTAAAAAAGGTTATGTCAATGCTATAGATACTGATAAAAAAACACTCCACTTTACTAAAGGTGATGCAATGTCGTATGATAAATTAGTAATTGCCACAGGAAGTAAACCTAATAAATTTGGTTGGCCAGGACAAGATCTAAAAGGTGTACAAGGCTTATACAGTAAACAAGATTTAGATAACATGCAGCAAACTGCACCAGATAACAAAACTTGTAAACATGCTGTAATTGTTGGTGGAGGATTAATTGGTATTGAAATGGCAGAAATGCTAAATTCAAGAGACATACCAGTTACTTTTTTAGTTAGAGAGACTAGTTTTTGGAATGGTGTTTTACCTGAAGGCGAAAGTCAAATGATTAACAGACACATTAAAAATCACCACATTGATTTAAGATTAAACACTAATCTAAAAGAAATCAAATCGGACGAACACGGAAACGTAAAATCCATAATTATTGAAGAAACTGGAGAAGAAATAGCCTGTAACCTAGTTGGACTGACTGCTGGAGTATCTCCAAACATTTCATTTTTAAAAGACTCTAAAATTGAAACCAAACGAGGTGTACTAGTCAATCGTTATTTAGAAACTAACATCAAAGATGTATATGCAATTGGAGATTGCGCTGAGCAACACGAAGCTATTGGTAACAGACGTCCTATTGAAGCGGTTTGGTACACAGGACGTATGATGGGAGAAACTTTAGCACAAACCATTTGCGGAAATAAACTACAATACAAACCAGGACATTGGTTTAATAGTGCAAAATTTTTAGATATCGAATACCAAACTTACGGTTGGGTTTTTGGAGAGCGTGGACGTCCTGAGCACGAAAAACATTTCCATTGGAAACATGAGGATGACACCAAATGTATAACCGTAGCTTACAATAAAGACACCAAGACTTTTTTAGGCATTAACACTTTTGGTATCCGAATGCGACACGAAACTTTTGATACTTGGTTGACAGAACAACGTGATGTAGATTACGTAATTAATAACTTAAAAGAAGCCAATTTTGATCCAGAATTTTACAAACATTTTGAGCAGGATATCCTAAAGGCATACAACAAACAACTACAAACAGTATAACAACATCCCAATATGAGTAATAAATTAAATCATAGTATGTCATTAGCATCACCAGATGCGTTTCATATATCAACAAAACAAAAATTTGCTTTAGGTATTGGTCTTGTTGGACTATTAATTTTGGCATTAGCCTTATTTAACGTCAATCTACCAAATACAGCATTATTTTTAACGCTAGCATTAGGATTGATTACAGTTGGTGTTATTATATATTCTAGAGAAGCGTATTTAACCAAATTAGAAGGTATAAAAAATGACGGAGTTTGGTATAAATCCATTTCATCTAGAGGATTTTGGGGTTGGGCTTTGGGTATCATACTAACCAGTTTTTATATTGTATTGTACTTTTTTCCTGAATATTTAGGTTTAGGTAAAGATGGTGCAGCAAACACTGGTTTAATTAGATTATTCGACCCTTTAAGCAATTTATTAAGTGGTAGAAATGCTAGTCAATGGTTTGTCTATGGGACATTATATACCATTGCCATTTTAGCATTTGGTTACAAATACATTTTAAAATATAGACATAATCGCTATCAGCAAATCCGAACCGTTTCTGTTATGTTTTTTCAGTTAGGTTTTGCTTTTTTAATCCCAGAATTTATGTACGTCATGAATAATGATTTACCTTATTATGATCTTAAAAGCGTTTGGCCATTAAATTATTACATTTTTGATGAGTGGTCTGTAAAAGGCTTTTTATCTAATGGTAATTTAGGACTAGCTTTAATTATTTTTGGGATAGCTTCAACCTTTATCATTACTCCTATTTTAACATATAAATACGGAAAACGTTGGTATTGCTCATGGGTTTGTGGTTGTGGTGGTCTAGCCGAAACAGCAGGTGATAGTTTTAGACATCTATCTTCAAAAAAACTTTCTGCTTGGAAGCTAGAACGATGGTTAATACATACTGTTTTGGTATTTTCTGTAGTGATGACAACAGCAATGGTGTATAGCTATTTAGGCAAAGACAGTAATAATTTTTGGTTAACACGTGATGTTTTTATCATTTCTGTAATAACATTTTTAACCATTATTTTTGCAGGTGTCATGTATTTTAGAGGGAAAGAGCTTGGTAAAGATGCTAAAGCTGGTGCAATTGGTTATGCTGTTGTAATTGCTCTGTTATTAATTATGCACTTTACATCTACAACAGATCACTTATTTTTTGTAAAAGGTAGTGCTTTAAGATCCACTTATGGAATCTACATAGGCTCCATATTTTCAGGAGTTATCGGAACAGGTTTTTACCCAATTTTAGGTAGCAGATCTTGGTGTAGATTTGGATGTCCTATGGCAGCTATATTAGGATTTCAACAACGTTTATTTTCAAAATTCAGAATCACAACCAATGGTGGACAATGCATCTCATGTGGTAATTGCTCAAACAGTTGCGAAATGGGAATTGATGTACGTGCCTATGCGCAAAAAGGAGAAAACATTGTACGTTCAAGTTGTGTTGGATGTGGTGTTTGTAGTGCTGTTTGCCCAAGAGGTGTTTTAAAATTAGAAAACGATACTATGGATGGACGTATCAATCCAACAGAAGTCTTATTAGGTAATGATGTTGACTTAATGGATTTTGTAAACAAAAAATAAAATGAAAACCTTTGTACTATATTGCTTTATTGTTTTGGGTTATAACGCTTACGCGGAAAAAACTTACGTAAGGACGTATTACGATAACGGTAACCTATTGTCTAAAGGTTGGACTAGCGATAATAACAAAATAGATTTTTGGATTTATTACTACCCAGACGGAAGCATTAAAGAAAAAGGAAACTATAGTTACAACCTTAAAACAAGTTATTGGATAGAGTATCATGACAATAAAACAATCAAAGCTAAAGGCAATTATAATAAAGGCTTAAAAGAAAAGTATTGGACTTACTATCACAATAACAACACCTTACACAAAGCTGGCAATTATCTTCATGGTAAAACCAGTGGTTACTGGAAAACATATTATAAAAATACCTACTTAAAAAGTCAAGGTCTTTATATAAATGGAGTAAAAAATGGCTACTGGAAAACCTATTATGACAATTCAAAAACTAAAAGCGAAGGACATTATTTAAACGATTTAAAAAATAAATTCTGGAAATTCTATCATAGCAACTCAGTAATTTCTAAATTTGGAAGATTTAACCAAAACCTAAAAGTTGGCTACTGGCAATATTTCCGCGAAAGCGGTAAAAAAGAAAAGGAAGGCCATTACATAACTGATAAAAAGGTAAAATGGTGGCTATTTTATGATCAAAACGAAAAAATTAATCATAAATGTCAACTTAAAGACAATCAAAAAAACGGATATTGTCTTATGTATAAAAACGAAGCGTTAATATCTGCAGTAAAATTTAAAGCAGGACAAAAAATAAAAGAATGGACCGATTTAAAGTCCTTTAAAAAAGAAAATAAATTAAGCGACCTTAAATGACCAAAATAAAAGTCATCATTCCTGCCTACAATGAGCAAGATTCTATTGCAAACGTTATAAACGATATTCCTAAATTAGTTGATGAGGTGATTGTAGTTAGCAACAACTCGACAGACTTAACAGAAGTTAATGCAAAAAACGCAGGCGCAACTGTTTTACAAGAAAACAATAAAGGCTACGGTTATGCTTGCTTAAAAGGTATGGATTATATCGCTAAACAAGATAGCAAACCTGATATTGTGGTGTTTTTAGATGGAGATTATAGTGACTATCCGGAAGAATTAACCAAAATTGTAGCGCCAATTATAGATCAAAATATGGACTTTGTTATTGGTGCACGTGTCAAAAAATTAAGAGAAGAAGGCAGTATGATGCCACAACAAGTGTTTGGTAATTGGTTAGCAACAACCTTAATGTCACTTTTTTTTGGCGCTAAATTTTCTGACTTAGGACCATTCAGAGCTATTAAATATGACAAGCTTCTGGCTTTAAACATGGTAGATAAAACCTATGGCTGGACGGTAGAAATGCAACTAAAAGTATTAAAGCAAAAACTAAGCTATATAGAAGTCCCTGTAAACTACAGAAATAGAATTGGTGTCTCAAAAGTTTCAGGAACAATAAAAGGTAGTATATTTGCAGGCGTTAAAATACTAACGTGGATTTTCAAATACAGTTTTAAAAAGTGATTCTCGAAACCATTACCATTATTATTTATAGCATTGCGCTAGTACTTATTTTCATGTATGCTTTGGCACAATTAAACCTACTGTTTAATTACTTAGCAGCAAAAAAGAAAGAAGAAAACGGACCAAAATTTAACTTTAATAATTCGGAAGAAATTCCGTTTGTAACTATTCAACTTCCTGTTTTTAACGAGTTGTACGTTATGGATCGTCTATTGGACAACATAGCCTTAATGGATTATCCAAAAGACAAATTAGAAATCCAAGTTTTAGACGACTCTACGGATGAGACCGTTGCTACAACCAAAGCTCACGTTGACCAACTTAAAGCAAAAGGGTTAGATATTACACATATTACCAGAACTAACAGACAAGGTTTTAAAGCAGGTGCTTTAAAAGAAGGTTTAGAGATAGCAAAAGGAGAATATGTTGCTATTTTTGATGCCGATTTTTTACCAGAACCAAATTGGCTTAAAAAAACAATTCCGTTTTTTAAAGACCCAGAAATTGGTGTGGTACAGACACGTTGGGGACACATTAACAGAGATTATTCTACATTAACAAAAATACAAGCCTTTGCTTTAGATGCACACTTTACTTTGGAGCAAGTTGGACGTAGTAGCAAAGGTCATTTTATTAACTTTAATGGTACAGCTGGTGTATGGCGTAAAGACTGTATTTTAGACGCAGGAAACTGGGAAGGTGACACCTTAACAGAAGATTTAGATTTAAGTTACAGAGCGCAACTTAAAAACTGGAAATTTAAATATTTGGAAGACGTTGAAACTCCAGCAGAGCTTCCTGTGGTAATTAGCGCAGCAAGATCACAACAGTTTAGATGGAATAAAGGTGGTGCCGAAAACTTCCAAAAAATGTTTGGACGTGTGGTTAAAAGTAAAAATATTACAGCAAAAACTAAACTTCACGGATTATTACACTTACTAAATAGTACTATGTTTTTAAACGTATTAATTGTTGGTATATTAAGTATCCCAATGTTGTACATTAAAAACGAATACGCACACCTAAGACCATACTTTTACGTCATGAGCTTTTTTGTAGTTAGTACAATCATATTTTTTGTGTGTTATTGGGTTATGTATAAGCAAAGTCATGGTAACACATTTAAAGACTTTTTAAAATACATTGCACTATTTTTTACGTTTTTCTCAATAGCTATGGGCTTTTCATTACACAATTCTATTGCAGTATTAGAAGGTCATGTTGGTAAACGTAGTGAGTTTGTACGCACACCAAAATTTAATATCAGTACACTTAAAGATAGTTGGAAAGGCAATAAATATTTACGTAAAAATATATCCATTAATGTGATTTTTGAAGGTGCATTAATGCTATACTTTGCGTTTGGTATGTACAGTGCTTTTGTGGTTGGAGATAAAGGAGGAGACTTCGGTTTATTTCCATTTCACTTAATGTTAACCGTAGGCTTTGGATTTGTGTTTTTTAAATCCCTAACCTCTAAAGCATAGTATTTTGGGCGTTACCACAAGGGTCGCGTCTTCCATTATATCTTTTCTGCGACGCAGTTTTATATTAATTCAAAATTGTTTTATAACACAAACTCTTTGTAAACAGCAAAGATTTGTTGTAAACTATCGCAAAAAAGGATGCCATTTCAACCGCTAACGCAGGACGCATCATGCTTAATACATATTTTTTAAAAACTAACAAACTAACACTACTGCTAATACTAGCTAGCTTTTGTTTGTATGGCGTGTTTGCATATGATATAGCAAGAATAGACCACACCAATCTAATATCCATATATATTGTATTATTTGGATTATTTCTTAAAATACTAAATAATAACAAAAATAGTTTTAAGCTTTTAGTTGCAATAACAATCATTAGCAGATTAATCTTTTTATTAGCAATCCCTAATTTATCACAAGATTTTTACCGTTTTATTTGGGATGGACGCATGATATTACAAGGCTTTAATCCTTACTTACATACACCTGCAAGTTTTATAATATCAGGAAACTATCCTATTGATCAAGCACAACAATTAGTAACAGGTATGCAAGCGCTTAACGCTAGCCACTACTCCAACTATCCTCCAATAAATCAATTACTATTTACGCTAGCTAATTTATTCTCTTCTTCAAGCATTCTGGTATCAGTAATAGGATTAAGACTAATAATAATAGCTGCAGATATCGGAACCCTATATTTTGGAGCTAAACTATTAAAAAGACTAGGACTAAAACCACATAAAATATTCTGGTATACCCTAAACCCATTTATTATAATAGAACTAACAGGGAATTTACACTTTGAAGGTGTCATGATATTCTTTTTAATACTAAGCTTATACTTATTACATAAAAACAAATGGCAATGGGCTGCTGTAGTCTTTGCGCTGTCAATTTCAACAAAACTAGTCCCTCTTTTATTTTTACCGTTATTTGTAAAATGGTTTAGAGTTAAAGACAACCATTCCAAAATTGATTTCAAAAAACTAATTTGTTTCTATTTAATAATTGGCGTCTCTACATTAGTATTATTTACACCATTTTTTTCAATGGAATTTGTAAACAACTACTCCAAAACTGTAGGTTTATGGTTTGGAGATTTCGAGTTTAATGCAAGTATATATTACATCGCTCGAGAGGTTGGTTATTTAATTACTGGATACAATCAAATAGCAATAATTGGTAAAATATTACCTATAATAATTTTTACCTCAATTTGGTACATAGCACTAACCAGACAAGACCAAAACTTTATAACATTGGTAAAAAGTATGCTTATTGCTTTTACAGTATACTTATTACTAAGTACAACCGTACACCCATGGTACATTGCATCCATTTTATTGCTTTCTATATTTACAAACTACAAGTATCCATTAATTTGGAGTTTTATAATCATAATAAGTTATTTAGCATATGCCAATGCAGATAACATAGAAAATTTATGGATTATAGGCTTTGAATATCTTGTGGTTTTCACAGCACTATTGTGGGACGTATTAAAACAAAAAAAGCTTCTCTAAAAAGAGAAGCTTTTTTACTTTGTACAGGCGGAGAGACTCGAACTCTCACACCTCGCGGCACTAGATCCTAAGTCTAGCGTGTCTACCAATTCCACCACGCCTGCAACTTATACCCGTAATTTCGGATTGCAAATATAAACAATAGTTTGAATATTCATAATAACTTCAAACAAATAATTTTCATTTTTGTATTTTTACATAAATTCAATCTATTTTCATGAAAAACATAAAGTCTTACGTCCAAGAAAACAAGCAACGTTTTCTTGACGAATTAATAGAATTACTTAAGATTCCGTCAATCAGTGCGGATTCTGCTTATAAAGAACATACCATTAACACCGCAGACGTTGTGGCAAAAAGCTTAAAAGACGCTGGTTGTGATGTGGTTGAAATTTGCGAAACAGAAGGCTATCCAATTATTTACGCACATAAAATAATTGATAAAGACTTACCAACCGTTTTAGTTTATGGTCATTATGATGTACAACCGCCAGATCCATTAAATTTATGGACCTCTCCTCCTTTTGAGCCTGTTATTAAAACAACAGATTTACATCCAGAAGGCGCTATTTTTGCACGTGGTGCTTGTGACGACAAAGGACAAATGTACATGCACGTCAAAGCAATGGAGTTTATGACAAAAAACAACACTTTACCTTGTAACGTCAAGTTTATGATAGAAGGTGAAGAGGAAGTTGGAAGTGTTAATCTTGGTAAATTTGTAAAGCAAAACCAAGACAAATTATCTAACGATGTGATCTTAATTAGTGATACTGGTATGATCGCACAAGACACACCATCCATTACAACAGGATTACGTGGTTTAAGTTATGTTGAGGTAGAAGTTACAGGACCAAATCGCGATTTACACTCAGGATTATATGGTGGTGCAGTTGCCAATCCAATTAATGTGTTAACTAAAATGATTGCCTCATTACACGATGACAATAACCATATTACCATTCCTGGTTTTTATGATAATGTAGAAGAGTTATCTTTAGACGAGCGTGCACAAATGGCAAAAGCTCCGTTTTCATTAGACAAATACAAAGCAGCTTTAAACATTGATGCTGTATACGGAGAAGAAGGCTATACAACCAACGAGCGTAACAGTATTAGACCAACCTTAGACGTTAACGGTATTTGGGGTGGTTATACTGGAGAAGGCGCAAAAACAGTAATAGCAAGTCAAGCATTTGCAAAAATATCGATGCGTTTAGTCCCAAACCAAGATTGGGAAAACATCACAGACCTATTCAAAAACCATTTTGAAAGCATTGCACCAAAAGGCGTTAAAGTAAAAGTAACACCTCACCACGGTGGACAAGGTTACGTAACTCCAATAGACAGTGTGGGTTACCAAGCAGCAAGTAAAGCCTATCAAGAAACCTTTGGAAAAACACCAATACCACAACGTAGTGGAGGAAGTATTCCAATCGTAGCTTTATTTGAGCAAGAATTAAAAAGCAAAACCATTTTAATGGGCTTTGGTTTAGATAGCGACGCAATCCACAGTCCAAACGAACATTTTGGAGTATGGAACTACTTAAAAGGAATCGAAACTATTCCATATTTCTATAAGTACTTTACAGAAATGCATAAGTAAAATTAGGGTGTCACCACCTTTTGCTTTTAGGAGGCAAAAGGTGGTCGCGTCATCCGTTATATCTTTATTTTGCCATATATGGCAGCAAAATAAAGGATGCCACTACTACCGCTTACACAACCAACCAAAGTGAAAAACCAACATTTAAAGCACGTATTAGCATTAACCTTTGCCACACTACTAATTAGTACATCTGGTAGTTTAGGGCGTTATATAAGCATGCCTGCACCAGTAACCATTTGGTGGCGTAGTTTTCTAGCATTATTTTTATTATTAGGCTATTGCAAATACAAAAACATTACCCTAAAAATAAATTCTAAAAGAGACTTGGGTGCTTTTGTGTTAAGCGCCTTATTTATGGCTTCGCATTGGATTACTTACTTTATAGCACTACAGTTGTCAAGTGTCGCTATTGGTATGTTAGCCTTATTTACATTCCCTATAATGACAGCCTTTTTAGAACCCTTATTTTCTAAAACAAAATTTGATTACATGCACCTTTTATTAGGCGCAATGGTCCTTTTAGGAATTTATATCCTCTCTCCAGAATTAGACTTTCAAAATGACTCCGTAAAAGGGATTCTGTTTGGACTATTATCTGCCTTCTGTTATGCTATGCGTATTTTAATACTTAAACAATACGTAACCTCCTACCATGGTAGCAGTCTAATGTTTTTTCAATTATTAATAATTAGCATCATTTTATTACCTGCCTTATTATTATTCGACACTTCTAATATAAGCACACAGTTTCCGTATGTTATTATACTTGCATTAGTAACTACAGCAATTGGACACACATTATTTATTCAAAGTTTAAACCATTTTAAAGTCAGTACTGCCAGTATTATTGGTAGTACACAACCAATATTTGGGATTATAATTGCCTTTTTCTTCTTAAACGAAATCCCTACTTGGAACACTTTTTTTGGCGGAATGCTAATCTTATCTACAGTTGTTATTGAGAGTTTACGCTCTAGGAAGTAGTGACTAATCCAATCCTGTCATAAAAATCACTTAATAAAAATCATTCTTCAAGCGTATCTTTTTCGTGACTACATAGTTTTTTCCGTTTCGGACAGGATTCTGAAACTAGTACAGGATGACGTAGAGAGTGTGATAGCTCACACAAGATTACTCAATCGTAACTTATTAAAAATGAATCACAAACTGTTCTTTTTTTTATAATTAAAAACACAAAAAACACCTCTACGTTTGTAGAATCAAATTTTTATTCTACATTTGTAGAAGTTAATCTAAACTTGTAGACATGCAATTATCAAAAACGGAAGAAGAATTAATGAACCATCTATGGAAACTAGAAAAGGCTTTCATGAAAGATTTATTAGACGCCTATCCAGAACCAAAACCTGCAAACACAACAGTCGCAACCTTATTAAAACGCATGACAGAGAAAGGTTTTGTGACTTACACCAAATTTGGCAACTCTAGACAATACCAACCAATGGTTAAGAAAAAAGACTATTTTTCTAAACACGTTAATGGCTTGATAAAAAACTTTTTTAATAATAGCAGCTCTCAATTTGCCTCTTTTTTTACCAAAGAAACCGATTTAAGTAAAAATGAATTAGAGGAGTTAAGAGCAATAATTGACAACGAAATTAAAAACAAGTAATCATGGAACTACTACTATTAAAATCCAGTGTTTGCCTTTTAGCTTTGCTATTGTTTTACAAAGTAGCTTTAGAACCATTAAGCATTCATAAATTTAAACGTGTGTATTTATTGGTTGCTGTTGCAGTCGCAGCAATCATCCCTTTTATAACGTTTGTAAAATATGTCGACCATACTTTTGACAATTCATCATTTATTTTTGATACTTCGGCAACAATACCATTAGACACAAATTTTAAAATAGTAGAAGAAACCAACTACTTATCCATCATTTTATGGAGTATTTATGCTTTAGGAGTAGGTTTATTCTTTATTAGATTTTGCGCTAATCTATTTAAAATAGTTTCAAAAATCAGAAAACATACTAAAGTTAAAAGCCAATCTTTTATCAATGTTTTAATGGAGCATTTAGAAATTCCGCATACCTTTTTTAATTATATCTTTTTAAATAAAAACAAGTTTGAAAACAAACAAATTCCTGCTGAAGTCTTATTACACGAACAAACGCATGCCAAACAAAAACACAGTTTAGACATCATAATTATAGAGTTACTTCAAGTCGTCTTTTGGTTTAACCCATTAGTATATTGGCTAAAAAAAGAAGTGAAACTTAATCATGAGTTTTTAGCAGATCAACATGTTATAAACCAAGGAATCAATACTAAAACTTATCAAACTATTTTATTACAATTCTCGTCCAATCAACAAGAATTAGCATTAGCAAATGCTATCAATTATTCATCAATCAAAAAACGTTTTACACTTATGAACACACAAACACCCACAAAAACAAAATGGATACGTAGCCTATTGCTATTACCATTATTAGCGCTATTACTTTATAGTTTTAGTAGCACGAAAGAAGTTGAAAAAGAGGTAATTCCTAAAGCAGAAACTAAAGCTGCTTCAGTAATTAAAGATTATAAAAATCAATCTATTGTTGACAAACAAAACTCTACTTTACTAGTTAACGGAATAGCATGTGATGGTTGTACACTTAACTTATCAAAAAAAGGAATAGCAGAGTTAATTTTAAGCACAACTAACCAAGAGGATATAACTAACTTTAAGTTAAAAATCCCTGGAATAAAAACATTATTTAACGAAGGTAACATGCCAAATAATGAAGCCAGACAATATGTTTTAAAAACCAAAAAAGGTGATATTATTCAATTATTTGATATCAAAACTAAATCCAACAAACTTAAGCCTGTTGTTATAAAAGTTGTGGACAAAAATGATGAGAATTATTCAGAATCACCTAAAGTAAAAAAAGGAGAAGAATCTAATATTCCACCACCACCTCCACCTCCACCTGTAAATCCAAATGCAACACCAGAAGAGAGAGAAAAACAAGAACGAGTTATAAAAAAATACTATAAAGAAAATAAAATCATTAAAGGTAAAGTTTATAAAAACCCTCCTCCACCTCCAGCTCCTTTAAATTCAGATACTGAAACAGGATTTATAAACATTAATGATGAGGCTCATTTTTTTGTAACAACAAAAAACAAAACTAAGTATTATAACAAATCAGGAATTGAAGTCGACAAAAAAGGGAATAAATTATCCAATATTCCAACAGATGGTAGCAAAGTAATTCCTGGTCAAAAAATAACTAAAGTTTATAAAGACGGTAAAGTTTTTATTAAATTTAAAAAAACTTGGAAGGATGATGACTTAACACTTCCACCTCCACCACCTCCAATGAAAACTACAGATCACATTATTAGTATGGCAAAAAAAGACGCTTTATTTTATTATAATGGAGAAGCCATTACCTCTGATAAGGCTTTAGATTTAGTTAAAAATAATTCAGAATTAAACATATCATCACATACAAATAACGGTGTGTCCACTGTTCATCTATCTGAAAAACCAATAAAAACGGTTAATGGTAAAGTTGTAAACGAGTAATATATGTTTTTAGATAAAAAAAGCTTCAAATTAATGAAGCTTTTTTTTGGCTTAAACTGTAACAAAACCAAACATTTAGCGTTCTAATAGACAATCAGTCCTGAGCTTGTCTTAGGGTCATCAATTAAAGTCAATCACATCATGTTAAAACAATTTTTTATAATCTGTTCTGGAGCAGATACAGACCTCCTTAAAACATCCTCTATTGGCGAACAAAATAAATACGCAGGAATAGGCGCAACCGTATTTTTTACTGCAGTAATGGCGTTTATAGCTTCTAGCTATGCACTTTACACCGTTTTTGACAACGTATACATGTCCATTGGATTTGGATTAGTCTGGGGACTTTTAATTTTTAATTTAGACCGCTTTATTGTGTCAACTATTAAAAAAAGAGGCAACTTTGTTAACCAACTATTACAAGCCACACCTAGACTAATTTTGGCTTTAATTATAGCTATAGTCATCTCAAAACCTTTAGAGCTTAAGATTTTTGAAAAAGAAATCAATCAAGTATTACTGACAAAAAAAAATGCAATGACCCTTCAAAATCAAGAGGATATTGCCTTACAATTTTCACCTAAAGAAAATGAATTAAAACAAAACATAGTCAACCTTCTAAATGAAATAACAACAAAAGAAGCTGAAGTTAACACCCTTTACAACACATACATTACAGAGGCTGAAGGTACCTTTGGCACTAATAAATTAGGCAAAGGACCTGTCTATCAGGAAAAACGTGATAAACATGATACTGCTTTCGCAGAATTACAGCAACTAAAAACAGATAATAAAACAAAAATTGCAACTATTGAAAGTGAAATAAGTAAACTAAACTCGGATTATGAGCTACAAGTAGCCAACACACAACCCATTATTGATGGCTTTGATGGCTTAATGGCCAGAATAAATGCCTTAAACACCTTACCATGGCTACCGTCGTTTTTTATATTCTTATTATTTTTAGCTATTGAAACCTCTCCAATAATAGCGAAACTATTATCACCCAAGGGAGAATATGATTTTAAACTAGAAGATCAAGAAACAGCTATTAAAACGGTTGTTGAGCAACGTGTTCAAGAAAGAAAACTATCTGCGAAAGCTGACTTTAAAATAAATGATAAAATTTATACTGATTTATCTGAAGACGATGAATTGTATCAATACAAACGTAAAAAAGCTAGTCAACTAATGCAACTTCAAGCAGATGCTTTTTATAAACAACAACAAAAAGCGTTATAACAAAAAAGGCTTCAATTAATAATTGAAGCCTTTTTTATATGTTGTCATTAAGATTATAGTTTCTTAACGTACTCAGTAATAATAACGGTTAGTGTTGGTCCTACTTTACCTTCAATATAGGTAGCATTTTCACGATCTAATCTAATATTTCTTACTGCTGTACCTTGTTTAGCCACTTGACTAGAGCCTTTTATTTTAAGATCTTTAACTAATACAACACTATCTCCAGTTTCTAAAATTACACCATTACAATCTCTATGGATAATTTTATCCGCTTCATCTTTATGCTCATCCGTTAATCTAGCAATTGCTAAGTTATCATCGTCCAAGTACATCATGTCCAACAAATCTTTTGGCCAACCTTCGCCTCTTAATCGTTGTAACATTCTCCAAGCCATAATCTGAACAGCAACGTGCTCTGACCACATACTATCGTTTAAACACCTCCAATGGTTAACGTCCATCTCTGTGTTTTTTTCGATTTGGTCATAACAGTTAGCACATACCATTAAACAAGTATCAACAGTTTCGTTTAATGATGGCGGAATATTATATTGTCTTGTATCTACATTAGAAGTACACAACTCGCAATTAGAGTTACTTCTTTCTTTTAACATTTGTAAAACGCTCATATTTAATATTATTTGATGCGCACAAATATAGTAATTGCTTTGTGTTTAGCTATTAAAACTACAACTAAGATGCGTGTTGTATATTATTTACTGAGCTATCGTCAATATATACCTCTAATAGTTTAGCGTTAGTAGAATTAAAAACGACTGCATTTGCTTTAGCTGGAATTAGTATGGTTTCGCCCATTTTTAAAGTTTCATGTTCAGTACCTATGGTAACTTCTACCGTACCTTCCACACACATAAATATTACAAAAGAGTCCAAGTTGTCATATGATTTTGCTTGAAGATTAGTAATATCCAAAATATTAGTTGTAAAGTATTCGCAATTAACCAAATTAGTCCTAGTGTTAGGTTTTATGTTATAACTAGCTTTACCGTTAGTATCAAATTGTTTTGTTGCTTGCTCAGCTAACTTAGTATGCAACTCTCTTTTTTGACCATTATCATCTACTCTATCCCAATCATATACGCGATATGTAACATCTGAAGTTTGTTGTATCTCTGCAGCTAAAACACCTGCTCCAATAGCATGTATTTTTCCTGCTGGTATAAAAAAACTATCGCCTTTTTTAACTTGTTCTCTGTTAAAAATAGCATCTACATTATTTGCATTTATATGGTTTAATACCTCTGGGTTTATTGTTTTATCTTTTAACCCTAATACAATATCTGCATTTTCATCACTATCCATTATGTACCACATTTCAGTTTTACCAAAACTATTATGATGCTTTTTAGCCATTTTATTATCAGGATGCACTTGTACAGACAAATCTGTTTTGGCATCTAAAAATTTAATTAGCAATGGAAAATCAAATCCAAAATTTGCAAAGTTATTTGCACCTAACAAATCTGCTTGATGTGTTGCAATTAGTTGTTTTAAACTAGACCCTTTGTATACACCATTACTAACTTCAGAAATATTTCCATTTACATCAGAAATCTCCCAACTTTCGCCAACATTATCTTTAGCAGTGTTTTTACCTAATAAAGTTCCTAGTTTGTTTCCTCCCCAAATTTTTTCTTTTAATATTGGATTGAATTTTATTGGATATACTTTCATAGTTCTGAATTTAAAATTTACTTAAATATTGTAGTTCGATAAACTGGTTTTTGACTTTTATTTTTTTTAAATAATCAATAATTGAAAACAAGCTTTGAAACAGAGATACTTTAATTTTACGTTTTTTAAGCTCTTCGATATTAAACTTAGATAGTAGTTCTTGATTTTCGTTTATGGCATCTATCAAACCATTTAAGCCATGATACTTGATGTTTAGCATATTTGCAGACACATATCCTAATTGATTTAAATTAAATTGGTTGGACATATATCTTGCTCCTGCTCTGACTGCCGAAATATCTGATTTAAACTTTTTAATATTTACTACAGACACTTCTGGACAAGCCTCTTTAATTTCGTCTAACATAACAGATGTATTATCCTTACTATCATTATCAACAAAACATAATTTTAAATTTGATGTGTTTCTTATTTTTTGAATAAAAAAAGAGGGGTTAATTTGTTTTTCGTTATTGTGAAAGATTATGATAATACCTGTTTTCATGATTTGGGGAAATTTAAAGATTAGGCTACATTAACTTTAGTTGCGACTGCTGCTTTTGAATTTTGTTTTTTATTTCTGTAAACCCAAGCAATTTGTCCTAATTGTCCAACAATTTTTACTGAGTCCTTCATTGATAATTTAGAACCATCTGCATGTATCCATCTTTTTAATGGTTGCTCGCATAGCATTGCTTTTGCTTCTTTTAATCCAAAATGGATACTCATTCTTTTAAAAATCTCCACATCAAAAATCCATTGTGTTACGAACTTTTTACCAAAAGCGATGTCAATTACATCTTTATGGAAGATTTTAGCACCACATTGAGTGTCTTTAAAATCCATTTTTAAAATCTTTCTGATAATAAAGTTTATCGTTAAGCTAATTATTTTTCTTGCAGACTCTTTAGTAATATTTGCTCCCATTCTTGAAATACGAGAACCACTTACAATTTTAAAATCTGTAGTTTCAATAGTTTTAACTAAATCATCAAAATCTGCTAAGTCTGTAGATAAATCTGCATCTAAAAATCCGATGTAGTCTAAATCTTCTTTTTTAGCCATATGCAACATTCCTAAACGTACAGCTTCAGCTTTTCCTCCGTTTTTCTCACAGTCATAAACTGTAATAAAATCTTCTCTTCCTTTTTGTAATTCTTTTAAAACTTCTAATGTTTTATCCTTACTTCCATCATTTACAAAACATAAATGATATCCTGAGTTTTTATCTATATAAGTAATAAACTCTTCACTTAGTAAACGCTCTTCTTCATTGTAACATGGGATCACAACACCTACGCAACGCTCTTGTATCATTACATCACTTTTAGTTACTATATTAGAAACTTCTGGTGCACCAATTAATCGTTTTACACGAGCACTAATTTCGTTTAAGCTTAATGGTTTTTTCATGTAGTCGTTAATACCTAATTCAAAACCTTCAGTAATAGTTTCATCTTTAGTTTCACCAGACAAAACCATTATTGGTGTTTGCGAGTTTTTAGTCAGTCTAATATGTTTTACAACTTCCAATCCAGATAATCCTGGCATATTGATGTCTACTATTACTAAATCTGGATTAAAAGATTCATATAATTCTAAACCTTTAACTGCATCTGTTTCGATTTTTACTTCGTAACCTAACTCTACTAATCTTTTTTGTAAAGGCAGTAATACTAATTGTTGGTCATCTATTGCTAAAACTTTCATAATAAGTGTATTTGTTTGTTGTTGATGGTACAAATGTACATGAGATAAGTGCCTTAAATTTGTAATTTAGTTTAACCTATAGCTAAGTGTCGACGAATGGTAGATTGCTGTAGATAATTAAAAATGGAAGCACTATTTTATTTATTTATCTTTACCATATATAATAGCGTAAGCTTTAAATGAAGGAAACCTCAAACAAATACTTAATCACAGCTATACTTTTAGCTTTAGCATTTCATGGTAGTGCCATATTTTTTACTTTGGAAACTACTTATGATGCGTTAATTCATTTGTTTTTTGCAGATCATTATGCTAATAGCTGGTTTGAACCTTGGAATTACGAATGGTATACAGGTTTTACCGTACAAAGTTATCCGCCTTTAGTACATCAATCCATTGGACTACTCTCCATGATTGGTGGTTTAAAATTTGGAATGTTTAGTGTTGCGTTAATTGCTATTGTGCTGTTTGTGACTGGTACGTATCGTTTTTCTTTAATGATGACCGCTAATAAAACGGTAGCTGGTTATGCTTGTGTACTGGCAGTATTTAGCTCATCGTTTGTGGAGACGCTTCATATTTTTGGACAATTACCCAGTATTGTTGGTGTGTCTGTATTAATGCATGCCTTACCCGAAATTTACTTATGGTTAAAAACAGGTAAAAAATGGTATTTAGCAACCTCCTTATCTTTAATAGCAGTAACGGTAACTTCACATCATGTAACACCAATTTTTGGAATGATCTTTTTTATCTTCCCTTTAATAGGAATGGTAATTATGGATGTTTCGCGAGAGCAAGTCAACACCATGAAAGAAGTGACTTTCAAAATATTTTTGAATAGTTTTTTTAAACTTTTTAAACGTATTGTAAGTTTTGGAATGCTGTCACTAGTCTTAATCGTTGGATGTATTTTTCCATATTGGCTAAACTCTAAAGCCAATCCAATTACTCAGGTTCCAATTCCGCATGGTTCTCGTGATAATTTCTTAGAAATCACATCCTCAGGATTAGTCTTCTTTTTAATTCCTTGGGGAATTTTACTAATATTATTACCCTATATTTTTTACAGATATTACAGTAAACGCTACTTGTTTTTTGGACTATCAATAACTATTTGTACCATTTTAGGAACTGGAGGAACTACTCCTGTACCACTAAAAATGTTAGGCGAAACTGCTTTTAATATTTTAACCTTAGATAGATTTACACTTTGGGCTTCTATATTATCCATTCCTTTAATGGGTGAATTTGTATATCGTTTTGTTGAAGGTGATTTAAAAGAACTTATTCAGTCTAAATTTGGTGCTGTTTACCATCGTATTATTGGCGGAATACTTGCTGGACTCATGGTATTTATGGTAGTTTTCACTATGAGTTTAAATTATTTTAGACCATCGCAGCCACAAAAAATTAAGATGTTGCCTATTGTTAATTTTTTAAATCAAGATGACCATGATAAATGGCGTTTTTTAACGCTAGGCTTTGGAGATCAAATGGCTTGGCTAAGCGCGCAAACTAATGCCATGACAGTAGATGGTAATTACCATTCTGCACGTCGATTACCAGAATTAACCACACGACCAATCGAGCGCTTAGAAAACTCAAAATTTAAAGGAGTTGCCGGAATTGGATCTTTACAGCAATTTTTAACAACGCCAGAGAAATACAATCTTAAGTACATATTTTCTAACGATAAGTTTTACGATCCCATCCTTTACTTTTGTGGTTGGCAGCGTTTACGACAATTAGAAAATGGAATTATGGTTTGGGAACGCCTTAACATTCCGCCTGTGTCTTCAATTTTACCAAAAGAAGATGTTGCCAAATGGGTTAAAATAATGTGGGGAATTATTCCGTTTTTAACCGTTTTAGTGGCTTTTGTTTTAAATATTCAAATGCTTTGGGTTAACGCTTTAAAAACTCGCATAAAACCAGTTACCGAATTTTTAAAATTCCCAACGACCTATAATAAGTTTAATAGAAACGTTTTACGTATCACACACGTTTGGGCATTAATTCTAGCCATAGCTGTGTTTTATGGTATTTATTTGTTTTACTTAAAAAACGATTCGCAACGCAGTCCAGAAAATGCCATTATTGCCTACTATGATGCGTTAGATTTTAAAGAATTTGAAAAAGCACATAGCTTAATAGATCCCGAAAACAACTTGCCAATAGCACAATATATGCTAGAGATATCGGTAACCGATGGGTTGCTAAGTAGCTACGCAAAAATGGATGCTATCGAGACTGAAATAACTAAACATAACGACAGTACAGTATCGGCAAAAGTAACCAGCCAATGGATTACACCTTTAGAAAAAATTGAAAAAGTGGATTACAAATCGCTATCAAAACGTCAAGGCAAATGGTATTTACAACCTGACGATTTAAATAACGACTTACCTCCAGACCAACTCTATTCTGATAACACAACCAAGTATTTTAATCAAGGTCGTAGACGTATTACAACAGAAGCAACACACCATGAAGATATTTTAAAACAGCCTGTTTTAGAAGTCGTTTCAGCTAAATTAGTGAAGTATGATGGTAGTTATGCTATTATTGGAGAAGTCCAAAATGTAGACAATGTACCAGCAGATGTTATTTTAAAAGGCACCTTGTATAACGATAACAACAAACAACTAGCAACATACAACGCAAAATACCACGTCAAGCATAAATTAATGCCTAAAGAGTCTAGTAGTTTTAGGATTAATTTTGAAGGTATTGCTTGGTCTAGAACACAAGATTCCATTCCAGACACATTTAATCCAGATGAATTTACTCCAGTTGAGTTTGAAGAGCAACCAACAAAATTTAACTTACAAGCAGCAGGAAATGTATCGGGATCTGACTTGTACAAAAACGTTGTACTAAGTGCCATTAGCATTAAAGACAGTATTATAAACGGAAACTTATTTAATAGTGGTATCCAAGAGATTACAATACCTCAGCTTTTAGTAACTTACTATGATGAAAACAAAAACATGGTTTGGGTCGATCATTTATTTGTAAAAGAAGGTGTAAGGCAACAACGCAAACAAGATTTTGAATATCAGATTTTAAAGGACGGTAAAGTTAAAATCATAAATAGTGATATGAAAAATATTTTTGTAAATGGTTTACCAAACGATGCTATAGCTGGAAAAGTCGTTCCTAACAGAATTGAAAACCATAGCGATGCCCAATTACAAAAAATTGATCATCCTGATTTTAGTTATATTAAAATAGAAATTAACACATACATAGGAAGTCCAAATTAATGCTACTTAAACGCACATACATATTTGTTTTAGGTCTGATTTTATTATCATCGTTTGCTGTTGTACAACAAAGCGAGAAGACTAATCCTATCAAATTAGTAACAACACTAACAAATTATAATGTTGGCAAGCCAATTGTTTTAAAATTTACTACTTCAGAAGGCGAAAAACCATTATTGTATTGTTCAAACAGTTATGGATCTACTTTAGTTTCGGCTATAGCCAAAGATGGTACACTTCAATATATAATTCCGGAAAACATAACCAAAAAAATTGGTGTGGTCAATTGGATAGTATTAGACAAAAATAAATCTGCGTCTGGTCAATTTAATATAAATCCAAAAGCAGAAGTTGCAACCATGGAAACTTATATTGGACCTCCAAGTATTGAGGCTGGAGCAACAGATTACACCATGTTGGTTGTTATACCTACAGATTCTTTAGACAATCCAGTGCCAACAAAAACTAAAGTTGATGCTAAATTTCAATTTTTAGCTTCAGAAGAAAAAGAGGTCATTTTTACAAAAAATTTGATTTCTTATAAAAACATTTATTCTAAAAAAGAAAGTGGACGCATGTTAGTGTCATCAGAAAGTTTAGGAGTTAATTCCAAAGAGTTTACCATTAATGTTTGGGCAGCAATTCCTACAGATTTTAAAATTTCGGCAAAAAGACCACATAATTACGCAGACGGAAATCAGGTTACCACGTTTAACACCACAGTAATTAAAGACAAGCAAGATAATGTGGTTAGTGATGGGACTTTTGTTACCTTTTTTATTACCAACACTAGTGGAAATATTTTAAAAACTACAGGTACAACAATTGAAGGAGTGGCACATGCAAAAATTATTCATCCTGATTTTAAGGATAATTGGAGTATTAAAGCCTATGTTGATGGCATGGCAGAAAGCAATACAATTACTTTAAGTTACCAACGCGTTATTGAAGATTTTGAGGTTGCTTTTGCCAAACAAAATCGCGAAATTTTAGTAGGTCCATTACAAAGTTTTATGAAGCAAATGATTCCGGATGGCTTGCACGTCAAACTTTTAATTTACAAAGACAATGTGCTTATTGACACCATTATAAAAACATCTTTTAATGGGTATGTTACTTTTAATTTAAAGCCTGCAGTTTACAAAAACGACACGTATAGTTTTAGTGTTGAAACCGCTGGAATAAATAAAACATTTAATAATAAAAAACTATGGTAGGTCTTAACAAAAACATACTACGTACCATATTAATAATCTCATATATTATGATTGTAGCCTTGATAATATCTGGTATTAGTGGGCTTTTTAGCTACTTAAACACTGGAGCAGACAGAAGCACAATGCTACATACCGAAATACAAAAAATAGAACAATATGCTCCAAAATTAATTTGGGAACCTTTACAAAACGAAGGTCGTCCAATGGATAACGAAAACTTAAATGCATTGCAAAATGACTATTTAGATGCTTGGTATGTTAAACAAGTAGCCTACAAAACCAACAAAACTGCTGGTATAAAAGATTATTACACAGATAGTGCCAGAGAAAATTTATATAGTTTTATTGAATTAAATAAAGCTGAAAACACAACTATTGAAGCCACAACATTAAACCACAATCCTACTTTAGAATTTTTTAGTGAAGATGGACAGTTGGCTGTTGTTACCGATAGAGATGTTGTAGAATATAAACGTGTTTTTAAAGCTGAAAAACTAGTCCTAGAAACAACAGAAACCTCAACTTATAAAATGGTGTTTTTATTAGAAGATGGTTTTTGGCGTATTAGACATCTTGTTAAAGAAAGTACTAAACCGTACTTACCAGAAATAGCAAAAATTGAAACTGATAGTTTAGTTATTAAAGGAATTAATTATTACCCAAAAGCGACACCATGGAATATGTTTGGTGACGCTTTTGCGAAAGACACAATTGCTAACGACTTTAAAATCATTAAAAATGCTGGCTTAAATTCGGTTAGGATTTTTGTGCAATATGATGACTTTGGAAAAGCTAAGGTTGATCCTAAAAAGTTAGAAAAACTAAAACACACTTTAGATGCTGCAGAAGAGCAAAACCTAAAAGTAGTAGTTACGTTATTTGATTTTTATGGTGATTATTCTGTAATGAATTGGACCTTAAACCAACGTCACGCAGAAACTATAGTGTCCACTTTTAAAGACCACAACGCTATTATTGCTTGGGATATTAAAAACGAACCTAACCTAGATTTTGAATCTAGAGGAAAAGATATGGTTATCGCTTGGTTAGACAATATGATTGACTTGGTAAAATCTATAGACAAGGTACATCCTGTAACTATTGGTTGGTCAAACACCCAAAGTGCACCAATTTTAAAAGATAAGGTAGATATTGTTTCGTTTCATTATTATGAAGGCTTAAGCGAATTGGATGCTGCAATTAAAACCATGCAAAACCAAATACCAAACAAACCGTTAGTATTGCAAGAGTTTGGAATGTCATCTTACAATGGTTTTTGGAAACCTTTAGGAAGCAATAAAGAAGATCAAGCTAATTACCATAAAAAAATACAAGAGATTATTGCTGCTAATAATTTACAATTTATGTCTTGGACGTTGTATGATTTTGTAGACGTACCAAAAGCTGTTGTAGGTAGTAGACCTTGGCGTAGAAATACCCAAAAACATTTTGGGTTTATTGATAAAAATGGTGTAAAAAAGGCATCGTTTAAATATATTACTAACTAGTAGTAGATAGCTGTTTAAATAGTTTTATAAAAGCAAAAATCTCAAATTAAGTAGGTTAATTTGAGATTGTAAAAAACTATATTTGCTAAATCAATATGAGATATTTATTTGTTTGGGACAAAAAAGGTATCGTAATTTACTAGTACTATTCTGCTGAAGCTGGCTCTAAAACCACTGCTTTTTGACTCATTTTTCTTAGGGCTTTTTTTGGTGATTTAGTTGCAATGATAGCATCAAAGTTATTAAGGTACATATCTGCAATTTTTTCCATTGGGTAGGCTGTTGCAGCTTCGTAGTTTGCTTTACCTAAAGCTATTCTGTGAGCTTCATTTGTTACTATTGCCTCAATTGCATTTGCTAAACTTTCTACAGAAGTAGGCTCAAAAAATTCACCTTTATAACCTTCATCCTTTACTAATAATGCAAGGTCACCTAAATCTGGCATAACAACAGCTTTACCATAACTTCCTGCTTGGTGTAAAACACCAGAGCTTCCTGTTGTTGACGTGTATGGAAATACAACTACTGCACTTTCTTTAAACAAGGTTGGTACTTCAAATTCTTCAACATATCCTGTAAAACGCACTTGTGGCACATGCTTATAATCTTCTTGCACTTTTGCTAAATAACCTGGTACGTTTGGGTTGTCTGTTCCTGCTATTACAACTTCTAGATCTAATCCAGTTGAAGCTCTTACTTTTTCAACCGCTTCAATCATACCCTCTACTTTTTTGTAAGTTCCAAATTTTCCAAAAGTCATAACTTGTAAAGGTCCTTGTGGCAAATCGTATTCTGGCTTTTCTTCAGAGATTTCAAAAGTTCCGTGCGGAATTAATGTCACATTTTTCACCTTATACTTTTTCTCTAAAATATCAACATATTTTTGCATTGTTACCGCAACTGTATCTGCTTGTAAGATTAGCTTTGTTAAGCTTGTTCCTATAAAACCATAAACTTTTTGCATAATTTTGCTACTTGTAAATCCAGCAGATCCTAAATCTACTTCTTCTAATATATTATGCAATAACACGATATTAGGAATTTTTTTAAGTTTACAAACTAGTGGTAACATTAACCCTAAAGCTGCAGCTATTTTTTTGTCTCCAAACTTCATGAATTGTAAGTTAAATAAAACTGCATCTGGCTTAGTCTTACTAATAGCTTTAGTCACATTTATAATGTTTGTGTAGCTATTAAATGCCCAACACTCTTTAACTGTTATTTTACAACCATCTTCTGTAAAAGCAATGTCTTTTGCGCCTTCTGTTTTATCTGTTAATAAAACAATCTCAGTTACATTTTCTTTTTGTCTAAAGTGCTTTACTAAATGGTAAGCGTACTCATTTAATGTTACTTTACTTGGTGGATATGCTGTTACGATTGCTAGTTTCATTTTTATGTGTTTTAATATGTTGTTTCTTAATTACACTACAAATTTGCGTTATTTAAGACACTAATTAAGACCTCTTTAGACAGATTGCAAGTTACTGTAGACGAATGGTAAAAAGGTGTCGTTTTACCATTTAACGTTTTGACTTTCAAAAGAAAAAAACCAACAAAACTTATACTATTATTTAAACTACTATAATATAACATTAAGATAAACATTTTAATATCCACTTGCAAAATACTTACAACAGAAAAAGCCATGGTTTAAAACCATAGCTTCTTCATTTATAATAGACTAATAAAATAAATTACTTTTTATTTTTTCATTTTAGACTCAAAAACAAAGAAGATCACTTGGATGACCAATAATGATACCATTGCTATTATTTGCATGTGTACGACTTGCTCTAAACTGTCATGAAAAAAGATAACTAATCCCATTTGCAACATTCCGAAGACTCCAGATATTACCACAGGAATATATCTATCTAATGATAAATAGTAGTATGCAAAGATGTTTGATATGGCAAACAAACCAGTTGCTAAAGCATACTTCCATAATAAAGGCGCCATTGTTAGATAACTATCTCCAAATAATATAGTAATTGCAGTTTCTGGAAATAAAGCACAACCAATAACTATTGCAGTTGCAATTGCTGCAATGTAACCAACGTATTTAAATAAAATTGGCGCTGTTGCTTTTCCTTCTTTTTTAAGTTGTACCACTGTTGGTAATAACAGCATAACAAACATCCATGCTACAAAATATACAATACGACCTATTAAGGCTAGTGATGCATACAATCCTGCGTCGTAAGCGTCAAAGTAATGCTTAACTAATAAGATGTCACTATTGTTGATTATAATCTGTGTAAACTCGTAAAACGCTGTGATAATAAAAAAGCTTTTTACTTGTTTAGATTGACTTGCTTCTATAGCAATAGTTTTTTTGAAGTTTAAATTTTTAAATTTAAAAGGCACTAATCCAAATCCAAAAGAAATTAAAATTCCGACTGCAATAACAACCGATGATTGTATGTCAAATAAAAAAATTAAAGCTAACGTAATAACCAATCGGCTTAGCATCTCGGCTTGATAGGTAATGGATAAAGACTTGAATTCTTTTTTACCCTGAAACACACCTCTGTTTACACTCATTAAAAAATAAAGTGGTACTCCTATTCCAAAAATTGTAAACATACTAGAAGATGATGTATTAAAAAGAGCTTGTAATTGATTTGCAAACACGATAATTAAAGCACCTAAACCTAATCCTACAATTGTCGCATTTTTGTAAATTTTTGAGATAAAATTTTTAAACGTATCGTTTTCAAAAACTACCGAGAATTTTGCAGTCACTAATTGAAACGTCATGGCTACAAAAGATAGCACTAACAAAAAGGTAATTAACACAGCTGCATCTGCAAATTGTGCTGGACCTAACACACGACCTAAAATAAGATTGTACAAATAGTTTCCTCCATTTACTGCTAATACGCTAAGCATAAATAATTGCTCTGGAGATATTTTTTTTGTTTTTAATATAGAAAAAGCTTGCATCTTATTATGGTGTGTTGATTAATACTAATTAGGCTACTTGTGGATATACAAATGCTTCGTAAATTTCTTCACTTCTGTTACCTTCAACAAAAAACATTTTCTGGTTTGCTACACCTTTAACATACATTGCTTTTAAAGTTTGTAATGCACAAGCATCCATATCTGTAACCTTATCAATGTTTAGTGTTACACTTTTAAATGCGTTTAGTATAAAGCCAAAATGTGTTGTAAAATTATTGATGGTTGCAGTGTTTAAGCTTCCTTCTAAAATAATTGTGTTGTCCTGTTGTGTAATTGTTAATGCCATAATTGTTATATTTAAATTGTTATTGTCTGATTTCTGATACAAAGATGCGACGCAAACCTCTGAAGGACTGTTGAATTTCGATGAGTGGACGATTGGTGTAGATGAATGAATGGATATGAATGCCTAACTTGCAATTGATTTAAAACTGAAACATGAAACTCAAATTTTTTACCCTACTTACCTTTTTAATAACTACTGTATTTAGTTATGCTCAAGATATGCAAGAAGGCTATACATACCTAGAAACAGGGAAGTACGCTAAAGCGGAAACGTTTTTCCAAAACATACTAAAGGAGCATCCTACCAATAAAACCGCTAGACTATGTTATGGTCGTGCAATTGGTTTAAACGGAAAACCAGAAGAAGCCAATACCCTTTTTACAAATCTTTTGGCAGATTACCCAAAAGATTTTGAGGTGAAACTAAATTATGGCGAATCCCTATTATGGAATAAAAACTTTCCAAAAGCAAAAACATATTTTAAAACGCTAATAGATGAAGACCCTAAAAGTTTTCCCGCTTTACTAAGTTATGCCAACACATTATCTAATTTAAAAGAATATGAAGACGCGTTACTATATGTAAACAAAGCTTTAAACGTTTTACCTGGCAACCCAAATGCTTTAACCTCTAAAAAATACATGTATTTAGGTTATGCTTATCAAAAACAACAAGCGCAACAATATGATGAAGCTGAAGCTTTATTAAAACAAAACCTGACACTTTTTGATAACGACAAAGACACTTTATTAAACTTAGCAAACTTATATTTAATAGCAAATAGATTAGACGATGCTAAAGCAACCTATGATATTTTAGCTAAAAATCCTGAAAATAAAATCACAGCATTAAATGGTTTAGCATTAGTATCCCACTTAAACGGTAAAGAAAAAGACGCGCTACAATTAAGCCAACAAGCCTATAATAGTTTAGAGGCATCAACAGATGCAACATTAACACAACAAACTACAGAGCGTTATGCGCAAGCCTTAATTTGGAATAAAAAATATAAAACTGCAGATACGCTTATCGCGAAATTAATTGAGTCTAAACCTAACGAAAATTGGGTTTTAGCCTTACGCGCAACACTTAATATTTATAAAAGTGATTTTAAAAAGAGCGTCAAAGATTACGACCAAATTTTGGTAAATGACAGCACGTCTTTTGATGGTAACCTAGGAAACGCTAATGCATTAAAAGCCATAGGAAAATATGAAGCTGCTTACACATCTGCAGAAAACACCTTGAAGTTTTACGACAATCAAAAAGACGCAACAAACTTTATAAAAAACCTTAATACAACCTTTACACCTTTTTACGAAGGAAAAACATCATACACCTTTGATAATGGAGATAATGAAGCGTTTGCAGTAAACAACAATCTAGAGTTTCCATTTTCTACAAAATTTAAAATATTAGGAAGCTACAATTACAGAAGCACCACTAATGCAGTAACAAATAACGAAGCAACCTCTCACGATTTTAGCGCAGGAATATCCTACCAATTATTACCAAACTTAACCTTTAAAGGAACTGCTGGTTTAACGTCTGCAAAGGCAACCACTAATGACTACACACAATTATTAACAGACTTGTCATTTAATATTAAACCTTTTAAGCTGCAAGATTTAACCGTAGGTTATAAGCGCGAATTACAAAGTTTTAATGCCGAGTTATTAGATCGCGAGATTGTACAAAACAACTTTTACGCAAACTACAGTTTAAATACTAATTTTAATTTAGGTTGGTTTACGCAGTACTTTTATACTAGTCAAAGCGATAGCAATGCCAGAAACTTATTATTCACATCTTTATATTATAATATTTTACCCAAACCATCACTTAAAGCAGGTTTAAATTACCAATACATTACGTTTAAAAACCAAGTTCCATCCATATATTTTTCGCCAGAAACCTTTAATGCTGTAGAGGTATTTGCAAACCTTATTAAAGATGAAAACATCGCAAAACCAAAAGAGTGGTACTACGAATTAACAGCTGCAACCGGTTTACAATATATTGAAGACGACGAACAGCAAAGCACTTACAGAATACAAGCTAAATTAGGTTATAAATTCTCAGAGCGCTGTATGGCTAACCTTTTTGGTACACGAAGTAACATTGCATCTGCAACTGCTGCTGGTTTTACTTTTAACGAAATTGGATTACGTTTTAAATGGTTATTGTTTGATAAGCCAGTTTTTAGAGATTAAACACAAGTATTTATAAAAATAAAAGCATAAAAAAACACAAGCAGTACGCTTGTGTTTTTTATTATATGATATTGACTTATAATTATCCTCTACTAGCTTTTACAGGACAACCTATTGCTTTAGTTAATGTAGTTGTTGGTTTTTTTCCTGCTTGTAAAGCCAAAATAGCATCTTCAACATACTTTGTTTTAACGTCTTCTGGCGACTTAGAATTGTCATCAATGGTACCAATATATTGTACCTTACGATCACTATCCAATACAAATACATGAGGCGTTCTAACTGCTCCATATTGTGGGTATATTTTTTGACCTTCGTCTACTAAATACGCAAAAGGAAATCCTTTTTCTTTCGCTCTAGCTTGCATTGCTGCGTAACCTTCTTTCTCGTTTTCTGGACTATTTGGGTTTATTGCAATAACAGGATAACCTTGAGGCGCATACGTATTATGTAATGCAATTAGACGGTCTTCGTATAGTTTTGAAAAAGGACACTCGTTACAAGTAAATGTTACAATATAACCTTTAGCATCTTTTACACTGGCTAAAGATACCATTGAGCCATCCACATTTTTAAGATTAAAATCCGTAGCTACATCTCCAATGTTATACCCACCAATTTCTTCAATAGTTTTGGTTTGTTCTGGACTGCCTCCTTTTGGTGGTCCTTTTCTATCTCCTTGATGTGGTGGACCTTTGCGGTCGCCATCATGATGTTGTCCTTCAGGTCCTTGACCACGACCATCATGCTCTAAAGCTGTTTCGTTTTTATGACTAGCTTTATCTTTGCATGACACAAAAACACTGACTGATAATGTAAGCATTATTGCTATTATACTTATTCTTTTCATTTTAAATTATTTAATTAGTTAAGGTTTTATTTATTTCGATTTCTAAATCTTCAACACTTTCAAACGATCGCTCAAAAAAAGCGCGTTTATTATTATTAAAAACAATTGTAAAAGGTATGGCTCCTGACCAATTTGGATCTATTTTATCAATCCATATATTAGATGCAGGATCATCCAACAAAACTACTTTTGAAGTAATATTGTTTTGTTTTAAAAAAGGCTTTAGTTTGGTCTCAATATCTTTAACAAAATCTAGACTGACTAGAATAACCTCTGTCTCTGGATGCTTTTGTTGATAGTCTTGAATGTATGGCAATTCCTTAACACAAGGTGCACACCACATTGCCCAAAAATTTATAATATAAGTTTTGTTGCTGTCTGTATGTAATAGTGGCTGTAATTGGTCAAAATTATAAACAGGTATATTATCATTATTTACTACTACAGCATTACTTTTTGAGTTGTTGCAACTTAAAAACAAGCATATTACAAGTACCAAAATTAATACATGTTGCCATTTTTGATTTAAAGAGTGTGTTTTTTTCAAATTTTTAAAAATGAGAAAGGGTTAAAAATCTTGGACATTTTAAATTGGATAAGGTTTAATTGAATTAAAAATTAATATTATTAAAACAAAAAAGGCTACTAATTTAAGATGCTTACTTTTTAAATGATTTTATTTTTTGGCTTTAGCTCTAGATTCTTTTAAAACCTTAATGACGATTATGGCTAAGGGTTAAGTTTTGACATAAAAAGCAGCTTTAATCCTAATCATTGAACGATTTTATTATTTTATATTGCTTTTAAACAAGAACATTCACCGCTGTTTTAAATAAACCTAATTATTTAATAATCAGATATAATAAAAACTAAAAATATTACGATGTCATATAGTAAAATTTCAATTTAAAATTTTACTATATTGCTGTGATTTGTTATTTTAACTGATAAATATTCCTTTTAACAGATGCTTATTATTATATTTACTTTAAAAAATACTTAGACACTAAAAATCAACAAATTACACTCGATAAGCCCTAACTTATTAGTACTGAACAATTACTTACATGAAAGAACTTTACAATCAGTTATTTCAAAAACATACGACTAAAGACAATATTAGTTACACCTACATGGACTCTTTACAAAGAGACATAGCTATTGGATCTTGGGAAGTTAATCTCCAAACCAATAAAGCTACATGGAGCGCCATGACTAGAACTATCCACGAAGTAGAGCCAGAATACAATCCTAGTTTAGAAGAAGGTATCAACTTTTTTTTAGAAGGTTATGATAGAGAGTTAATAAGCATCCTATTTAATCGTGCTGTTAATAAACAAGAACCTTATGATAATGAGGTACAACTAAAAACAGCAAAAAACAATATTAAATGGGTGCGTATTGTAGCTTATCCTGTAATAAAGAATGATGCAACTCAAAAAGTTATAGGTGTCATCCAAGATATTACCGAAAAAAACAAAACACTATTTGAACTTAAATTAAAAGAAGAATTAATACGTACAACGTTTGACAATGCTCCTAACGCTATGGCATTAGTTAGTTTGGATGGTCAAATACTTACTTCAAACAAAAGCTTTAGCGACTATTTAGGCTACACAAAAGAGGAGCTAATTGGCTTCCCGATAAATACTTTATCTCATCCAGAAGATATCGATGTAATACCTCAAAACATAAAAGATTTAATTGCTGGTAAAAGCAATAAATTTCAGTGTGAAAAACGATACATCAGAAAAGACAAATCTATCATACATTGTCTATTATCAGTCTCTATTTTAAGAGATGAAAATTTCAAACCTGTTCATTTTATATCTCATATAATTGATATAACTAAACGTACAATAGCTAATAAAAAGGTAGAAACGCTGTTAAAAACCACAAAACTACAAAATGAAAGATTATTAAATTTTGCTCATATTGTATCACACAACCTAAGGTCACATTCTGGAAACATACAAATGTTATTAGATTTAATGTACTCAGAAACACCAGAAGCAACTAATAACGAATATGTTCCGTTAATATTAGAAGCTGTCCATCAATTAAGCGAAACCATTGACAATCTTAACCAAGTGTCTACTATAAACGACAATAAAGAACAAGATTTACAGCGTTGTAATCTTTTAGATTTTACAAATAAAGCCATCTCAAATTTTAGTGCCGAAATAAAGGAAACTAAAGCCATCATTAATATAAACATAGAACAAGATATTTATGTTTTAGCAATACCAGCTTATTTGGATAGCCTATTATTTAATTTTATATCTAATGCTTTAAAATACAAACAAGATCATATTCCACCAGAAATAACTTTAAGTGCAGAACAGTCTGATAAATTTATTAAAATAGAAATTGAAGACAATGGTCTTGGTATTAATCTAGACCTTCATAAAGATAAAATTTTTGGGTTATACAAAACTTTTCATAACCACAAAGAAGCTAAAGGATTAGGCTTATATATTACAAAAAACCAAATTGAAGCCATGCATGGTAAAGTTAAAGTAAAAAGCAAAATAAACAAGGGAACCATATTTTCTATATATTTAAAGTATGAAACAAATTGAATCAGCTTGTCTAATTGACGACGACCACATCTTTATATTTGCTGCTAAAAAAATTTTATTAGCTACAGATATATGTCAAAATTTTACAGTTTATAACAATGGAGCTGATGCTATTTCAGGCTTAACCGAAATTATTAAAACCGGAAAAAACGTTCCTGAATTAATATTACTAGATATTAATATGCCAATAATGGATGGATGGCAATTTTTAGATGAATTTATTAAAATTAAATATCCCAAAAAAGTTACACTATACATCGTTAGTTCTTCAATCGATCCTGTAGATATTAAAAAAGCTAAAGAGTATGAAGCTATTACAGATTTTATAATCAAACCCATTACACGAAAAAACTTGATTAATATGGTGTCTACTGTATCTGCAAACGAGCAAGATTAAAGTTAAACACCTTTTTATTATCAAAGAAAAAATAACAGCAAACTTCTTAAATAAAAAAAGGGCAAAAGATTTCTCTTTTACCCTTAGTGAGTAACCAACTGTATAAAGCTATTATTAGTTATTAGGTTACCACGTATCAATCAACAAACTAAATGAAATTGTTACTTTATTAGCAACTTTAAGGGATTGTAATGTGTTTTAGCACTTGATAATTTACAGATATATAATCCAGAACTTAAATTTTGTCTGCTTAATGCTATCTGGTTTTTACCAACTTGTGCATTTATTGTTTTATTATAAACTACTTTACCTAACTGATTGTAAATAACTAACTGTACTGTTTCAGATTGGGTAGTAGTAAAATGTAAATTTGATGTATCTACCATTGGATTTGGGTAGGCTGTAATACTATTTTCTAAACTTGTTGTCTCAAAATCATTAACAGATAATGTTGTCCCTCTAGAAAAACGCACATCTTGTAAATTCATTTCTTTAGTCACAGTACTTCCATCTTCACTAACCATAGTAAAAACAATAGTAACAATGTCATTTGCATCTAAACCTAATGATAAGGTAGATGTGAAATCAGCAAACGAAAGTGCGTAGTTTTGAAAATTATCTGTTAAAGCAATAGTGGTCTTGTATTGTTCTTCCCAATTGGTAATACTTTGCTTCACTAATGTAATCTCTAAGTTTCCTGTTCCTTTAGCTTTTAATTTAAGACTATTAAAATCTGTTAAATCAACAGCTTTAAAACGTGGTGTTATCGCTCTGTAAGCTGCAAAATAAGTGCTTGTGGTTGCATTAAGCGTCACATTACGTTCAATTGGAAAATCTAAACTATTAAATGTAGTCGTGTTTTCTGTAACATTATAATTATTGACGTTAGTAGACACCTGAGAGTCATCAAAACCCCAAGGACCATCAGACATAAATAAATCATCAGGAGTATTAATTCCATCTCCAATTCTAAATCCAATATCAAATAAATGTCCTGTTGGTACTGTTATCTCTGTAATGTAATTTTCGTTTAAATCAAGACTGCTAGACGTGTAGTTAAAATCACTAGTTTCAGTAGTTCTAAAACCAGAATCAAAAGCAACAGTGTTAGTCGCATTTGTATTTATTATTTGAAGATCTAAAGCACCATTGTTATATTTTCCTTTTCTAACAAATACAGTTGGAGGCGTTGATAGTTGATATTCCGAAATTGGCTTTACCGTATCCAATAAGTTTAATACCTCTTGAGCTAAATTATATAAATCATCAATTGAGTCTGACCAAATTTGGAAATTATAAAACGTTACATCTGATTGATATAAATCTAAATTCCAATGTGACTCTATTGCAAAATTAGCATCAGCATTGTCTAATTTAGCCGACAAACTTAACACATACTCAAAACTACCATCAGCGTTTTTAATAATTGATTTAATAAACGGTTGATCGTTGATAGCTATGGTTGACACCGAAATTAACTCGGCTCCTAATAATCTATCACAGATATATTTTGTGTGCTCATACACACCATTTTCTGTTTTTAAAGCTAAAATCGAAGCAATTGAAGCACCTCCTTGCATGTAGTCTACTGAGTATACCTCTGTAGCGTTAGTAATATTTAGTAAGTCTAAAGGTGTTGAGTCTATTGCATAATCTTCATTAATAGTTGTTAATGGTATAAAATCTTGTAATTGAAAACTAGTACTTGCTGATCTATAATTAGAATACAAATTACTTGTATCTCTTGTTACACGTTTTGCAGATTTCTGGTCAAATTTATAACTTGATTTTGCTCTATTAAAATTACGTTTATTAATTGCTTCAGACAATCTTCCGTTACTTTCTAAACCACCATCATTAGCTGTAGTTGGAGGTGCAATTACATCACAACTTCCAAATCCAGAACAAGATGGATCTTCACAATCAATTAAACCATCACCATCATCATCAATACCATTATCACAAATTTCTTGTGCTACTGGAGCAGTAGGACAACGTGCACCATCATTACTTGCACTTGAAGGACCAAAAGCAAATAAGTTAGAATCCATTATAGTTGAAGGCGTTACATCCTGTACATTTTGGATAACATATACTGTTCCTGTTTGATTAGCAGACACGTAAAAACGACCATCTGCATCAAAATAAACAGCTCCATAAGTATAATTTAATCCTGACAAAATTGGCACTTCACCTAAAGCCTGAACAGTACTTGTAGTTGGATCAATACGGTATAAAATATTTGTACTTTTTTCTACTGCATATAAATTTCCATCCACTGCATTAAAAGCCCAATCGTGAATACTAATATTTTGAGATAAGTTTTCTGTAGATAAATATTGTGTATATGTAGCTGAGCTTGGATCTAAATCTACTTTAAAATAACTAGTTCCACCTGCTTTAAAATAATAAATTCCGTCTGGACTAATATCTCCAACATATTTATTTCCTGAGGTCAACTCTGGAATAGTAAACGTTGTTGTTTGAAAATCGCTACCAATTCTTACTATTGTTTGAGATGGCGAGCTTAAATAACCCCAAATAAATCCATCAGCTGGGTTGTAAGCTGCTGCATTAATATTACCTGGAGTAATATCCTTAGCTGCTAAAAAAGCATTACCAGAAGCTAAGTCAACAGCATAAACATCATTATACTGAAATAAATACGCACTATAATCACAATTAAAAGGTGTGTCTTGTGCTAGACTAGAAACGCTTATTAATAGTATTGCTAGTGCTAATATTTGATTTTTAATAGAGTGTAATATTTTAGTCATGATGTAGTTGTTTATTATTTACAAGACAAATTTACTTGTAATTCTTGCTGGAAAACTCGTTTTTCGATTGATGCTTTGTAAGTGTAGACGAATGGTAATTAACTGTAGATAAACTAATTTTACGTTTATAGTTTTACAAAAATATTAGTAAAATAGTTTTTACCTTCTGCATCTTGTTTTGTGGATATACCAATGTTTGTTGCTTCTGGGTTTTCTATATTTTCTCTGTGACTTTCGCTATTTAACCAAGCATTAACTAAAGCTTGCGCATTACTAAATCCAAAAGCAACATTCTCTGAAACTGTCTTTGCATTAACCGTTTGTTTTAGATTTTGAGAACGTAAATAAAAATAGTCATGACTTGGTGTACCTTGAGTAACCATATATTGATTATGATCAATAGCTTCTTTTGAAGCTTCATTTAAAATAGCCAAACTTGATAATCCTTGAGAAATTCTGTAATTATTAATCAACTCTATAATCTCATAATCCAATTGCGTGTATGATACATCTGCGATTATAGCACTATAGCTTTCAGGTGTATTCACCTCTTCCTCTACAGAACAAGACATTAAAAAAATATTGAATAATACAATTAGGGTTACAGTTAGTTTTTTCATCTTTATTTAGTTATTTGATGACAAAACTAATTTTAAAGCTTGCTGGATTTATAGTTTTTCGATTAGTGCATTTTAAACTATCGACGAATGGTAATAATCAACAGATTAGCTAATTTTTTTACCTTACGTCTATGATTTGTTTAAAAACAACACAAATAAAACACTACCTAACGTGTTAATAAGATATAAGTTAGTTACGATGCAAACAATTTAAAAAGATACTGTTATAGTAAATTTAAACGTTTCATTAATTCTGGTCTATTAGATCGACTTACAGGAATTACGTCTTTTTTGATTAATACACTATTGTCCTCGATATCAATAATTTTTTTAATATTAATAATGTAAGATCTGTGGACTTTTAAAAATAAATCATCGGGTAATTTATCTTCAATTTTTTTTAATGTAGAATGTACTGTATAATTTTTATCCTCTGTTTTAACTTGAATATAGTCACCTTTAGCTTCCACTAAATAAATACTTGGAATATCAATTTTAATTAAACGTCTATCAATATTAACATACAAATCGTTGCCAGAAGAGGTTTCTACATTTTCAGATTTTGAAACTGGTTTAGCTGTCGTTTCCTTTATTGATTCTGCTTTATCAATTGCTTTTTTAAAACGCTCTAAAGTTATAGGTTTAACTAAATAGTCAACGATACAGTCGTACTCAAAAGCTTGAATAGCAAAATTTGGATCTGATGTTGTAAGTACTATTTTAGGTGGATTTTTAAGGGTTTCGATAAAATCAAAACCAGTAAAATCAGGCATATGTATATCTAAAAAAATTAAATCTACTTCGTTTTGATTTAAATATTTTATGGCTTGCATTGCATTTGGAAACTCTTCCAAAACATTTAGACTTGGTACATTTGAGCACAATTGAGAGATAATCATCCTTGCTGTAGCTTCGTCATCAATGATAATACAATTCATATTTTTTTTATATTTAAATTTCTTCTAGATAGTTTGTTATGCTTTGCAATATCGCTTCAAACTGATCTTTAAGATCTGTAGTACCGTCTAACAAATTGTTTTCGTATGCTACTGCGACTTCATAACCTTTTTCCAGGCCTAAAATACTAATTTTATGCTTAAGTTTATGCACATTATCTGCTGCTAATTTAAAATTATTAGCTTCAAAATTATCAAAATAGACTTGTTTCTCTTCTGGATACTCTTTTTTAATAATATCAATTAGCTTTTGTTTGAAGGCTTCATCACCTCCTGATAGACTGTTAATGTAGGATTGGTTAGGTTGTTCCATTTGGGGATTTTTTTAAAGTGAAATAAAATGTTGTACCAACATTGACTTGAGATTCTAGCCAGATTTTACCACCATATAATTCGACAATTTTTTTAACTATAGACAATCCAATTCCTGTTGAGTCTGGATTGTTTTCTAATTTTATAAAGGTTTTAAATATTTTATCAAAGTAGGATTTATCAATACCCTTACCGTTATCTTTTATGTAAAATTGCCAGTAGCTGGCTTTATCTTCTGCTCCAATTTCAATAACGCCTTGGTCTTTATCATTGTATTTAATAGCATTACTAATAAGGTTTTGAAACAATTGTTGCAACCTATATTTATCACCTTTTATTACTGGTAAATTGGTTTTAGTAACACTAATATTACTTGGTACATGAATAATTTTTAGAATGTTTTCTATTAGCAGATTAGCATCCACATCATAGGTTTCTATTTGATTTTTACCAATCGTAGAGTATTCTAAAATACCACTAATAAGCGTGTCCATTTTCTCCACGTTATCTCTTATTAGATCTAATGTGTTTTTTCCGTTACTATCAAAAACCTCAGCATAGTCTTCCGTTAACCAAGACGTTAAAGCGTCTATACTACGAAGTGGTGATTTTAAATCATGAGACACCATGTGTGCATAGTCACTAAGCTCCTGATTTTGGTGCGCCAGCTCATTTAATAATGCTTGTTTTTGTTTGTTCATTTCAATAATCTCCTTGGTTTGATTATCGATAAAGTCAACTAATTTTGAACCTGTAAGTTCTATATTTTCAGTTTTTTGATCTTCTTCTAGATTATAAAACTTAAGCGTATCTATAACACTTTTTAGTTTTTGAATAACCACTTTTTGTTCTTCAGCTTCGTTTTGTAACTTACGATTTGCTGTATACAACTCGTCAGAACTAATAGACATTGCTCTTTGAATCATATGTGATTGCTCGTCAAAATTATTGTAAGAGCTACTTATAGCATTAAAAAACTCTGAAAGTGCGTCGTTGTTTTTTAAATCTTCACTTAAATATTTGCGTATCTGTCTTTTTAATAATGAATTCATTATTCGCTAATTAGCGTTATAGTCATGGTTTGATTATGTAATTGACACGCAACTTCGCCATGAAATGGTGCTATTTCTCCGTAGGAATAAAATCCGCTAATGACTGTCTCAGTACCTATAACCTCAATAACTTCTTCAATTTCTTCTTCTACACGTTGGTCTAAAACAATTTTTCTACCAATACAACTTACCAATATGGCTAATTCTGGTTTGTTTTTTCTGTGCGTTAAGGCTTGGGTTGCTGCACGCTCTGACGCATTAGCTATGTGATCCACGTTGGTCATCATTAACTGTACTTTGGAGTTTTCTTTGATATCTCCTGCTAAAATTACAGCATTTTCTGCTTCGTTTATATTTAAAATTGAACGTACTATGGATTGATCTTCGTCTTCCGACTTTACATTTAAAGGATATAATAAAGCTGCTCCTGGAAGGTCTCTAGCTTTGTCACCTAAATACGTTTTATATAAGTCTAAAGCTGGTTGATCATCCAACTCGTACAACACATTACCACTAGATTTAGTAACAATACGCTCTGGACCAAAAGGTGTCCATCCACCATGAATTGAAAACGAAATCTCAAGTGTGTCTCCATAAAACCCTATAGCAACTAGCTCTCCTTCTTTTGGGTTTTCATTATAAGATGCTAATGTTTTTTCAAAACGCGCATCATCACCGCATAGTCCACCTGTTATTAATAGGTTGTCATTTGTAGCAGCACTCATCCCTTTTGTTAATTGGCTTCCGTTAATAAAACTACCTTCTGAGACTACAAAAGCATATTTTAATCCTTCTTCAGGAAATTGTTTTATCAATTCGTTTCCTGTTTTAAAACTATCTAAATCTTTGTTTAGAACGTTACTAGTTTTTATTAAAAACTTACTTTTTTCAAATTGTATAGCTGTAACTGTAATACTATTTTGATTAACTGTATTAGACGAAATTTCTGCACAAGAAGATGCAAAAACAATATGCCCATCAGGAAAAATTTGTCTAAGATCTTGGTATACCGTTTTTTCTTCCAACATAAATCTATTTCCAAAAACCAATACTAAAGGCTCTATTAGATCCTGTTTTTCAACAACATATTCCCAATTTTTATTTTTATGTTTTACTAATTGTACTGTTTTCATTGCTATTTTTTTAATGTAAAATAAAAAGTGGTTCCTACAGTTGGTTGACTATCTAACCAAATTTCTCCGTCATGTAAATTAACTATCTTTTTTACAATAGATAATCCAATTCCTGTAGAGTCTTTACTTTTGTTAAGTGCATGGAATATTTTAAATATTTTATCATGAAACTTTTTATCAATTCCCATACCATTATCTTGAATTGAAAACTTGTAGTGACTTTTTAAATCCTCCACATCTATGATAATATGTCCTTCTGTTTTATCAATAAACTTTACTGCGTTACTAATTAGATTTTGAAATAACTGCTGTAATTTGGTTTTATCACCATTAATATTTGGTAATGTTTTAAGGCTTTTAATGTGTATATGGTCAGGAATGTAAAGCATACTAATTAGCTCACTAACCATACTATTTAAATCTACTTCAGATTTTGCTGTATTATCAGCTCCTACGCTAGAGTAATTTAAAACATCTGTAATTAGTTGCTCCATTTTTTCTAGAGTAGATTCTATCAATGCAAAATTTTGAAGACTTACATCGTCTAACTTTCCTTGATTGTCTTCTTTTAACCAACTAACTAGTGCGTCTATGCTTCGTAAAGGCGATTTTAAATCGTGTGAAACAATGTGTGCATATTCTTGCAACTCGTCATTACTTTTTTCTAATTTGGCTAAAAGTTTTTCTTTTTGAAGCTCTAAATTTTTAATTTCGGTGATGTCTAAATGGATCCCAATTGACCCTACAATGTCACCTTCTATATTATAATTAGGTGCACCACTAATTAACCAATATCTTATTTCTCCAGATTTATTTTTAACCTTAAGCTCATAGGAATTAGACAATCCTTTTTGGCGCTTTTTATTTTGTTCTTTTATAACGTCAGAACCATCTTCAATTGGAAAAATTTGTGCTGCATTTTTTCCTTTTAATTCCTTTTCTGTATAACCTGATAATTGCTCAAAACTTTGATTTACCATTAATATTTGGTCTTGATTATCAACCTCAATCAGACCTAAATTCATGTTAGCAATTATGTTGTAATATTTTTGTTTTTGTGCTTCTAAACTTTTTCGGTAGGTACGATTTAAGGTCACATCTTTGAATGTCCACAAATACCCTTTGGACTTTTCGCTAATTATAATTGGTGTATAATTACGTTCTAAAATTTTACCATCAACCATTTCTAGTTCATCACCAAGTACCACTTGTTTAGCCTCATCAATTGCTCTCATTCTTTTTAAAAAGCCATCTGGATCTTTAAATAATATTTTATTTTGCTCTGAAGCTGCTTTACAATCTATACCTATTAAATCTTTGGGAGTTGTATTTATTCCGAAAAGCTCACAAAATTTATTATTAGTTAGTACTATGTTTCTGTTTTCATCTTCCAAAACAATACCACTATCCAAATTAACAACTAGCGATGCTAATCTGTTTTCAGATTCTATTAATTTTTCTTCAGAAATTTTTTGATTGGTGATATCTCTAACAATACCTTGTGCAGCAACTGGCTTTTTATCTTTATCAAAAATAATACTAGCATTAATGTGCACCCATTTTACCTCTTTAGATTTGGTGTATACTCTGGCTTCATAACCTTTAAAAAAACCCTTAGTGTATAACTCATAAAAAGAAGTCATAGCGTATTGGTAGTCTGCCTTATATATAAGATTGGTAACATTTACTTTATCTCTAGAGACATCGTAACCAAATAATTTTGTTGCAGCTTCGTTAAATTTTATGACATCGCCTTGAAGATTCATTACGACATAGGCATCAGCTATATTCTCGAAAACGCCTTGTAGCTGTGACGATTTTTCGTCCAATAACTGCTCTAATCTTTGAGATGTAAAGTAGAGTTCTCTTGATTTTTCTTCAAGAATTTTTTCAGCAGCTTTTCTTGCTGCCTTTTCTCTAGTTAAAGCACGCTTTAATATTTCTGACTGATCTTGACTCATTAATTTTTATTAATAACAAATCTAACTTCTGTACCGTCTTCTTTAATTTTTTGTAAATCTATAGTTGCTGTTGCATTAAAATGCGCGAATGTTTTATTCATTAACCCTAAACCAAAGTGATGCATTGCTCTGCTTGAAGTATATATCATTACTAAAGAGTTTTCAGTTTTTTCCACTACTTCAAACGTTGGTAATTCTGCGTCAGGATAAATTTTTCTAACTTCTACATGAATATGATTTTCAATAGATGAAATCATCTCGATTGGATCTTTATAGGTTGCTAAAAGTCCTGGATAACTATTTTCTATTACACTAAAAAAGTGCTCTGCATAAACCAGTAATAAGTTATCTATTGAAATACCAGTATTTTCGCTTAAATGCGTTAAAAGCTGAAGCATTTCTGAAAAACTATACGTCCCAACAGCTGTGTAAACTCCATCGGATTCTAGCGTAGAGCTGGTTATTATATTATCAACCATTTCTAGACCAAACTTGTCTTCTACTAACTCTAAAAATTCTGTAAAAACTATACCCTTCATTACTTATACTACTATTAATTCATTTATACTCCAATAGGCTAATAATCTTTCAATTTTGATTACGTAATCCTCATATTTTAAAGGCTTAATCACATATCCTGCTACACCAGTTTTATAACATTCTAACAAGTCTTTTTGGTTATTAGACGTTGTCAAAATTATTGTAGGAATATATTTTAAAACATCATCCTTCTTTAAAATTTTTAAAAACTCTATACCATTAATTTTAGGCATGTTTAAATCTAATAAAATTATGTCAGGTAAGTTGTCTTTTTTCTCTAATATTTGCAATGCAACTTCACCATTATTAGCTTCAATAATAGTATGATCTAATTTTAGAGTAGAAATTGTTCTGTTCAATTTCATTATTTCAATCATGTCATCTTCAATTAGAAGAATTTTCAGTTTTTTAATCATCTTGAGGGTATTTGTATTAATCCGTCGAAATTTACCCCTTAATCAAGGTTTAAAATTTATATTTCGGTTAGACATTAATAACTGTCGACGGATAGCATTTAAGTGTCGACGAATGGAAAATCTACTTTTGTTTTTTATAAAAACGAATAGATTGTATTGTATTTAGCTTAGCAGACTGCTTAATTATAGATAGCTCTTGAAGAAAACTAAGAGAATAACTATCTACGTCTTTATTATCTAGATGCATTTCAAAATTTGAAATAAATTCTAATTGCTTTAAATTTAAATACAAACTTTTACTATACTGGTTGTCATACATATTATCTAATGTATTGTCTTTAACATTAGTTATGACTTTTATTTTGGCTTTAAAAAAATTGAGAACACTCATACTGTGAGAATATATGTTTAATGGTGTCAAAGGTAACATGGTATATAGTGTTGAATTTTTTATTTCTTTAAAAGAGAATTATATATAGATAAGTTGCAGTTAAGTGTCGATAAATGTTTTTAAGACTCTAATTCTAACCGCATTTTTTTAGTCATTCCTTTGATTACCATATCATAGGAGTGGTCTATTAATTGCTTTATAAATTCTGGTTTTAAGTCGGCTTTATGGATGTAGACCGTATTCCAATGTTTTTTATTGGAGTGCCAACCAGGTACTATGCTTTCATGAGCTTCACGAAGGTTTATAGCATATTCTGGGTCGCACTTTAAGTTTATAGATGCTAGTCCACGCTCCCATTTTTCTAGTGGTACTAATGCAAACATTTTACCTAATACTTTAAACACTAAGGTACTTTCATCAAACGGAAAAGAATTGGTAACCTTAGGCTTACTTAAGCAATAGGTACGTAATTGCTCTATATCCATATAAAGTCAAATTAATTTTATTTTTGATGTTTTGTATTAGACTTGCTAGATTGCCTCCTTAGTTTTTTTAAATAATGGGCTTCTTCCTTAGTTGCGATTGGCGGAATGTCTAGACTTAATAAAGTATCATTAATGTATTGTAAAAATTTGTTCATAACTAATAGCTTTGGTTCTATAAATCAAGGTATTAAAACATAAATAGGTTACCACAAATATACATCCTTAAAACATCAAATCTGACTAAATACCGATTTAATCGACCAAATGCACTTTATTTTAATAACTTATCTTGTTTAGCACTAATTTTTAAAGCAGAATAGTCCAAAGTCCAACCAATAGTTTCTACAATATTTTCAACAAGAAGTAAAGATTCTAAAGCTTCTTTTTTAGCCACATTATACAATCCGCTTTCTGGAACTTTGTCTCTAATATGTTGCTTAGCTTCCTCGCTTAAATTGGTCAAATCTGTGGCTTCAAATCTATTAAAGTAGCCATCTTTTTTATCGTAATAATTAATATTAGTCTCGATAGACAAAATTTCTGGCTGCGGAAAATGACTAATAGTTACGGTCTTTTTTTTATGGTTTGATGTTAATTCAATTTTATTAAAATCGTAGCCAACATAGGCTTTAGCATTAATTACTACTAAGGCTTTTTTCTTGCTTGACACTAATTTTAAAAACCGTTCTTTAACGTCTTCATAGTGATAGATTTCGGCAAAGTCCCCTTCTACAGTTATAAATTTACAGACCTTTTTTATTTTATCCAATAGTATAACAGACTGTGCTGTTACCTTTTTTTTGTTTTGTAAATGATTATAAAGCGTGTAGACACCTAACCCTAGGATTCCTCCTATAATTAAAGTAAAAAATGTTTCCATTTAATTTTCGATTTTATATAATATAGGTTTACTTGGTGTTGCATCATTCTCGATTGGAGCGATTTGAAGATTTAAAATATACTTCCCATCTTCAATTTTGTTTGACACGTATATAAACTCTGTAATTGTGGCATCTTTTCTAATCTTACCATTAAAATCCCAAAAGGCTTTATGTGCTAATAGTTTGCCATCATCCTTCTCTTTATCAATACTTGGTAAGTCAATCAATAAGTGTTTTACTCCTATTTTTTTTATAAATAAAGCAGCCTCCTCTGTTAAATAAGGCCAGTTTGTATTAGAGTATTGTCTAGATTTTTTCTCTTTAGTATTAGGCATTGTCCTTATAACTAAAGCCTTAGGTTTACGCTGTTTTAATAAATATTGTAGTTGCGCTTTTGATATCACCTGATCCTCTCCTATTAATTCTGGTGCTACAGAAATAACTTCAGCTAAATAAAAAAACTGTTTTAAGCATTTATTTACACTATAAAACTGCTCTGTAATATGACCAACACACTCAGTATGTGTACCATGTGCATGTGGATTAAATTGAATGTTATTAAAATTTATCGATGCACCTTCTTTAACGCTTGCTGTCCAGTCGTTAACCACAACAGGTTCTATTTTAGGAGCATCAACATACCAAGCATTAGCATTGGATATTGAAGCGCGAAGTGGCATAGATATGTCTAAAGGTTGCGCTAAGTTTACGGTATATTTTTTATTGTTTATGGTTATTGTAGAAATCAAAATTAGATAATTTTAAATAAGTCCGAAGCAATTCCGTCGCTTAGAAACTTACCGGTTTTTGTTGTTTTTAAGTTGTTATCCTCAATATACAACATTTGTTTGTTTATATACTGATTAGCTTGTAGCAACAAGTATTCCAAAAAAGATTCTCCAAACTGTTTTTCAATTTTATCTAACGAAACTCCCCAAATAGTACGTAATCCAGTCATGACGTACTCATTATACTTATCATTTACAGTCAAAGTTTCTACCTCCAATGGTAATTGATTAAGATTAATTTTGGAGATATAAATCGCGTTGTTTTTTACATTCCAAGCACGTTGACCTCCATTAAAACTATGAGCAGAAGGTCCAATTCCCAAATATGGTTTACCTAACCAATAGGCACTATTGTTTTTACTATAAAAGCCTTTTTTTCCAAAATTGGATAACTCGTAATGATCAAAACCTGCTTGCTCTAATTGCTCTATTAAAATATGAAATTGCTCGTGTGCCAAATCGTCATCCACATTGTCTATAATCCCTTTTGCAATAAAACTAGCTAGTGCTGTTTTAGGCTCAACGGTTAAAGCATAACTAGAAATATGTGGTACACCAAAGCTTAATGCAGTTTGTATATTATCCAACCATTCTGCATTTGTACTATTTGGTATTCCATAAATTAAGTCTAAACTTATATTATCAAAATATTGGGTTGCTAATTGCAAACAGCGCTTAGCTTCTTGCGCATTGTGTGCACGATTCATTAGTTTTAAATCCTTTTCATAAAAAGATTGAATACCAATACTAAGTCTATTAATAGGACTTTTAGAGAGTTTAATTATAACCTCTTCGTTTAAATCGTCAGGATTTGCCTCTAAGGTGATTTCTGGATTATCTGTGACTTTATAGTTTAAATAGACACTATCTATCAAGTATTGCAATTCGTCTGCAGACAAAACACTTGGTGTACCTCCTCCAAAATAGATGGTTTCTACCGTTATATTTTTAAACTCGTCTTTACGTAATTCCATTTCTTTCGCTAAAGCGAAAATAAGCTGATCTTTCTTTTTCATGGACGTCGAAAAATGAAAGTCACAATAATGACAGGCTTGTTTGCAAAACGGTATGTGTATGTATATTCCTGACATTTTATTAAGCTATTAGTTGTAAAATATAAGAGTTTCTATTTTTTAACGCGCTTTTCATTCTGCTTTACAAAACTTGCCCAACCTGTATAACTTTTACCAATCTCTACACGTCCTTGATTGTAAAAATGGCACACAGCTGCTCCAAGTCCATCCATCGAATCTAGATTTTTTGGTAAGGTTTTAATACCCAACATGCTTTGTAACATTTTAGCAACTTGCTCTTTACTAGCATTACCATTACCTGTAATTGCCATTTTAATTTTTTTTGGTGCATACTCTGTTATTGGTACTTCGCGACTTAATCCTGCAGCCATAGCCACACCTTGTGCACGACCTAACTTAAGCATACTTTGTACGTTTTTACCAAAAAAAGGTGCTTCGATAGCAATCTCATCTGGATGATGAGTTTCAATTAGCTCTATGGTACGTTCAAAAATTAATTTCAACTTTAAATAATGGTCATCGTATTTTTTAAGATCCAATTCATTTAATTGAATAAGACTCATTTTTTTGTTAACCACCTTTATTAAACCAAAACCCATAATGGTTGTTCCTGGATCAATACCTAGTATAATTTGTTCTTTACTCATTTAGTTACATGTATAACAACCACTTAATGATACAGCCACACCAACAGTTACAGTCAACATATTGCCATTAAAAGATCCATAACCTTCTGTAATTGGATCAAAATTGTCTGCAAAACCTAATATATAGGAGGCATCCACAAACGCTGAAACTGTTTGACTTATTCCGTAGTGAAACTCCATGCCACCCATTGCATTTAAAAACGAGGTTTTATTATCACCATAATCTCCTAATGGTTTTATCATAGAGTAACCAGGACCAACATGAAATAACATTCCAGTTCCAAACGGTAAAAAATTAAAATCGCGTGTAGCATCATACACAAACTGTAAATTTACACGTGTGTAGTTTGTTTTAAACTCTGGTGTATTATCTGCATTTGCAAAACGGTTATAACCAAAGTCTAATTTTGCTCCTAATTGTGGCGTAAACATACGTTGAACACCTAAATTTATGGTTGGAAAATTAATACTATTAGCTTCAAAGGGAGTCACCAATCCGTCTTGTGATGGACTGTTAAAACCTACAGCAAATAAGGCTTTCCATTTACTAGTTTCTATTTGTGCCTCTGCTGTACTTAAAGTAAAAACAGCAATTAATAGTAAGCAATAGTGTTTGATAGTAGATAACATTGTGTAATATTTAGTTTAATTTGCAAACGTCAACATTGGCGCAACTTTTATGCACAGCAACTTGCCTTACAAAACTAAACAATTCTTTTTTGTACTTATTAAATTAAGTATAGTTGTTGGTGCATTTTATTTTATCTACCAAAAACTACTTTATAATGACACTTTAAATTTTAGTCATTTTATTCACTTTTTAAACCAAAACAAACTGTTTAGTCTAAAAAACATAGTGATTTTAAGTTTTTTAAGTGGTTTAAACTGGTTTATAGAAATTATAAAATGGCGTTTTTTAGTATCCAAGCTTAAGGTTCTGTCGGTTTTTGAAGCTTCAGAGCAAAGTTTAGGTGCCTTAACAGCATCTTTATTAACACCTAACCGTATTGGAGAATATGGTGCCAAAGCCATTTACTACCCAAAAGCGCACCGAAAACGCATATTACTAATCAATTTAATTAGTAGTATGATGCAAATGGGTATTACAGTTATTTTAGGCGTTATTGGTTTTATTTTATACCATAATACGTACGACACAACTATTGATTTTATTAAAATATCAAGAGGGTTATTTATAGCTATTATTATTTTTGTGATAACACTATTTGTATTAAAACAAAGTAAGTATAAAATAAAGGGGTTTTCTATTCAAAAAATAACAAATTATATCAAAACACTAGGTTTACCATACATTACAATTGGCTTAGTACTATCGTTATTACGATATATAATATTCTCTTTTCAGTTTTATTATATTTTAATCCTTTTAGGAATTGAAATAAGTTATCCTAATGCTATGGTAATAATTACAACACTGTATTTACTAGCATCTATTATTCCGACAATTTCAATTTTTGATGTGGTTATAAAAGGAAGCGTTGCCATTTATTTATTTGGATTTGCTAACATTGCAGAACTTCCTGTTTTAAGCTGTGCGTTAATTATGTGGTGTCTTAATTTTGCATTACCAAGCCTAATTGGAAGCTATTTTGTTTTACGCTTTAATCCAATAAAAACCAACGTTAAATGCTAATCACCTTTGTAATTATTACTATTCTGTATCTGTTTTTAATAGGCTTTTTTGTACTAGGGTTTGATAAAGTAAAACAATTTAGACTACAAGATATTACACCAAAGACCACGTTTACGGTAATTATTCCGTTTAGAAATGAAGCCGAAAATTTACCAGAATTATTAGACTCTCTTTTAAACTTAAATTATCCTAAACATTTATTTGAGGTTGTTTTAGTAAATGACGACTCACAAGATGATTCGGTTAAAACCATTAAAAATCAACTATCTAACAACCAAACCACTCAGTATAACATTAAAATAATAGACAATCAACGCGAAACAAATTCACCAAAAAAAGACGCTATAACATCTGCCATTAAACAAGCTAAACACCAATGGATTATTACCACAGATGCAGATTGTATTGTACCCATTTACTGGTTAGATAGTTTTGATAACTTTATACAAAGTCATACTGTAAAAATGATTGCTGGACCAGTATGCTATAATCAAAACAAAGGACTATTAAATTATTTTGAAACTTTAGATTTTTTAAGTCTAATTGGCGCTACCATTGGTGGTTTTGGCATCAATAAACCATTTTTATGTAATGGCGCAAATTTAGCTTATCAAAAACAGTTTTTCAAACAACTAAATGGTTTTGAAGGCAATACAAATATTGCCAGTGGTGATGATATTTTTTTAATGGAAAAAGCTTTAAAAACTGATAATCAAAGCATTCTGTATTTAAAAAACAATCAAGCTATAGTTACCACAAAACCACAAAGCAATCTTAAAAACTTAACATCACAACGTGTACGTTGGGCTAGCAAAACTAGCAATTATAAGAATAATTTTGCCAAAACTGTTGGGCTACTAGTATTACTAATGAATGCTAGTCTTGTAATTGGATTACTATTAGTGACTTTAGGACTATTTGCATTAAAACCTTTTGCTTATCTGTTTTTTATAAAAGTAGCTATAGACTTTATACTAATTTATAAAGCTTGCCAATTATTTAATAAAGAAGAATTGCTTAAGCATTATTTGTGGAGCTGTTTTATTTACCCATTTTTTAGTGTTTATATTGCCTTTATATCTATGTTTACAACCTATAAATGGAAAAACCGAACATTTAAGAAATAGCTTTTTCAGCCAAAAACATTTACTTTAGCATTAAACCAAACTACAGCATTATGAAAACCCTAGTTTTATTTTTAGCCTTAAGCTTTACAACGCTTACTATTGCACAAAACTCGTATACGTTTAATAACGAAAAAATTGAACTTAAAACAGAGGTAGAGGGTGACTACCACTTGTTATGGAACACCTTTGAAGGACGTTATCGTTATTTTATTAAAGGTCAAAATGAAGCCTTAACAGAATTGACAAACACTAAAGGTGCAGACAATAAATATGATAATGCTTATCAAACTACTTTAAAGGCTACAACAGGACAAGATGCCTCCAAAGTAAAACTAACACTTTACAGTCTAAAAAATTTTATTAACCAAGCCAATGCATCAAGCGATGCTAGTTATACATATAATAGCGATAAGCCAAAATTAAAAACTAGAGTTGGTATTTTTAGCGGTTTAACCAACCATCCTTTTGTGGTTAATCCAGACAATAAATCTGTACCCTTTTTTGGAGCAGAATTGGAAGTATTTCAGGACAATCCAACACCAAAACATTCTGGGTTTTTAAATATACGTAGTGCAGGAGATACTGACGATTTTAAATATAGCGCAACCCAAATTGCTTTAGGTTACCGATTTAGATTTTTAAACAAACCAAGCTTTAATATTTACGGACAAACTAAGTTTGCTACTTTTACTACATCCAAAACTACTATTACCTATCAAGACCCTAACAATACGGAAACAATAATTATTGATGAAGTAAAAAATTCTGGGTTTGATGTGCCTTTAATTTTTGGTTTAGGAGCCGATTACAAATTAGGAAATGGGTATATCACGCTTGTTGTGGATTCGTTATTTGCAGCTTTTATAGATATCGAAGGTAACTTTCCTTTGGATCTTGCTTTAGGCTATAAGTTAAATTTATAACATGCGTTATTTAGAAAAAACTTCTAATCCAGCATTTACAAATTACTTTTGGAAAAATCAAAACCCTGCTTCTGGTCATAAAATGACAGTTACAGGTATTATGACCAAAACCTTATTTTGTTTACTAGTTATAACAACTATTGTTGTTGCCATCTGGAAGCTATATGCCAACGGAACCAGTATTAAATGGTTTGCTTCTGGAGGTATGCTTGCTACTATTGTTATTAGTATTGTGCTTTCTGTTAGACAACAGTGGGCTCATGTTTTAGTACCATTATATGCTGTCGCAAAAGGCTTTTTTCTTGGTGGTATTACTGCTTATGCTCAGGCTAGGTTTCCGGATTTACCGTATCAAGCCATAGGTGTAACTATCGTAACCTTTTTTGTGGTTTTGTTTTTATATCAAACCCGTTTAATTGTAGTAACCAACACCACTAAAAGTGTTATTATTACCGTGTGCACGACTATATTTTTAGTATATATTATCTCTTGGATTTTAAGCCTTTTTGGAATTAAATCTTTTATTTGGGGAACCTCTTGGCTAGCTATTGGTTTTAATATTTTTGCAGCCATTTTTGCTGCATTATCCCTTTTACTAGATTTTGATTACATAGAAAGACAAAAAAACAAAGCTTCCAAGTACAAAGAGTGGATGGCAACTTGGGGACTTTTAGTTACTTTAATTTGGTTGTATGTTGAGATTTTAAGACTAATGAAAAAGTTTGCTATTAGATTTTAATAACCACCATTAATTAACCCGTAAAACTATAGGTAATTTAAACTGAGACTTTACCTGTTGTCCACGTTTGATAGCTGGATAAATTGTAGGTAGCGTATCCAGGCTATTAGTAATTATAGTTTTAATTTCTGGAATTTCTAGGGTAGTAATACTATCTATTTCTATAGCATTTATAACTAATTCTCCTTTTTCTGAAATTAATAAGGATAATAAAATTGTGTCATTTATATCCTGAGACACAATAATAGTTTGTTCTTGCAATTTACTTGAGATATGATTAGCTAAGGTTGTCTCAAAACACTGTTTAGCATCTAATTTTGACTGTAAAGTATCGCAAGTTTTAAAACTTGGATAACTGTCTACTTCTTTCCAATTAAAAGTTTTGAGTTCTTTTTTTAAAATAGCTTCAGAAGAGGTCTTCTCTACATCAAAATATTGACAAGAGGCCAACATCAAACACAGTAAGAAAACAGCTATTTGCTTCATAATTAACTAATATAGCCGAAAAGTACAACTTTTTTAAATGACAGAAACTGGTATGTTATTAATTTCTTTTAACTACAAACAGATTAGAATAGGTTGTATTGTCTTTTGAAATTTTTAATACATAGACACCATCCTCTAGTTTATCTACATTTATGACTTCGTTTAAATCACCTTTAGTAAAGCGTTTTTTGTATTGTTTTACAAGTACACCATTAGTCATGTAAATAGCAAAATTATACTCACCTTTAAGGACCGCTTTAAAAGCCACATTTAACTGGCTTACTGCAGGATTTGGATAAAGACTAATATTTTGTTTAGATAAGGTAGTTGTTATTGCATCGCAGCACACTTCCTCTTGAACTACTTTGGATGATTTAGCACCTAATGTGATTGTTTTTACACTTATTTTTCCGTCACGTTGAATCGTTAACTTTACAGTATCAAAAGGCTGATAAGCTTTTACAGCATTCATAGCATCACCTCTTCTATTTACTTCTAAATCGTCTATTGCCAAAACTAAGTCGTAGGGTTGCAAGTTGTTTTCTGCAGCAGCAGTATTATCTATTACTTTTAGGATAATAACACCTTGATCAGTTTTACTTTCTTTATCACATGGACTACCAAACTGAACACCTAAAAAAGCAGTTTCGTATACTATTTTATCAATTGTGCAGGTTTGTTTACAATCATTAGCGGTTTGTGCATTTACTATACTTGCAAAACTTAATAAAGCAAAAATCAAGGGTAGACATCTTTTCATAATAATAGAAATTTAATACATTTCAATATATAGTATTTTTCATACAAAGTTATTAATTATACTAATAAATTTGATTTTTGATATAAATCCTAGATAAAAATCCAATTATACCGATGATCTAACAATATGAATTTATTCGGTTTTATTTTGAAATTTTTCGCTTTTGTACGTCGCTAATTTAACCTTTAATATTTCTGAATATTTACTGTCCGGAAATTGATTAATATACTTTTCAACCTCTTTTTGTTTAGCGTCAAGGTCTTTAAAATAATCCAATTTTGTAAAGGTCCTAAAAAAGTAATTAGACTCTGTCTTTGGATTTTCTTTTATTGCATTAGTAAAAGCCTGAATCGCTTGGTCTGGTTTATCTTGTAAATTGTATAAAACACCTAATTTAGCATACTGCTCATCCAAGGGTTGATCCTGCAGTTTAATTGCTTCTAAAACATGCTTTTCGGCTAAATCATATTCACGGATTTGTTCATAATTGATACCTAATAAATAATGATTATTAGCATCCTTTGGGTCTAACTTTAAAGCTAGGTCTAAATATTTTATAGCCTTACTGTAATAGTAAACTTTACCATAACAATACCCTAATTTTTCGTAAACAAACTTAGTTGTTTCGCCCAAATCTAAGAGTTTTAAAAACTGACTTATGGATTCATGGTACTCATTATTTAAATAGTATTTTTGAGCAATAAGTCCTATTAATTGCTTGTTATTGGGATAGGATTCTAACCCTTTATTTACATAATCTTCAACTTTTTTAAATGCTCTTTTTTGGAGACTGTATTTAGCCAATTCAAAAATTACTTTTTGATGTGTTTGATCAAGTTGAAAGGCTTTTAAAAAATTATTCTGAGCAGTTTCAAAATCGTCTGAAGCATTACCAACCAACCCTAAATAATAGTAGTAATTAGGGTTAGATTGATCTGCTTTTATTAGGTCCATCAAATGGTTTTTAGCTTGGACTAATTGACCATTTTGAAACAATAATTTACTTAATTCAAACTTAAATAAAAGATTATTTGGACTATTTACTACTGACTTATTATAGTAGCCTACTGCTTGGTCATAGTTGCCTAAATATTGATAGGATTTGGCTATTTTATCCGTATAATCTGCAGTATTATCTAACTGATTATAAAATTGGATTGCCTTAGTGTAATTTCCGTGATTATATAAACTATCTGCAGTTTCTAGAATGGATGTTTGAGCGTTAACACTAACAAATAACAAAATACTTACTATGACACTAAAGGTTTTCATTTATTTAATTTTAAACGCGATTGGTAAACCGTAAACAACATCTACTGCTTTACCTTCATGCATACCAGGTGTCAATTTAGGTAAATTATTTATTACACGATTGGCTTCTGCCTCAAGATCAGGATGTATTGCTCTTGACATGACATCAATAATCTCACCTGTTTTACTTATTTTAAAACTTACAAACACCTTAGTGATTCCTTTTTTTAAATCTAAATTATCAGCTAATTTAGTATTAAAATTGTTTAGGACATGATTAGATACTTGATCTGAAAAACATTTTTTTTGTTGGTCTTTGTCAACAAGCGTTTTACAGGCTTCAAATAAAGGGGATTGATCAATAGCAGAAAATGGCAGGTCTACACCTATTTGCTTACTGTTGTTTACATCTAATGTTTCGGTCTGCATATTTACTATTGGGTCTTTGGTTGCTTCACTTTCGTTGGAACAAGATGAATAGACTAACATTCCTAAAACCATAGGAATTAATAATAAATACTTAACTAAATGTGTCTGTTTCGTTTTTGATTTTTGTAACATAATGATTCGTTTTTTGATTAATGATTGATTGAAAAATGGATTGATAAAAGCATACGTTTTAACATTAAAAACTTGCTGTAATAATTGTTGATAATACTCGGATTTATTGAATTTTACTGCATTTTGATCCGCTAAAAATTCGTGAATATTACTAATTCTGATTTGATATAAATACACTAAAGGATTAAACCATAACACAATCTTTAAGACCTCAAACCACAACAAATCAAAGGTGTGTTTTTGTTTGGCATGTATCTTTTCGTGTTCAAAAACAGATTGCCTCTGAGTGGTTGTTAATGTATCTCCTAAAAAGATATAATTAAAAAAAGAGAAGGCTGTGTTTGTATCTTTTAAATGGACAATAGTTAAGTTATGATATTGGCTTTTTGGATTTTGATGGATAAGTTTTATAATCTTAATTAGCTTGATAATAAATAAAATAAAAATAAATAATGTGACCAATAAATATCCATTAGTTACTGTAAATACAGTATTACTAAACTCATATGTTGGTGATTGATTATTTAAATTCCCTAAAACTAATTCTGGCAATACCATTATAGATGATGTATCTATTAGGTTATTAAACCCACTAACTTTAACTAAGGGAATAACTAATGACAATAAAGATGTAATTAACAAATACAACCTATTGTGACTAAAAAAAGTATCTCTTTTTAAAAACAAATCATAGACTATTAAAAATAATAGCTGAAATAAAATACTCTGAAACAAATAATTTATCATGACTATTCTTTTTTATTAATCTCCTTTAATACCGTTTCTAACTCGTTTAAACTAATGTCATTTTTTTTAACAAAAAAAGAGACCATACTTTTAAACGAACCTTGAAAATAATTATCCACCAATTTAGTAATCGATTGATTACTATAATCTTGTTTTTTTAAAACAGGAAAGTAAATATGTCCTTTTCCTTGTTTTTTATAATCTACAAACCCCTTAGATTCTAAAATCCTAACAATGGTGGACACTGTGTTATATGCTGGCTTAGGTTCTGGTAAAAACTCAATTATTTGTTTAACATTAGCATTTTCTAGCTGCCATAAAACTTGCATAATATCCTCTTCTGCTTTGGTAAGTGCTTTCATTTTTTAAACTAACTTTTTAGTTGAATGATTCAAATATAACTAAAAATATAGTTTAAACTAATTTTTTAGTTATAAAATTGTAACAATCTTTCTTTTAATCAGTCTTATTAATAAAATAAAGAAATGGATATCTTATTTAGCCTGTTAGGTTTAATGTTTATATTATTTGGATTGGCTGGCAGCTTATTACCTATTATTCCTGGTCCGCCATTAAGTTGGATTGGCTTATTGTTTTTATATATGACTACAGCTGTACCCAATGACACGACTTTTTTAGTAATTACAGGTATTGTAGCTATAGCTATATTTACTTTAGATTATTTTATTCCTGCAATTGGTACCAAACGATTTGGTGGTAGTCGATCTGGAGTCATTGGAACAACTATTGGATTATTTATTGGCTTATTCTCGCCTATTCCAGGAGGCATAATTATTGGTCCATTTGTTGGTGCTTTTATCGGTGAAAAATATAATAATGCTAATAATAATCAGGCACTAAAAGCTGCGTTTGGATCGTTTTTAGGATTTATAACAGGAACCTTATTAAAGTTTATAGTAGCTATTGTATACTTTGGATATTTTATTGCTACGTTTTGGGAATACAAACACCTAATGGTATAAAAAGATAAAGCAACATCCTTAAATGTTGCTTTATAGTGTGTAAATGTAAATGCTATTAATCAAACAGAAGTTTGAAGGGAATGATTAACTTTATACTAAGTTATATAACAAATATATATAATCTTACATTTACCTATTGTGGTTAAAACCACAACGTTACTGTGGTTAAAACCGCAAGTTTTAGTAATACTAAGTTGTTTGAAAGATTTTTGACAGCTAAAAAAAACTAAAATTTAACATTTAAATTTAAATATAGCCTTTCTCCTTAGCTATGCTAATAAGCGTTTCGTCCTTACCATCATCCACAATAAATAATTCTTTAAGATTTTTTTTACGCTTTTCAATTGCACTTAATGTAATGCCTAAAGGCTCTACTAAATCTTTTGTCCTAATACCTAATGACAAATAGTAAAGCATTTTGTGATTTATCTCATCCACTTCAATAGGATTAAAGATGCTTCGTTTAATAATAGTATTTATTGTTCCTGTATAAAATGGCGGTTTTGTTTGTATAACCTCAAAAGCACTAGCTAACTCGCTTGATGTTAGATCACTTTTAATTAAAAACCCTTCAGGATTTATTGTTTTAATTATATTATGTATTCTGTAAACCTCGTTAAACATGGTTAAAATAACCACTTTAGCTTCTGGTTGTGTCTGCTTAATATGTTTGGCCAAATCTTCTCCAGATTTATAAATACCATCTGAGGATTGAGGTATGCTAATATCAAAAAAATAGATATCGTAGGGTTTTCCAATACTTTTTGATTTTTTTATCGCAGCTAAAGCAGAGTCACAGTCCGTAGCAATATCAATTTCTAATATTTGATTTTCTTTTTTTGTAGCTAATAATGTGTGTTGATAACCTTCAATAATCATTGGGTGATCATCAACCATTAATATTTTTAATACTTTACTTTCCATAGGTTAATTATTAATTGTAGGGACAATAATTATAATTTTAGTTCCTGTATTTTCATGGCTTTTTATTTTAAGCTCGCCATTAATTTCTTGTATTCTATCCTCTATATTTTTTAATCCAATGCCTTTTTTAGCTTTATGTGTATCAAACCCTTTTCCGTTATCCGAAATGCAAAAAACTAATGCATTAGCTTCCATTTTAAATGAAATATCCACCTTAGTTGCTTCAGCATGTTTATATGCATTTTGCATTGTTTCTTGCAAAATACGATACAGGTGAATTTTTACTTTATTATTTAATGCATCCCAATCAATACTATCGTCGCCATAAAAAGTGTACTCTATTTTATAAGCATTCATTTGTGCATCAACCAACGTCTTGACAATATCCAAAAAACCAGATTGTTTTATAAAGTCGGTATTTAGCTCGTGGGATACTTTACGGATGTCTTCTTCTATATTTTTAAGCTCGCTTATATAATGGCTTCTTTTGTCAATAGCCTCTTTATTTACGCTTAAATTTAGACCATCCAAACTAAGTCTTACTCCAAAAAGTTTTCCTAATATACCATCATGAATATCTTTAGATATTCTGTTTTTTTCTAAACTTCTTGCTTCATCAATTTTATCTTGCTGAGATAACATGAGTTTGTATATCTCCTCATTAGCTTCTTGCTGCTGTCTTTCTAACTGTAGTTCTTTATTTTTTTCACGTTGGGTTTTAATAATGTACAGAAAAAACAATGTAAATAATAACCCTCCAGAAACAATAAGTAACCACAAGCGCTGACGTGAGATTTGTTGATTTTCTTGTTTAATTTCTTCCGTTTCATAATCAATTCTCATAAATTTATTTCGACTTGATCGTTCTGCAAAAAGCAAACTATCATTTAGTCTAATATGTTCAAAGAGATATTTTTTAGAAGGTTCACCTTTTTCAATTTCAGACTTTATATAAAGCGCTTTTAAAATAGTCTTATTATGCTTTAACTCTTTACCCAAAGAATATGCTGTAGTAGAATATATCGCTGCAGAATCAAGTTGATTAATGGTTTTAAAATAGTCTGAAAAATTAAGACTAACAGACATCTTTATATTTTTATCTGAAATGGAGTCACTAAGCCTAAACGCTTGTCTATAAAGGGTTTCAATTTCTTTATTAGAATCCTTACCACGCAAAAATTTAGAATACGCCAAATCGTTTATTACATAAGCATAAGTCGAAGCATCCTCTGATAACAGTTTACTGCTTTCTAAAATTTGATTGTACTTATCAATAGCAAGATTGTAATCCCCTTTTTTTCGATAAGTCGAAGCTATATTTACGTTAGAATAGATTTTGTAGAAATAATTATCCTTTAGTTTATTACTACTATTAATCGCTTTGTTGTGATATTCTATTGAGTTATCATATTGCTGAAGCTCTCCTGATATTATACCAATAAGGTTATATAAGGACCATTCTGTATCTACATTATAGTCGTTTTTTTGAAGTTTATCAACAACATTTATGGCCTTAATTACATTATTTTGTGCTCCAATATAATCTCTTTCAGACTCTTGGATATTTGCCATATTTAATAAAACAGCAGCATAATTTTTAAAATCTTCTAACTTATCGTAAAGCTTAACTGCGTTAAAGTAATAATAATAAGCACTATCTACTTTTTGTGTTTTACCATAAGAGTAGCCTAGATTATAGTATGCATTTGCTATTGATACCGAATCTTTTATTTTTTTAGCAAGAGATAAATTATCAAGATTTATTGATTTGATATTATCTATTTGCCCATCAATAATGTATAAAAAAGATAAGACCCTTTGACTATTTAATAAAGTAGAATCACTATCAGTTTTAGCAGATAATGTAATTGCTTTTCTAGCATAGATAATTCTATCTTCCGTAGTTATTTGGTCATTTTTGGCTAAGTTTCTGTAATAGTATATTGAGTCGGAACTCTGACTAAAACCTAGACTAGCAAAAAGTAAAATTACTAATGGAAAATATTTTATCAATCTATTTACAAAATTAAGGTAAAACCAAATTTAGGATAAAATAGATAAATATAGGTATACATAGCACTGATAATTTTTCAATGCTTAAAACACTATGCCAATAAAACAATAGACTATCCTTGAGATGGTACCTTATCTTTTTTGATACCATTAGTTGCAAGCAACTTAATATCTACTTTTTTAACTTCAGTATTAGAATTTTCTTTGTTTGGTGTTGTATCGTTTAAAGCGCTTACTCCAGTTAATAATACGATAGAAAAGATTGCTACTAATGTAATTTTTAGGGATTTCATAATAATAATTATTTAAGGTTAATTTTGAGTTATATATTAATTTTAAAATTTAAATATACTAACAGTAAGCTAATACTATAGCTTACCAAAATCACACACTAATTATTTGTATGTCCAAGAAGATTAATTAATTAGCTTTAATAGAGGTAATATTTGAGGGAAACTTTTAAAGCCCGACGAAAATATCATAACATAGAGTAAAAGTAGTAAATAATTCGATGAAAAGCAAATAACATAGACGAAGTGTCCTAAAACAAAAAAGCATCCCAATTTTCTAGAAGAAAAAAGGAAAGCTTTCCATCGGTTCAAGCTATTTGACTAGCTTTCTACCAGTTTGATAGACTACTACATCTATCAAAACAACACAACTAAATTTTATTGCCAAAAAAAGCTCCGATAAATCGGAGCTTTTAGCAATTTTCGCGGTCTGGACGGGATTCGAACCCGCGACCTTCGCCGTGACAGGGCGACATTCTAACCAGCTGAACTACCAGACCGTTGCGTTATTGCGAGTGCAAAGATACACTTCTTCATCAATGTCGCAAACTTTTTTTCACTTTTTTTTTATTTTTTTTAAATAAATTTTTCGCGCTCGATCATATACGTAGTCAAAATTTTGTCAAACGCCTGATTTACATCAGCATTAACGTATTTAATCTTGTATTGCAGACATTTCATTTTTAAATCATTAAAATAATTTAAAATTTCGTTTTTATAATTATCCTTGACTTGGTCTGCATATAAATTGACGTAGTCTCCAGTTTCTATATCAATAAACTTTTTGGGCTTATTATTAAAATCAAAAGCAACTTCCTTATTTTTATCATGCACATGAAACAAAACCACCTCATGCTTATTATGTTTTAGATGTCTTAAAGCTTCAAATAACTTCTCTTGATTTGTTGAAGCCTGAAACATGTCTGTAAACACAAATATTAAAGAGCGTCTGTGTATCTTCTCTGCTATTTGATGCAAATATACATAGGTATCTGTTTGTCTAGTCCTAGGGTCTGCTTTAACAGCTTCTTCCAATTGATGGATTAGCATTTGATGATGACGCTCGCTACCTTTTTCTGGTGCGTAAAAATCGTATGCATCACTATATATGCTTAGTCCTACAGCGTCTCGCTGTTTTTTTAAGATATGCATCAAAGCTGCTGAGGCTAACGCAGAAAAAGCAATCTTATTTAAAGTTCCTAAAGCGTAGTTGTCCATTTTTGGATAATGCATAGAACTACTATTATCCAAAATAATATGACAACGTAAATTAGTTTCTTCATCATACCGTTTGGTATACAGTTTATCTGTTTTAGCAAATAGCTTCCAATCTATATGACGTGTACTTTCACCTTGATTATAAATTTTGTGCTCTGCAAACTCTGCAGAAAAACCATGAAACGGACTTTTATGCATTCCAGATATAAAACCCTCGACCACTTGTTTTGCCAAATGTTCGAGGTTTTTAAATCCACCTGCTTTATTAAGTTCGTCTTGTAGTTTCATTACTCAGCTATACCATCAACAATACCATAAGCAACAGACTCATCTGCTCCCATCCAATGGTCACGATTAAAATCTTTCATTACTTTATCATATGTTTGACCACAGTTGTCTGCTAAAATATGAGCACTTAGCTCTTTTGTTTTAACAATTTCTTGAGCTGTAATTTCAATATCACTTGCTTGACCACGTGCACCACCACTTGGTTGATGTATCATGACTCTTGCATGTGGTTGAATAAAACGTTTTCCTTTTGCTCCAACAGATAGTAATATTGAACCCATTGATGCTGCTAGTCCTGTACATACTGTAGAGACGTCACTTTTTAAACTTTTTATGCAATCGTACATTGCAAATCCTGAGGTTACATAACCACCTGGACTATTAATGTATAATGTAATATCTTTTGTATCTAAGCTATCTAAATACAGCAATCTATCTATAACATGCTTTGCTGATTTATCATCTACCATTCCCCAAAGAAACACTTTACGCTCTTCTAAAAGCTTAGCATCAATAGCATCTTGTACTTTTATTGTTTTACTCATTTTTTATAATTTTGATCGTTTAAATCTTAAAGTTTAATATCACTATACAAATAAAGCCTTTAATTTATTTAGACATTTATTATAGTTTCAACTAAAGTAAAAAAGGTTTGCCATTACAGCAAACCTTTTATCAATACTTTAATAACATTGACTTATAATAAAGCGTCTAATGCTTCAGCGTAAGCTGTTTTTGGTGCTACACCTACCTGACGTCCTACTACTTCACCATTTTGAAATACTAAAACCGTTGGGATGTTACGTACACCATATTTTGCTGCAAATTCTTGATTTGCATCTACGTCTACTTTTCCTACGATGGCTTTACCTTCATACTCAGTGCTTAATTCATCGATGATTGGTCCAACCATACGACATGGTCCACACCAGGCTGCCCAAAAGTCAACTACTACAGGCTTATCGCTTTTTAATACTGTTTCTTCAAAGTTTGCATCTGTTATTTCTAATGCCATAATATTATGTTTTAATTGTGTTTTACTACGTGTTAATATGCAATATTAGTCAAAAATATTGCCAAAGCTTACAACCAAACAATTTGTTTTAACTATTACTGCATTGGTTTGGCTTATGCTAGAATGAATTACAATTTAATCCTATCTAGACTTTTACTAAATTAAGGTTTTAACCTTTACAATTTACAAAAGTTTTTTTATTGATTAATTAAATAATGAATCTGTTGCTCTTGTAACTCATTTAACAACTCATTAGTCACTTTAATTTTTTGTTTTCTACTTATCATGGTTAGCTTAATTTTATCTCTATTGTCATAGACTAAAAAGTTTAGTGCATGATTACCTGGATGCATGGAGATTAACTCTTTTAAATACTGAATTTTCTCTGCTTCCAACTCTTTAATATTTAGCTGAATTGATATTTTACGGACGTTTTTTTCCATAACATCGTGCAGCAATTGAAAACTATTAAATTGTAATCTAGGTTCACTTTTTTTACCAGTATCTCTATTAACCCATCCTTCTCTAACAAATGCTTTAACATGAACAAATGTGTTTTGTAACAAAAAGGGACGATGTTTTAAATACTCTTCTCCAAATACCCTAAACTCAAAGGTGTCTGTATAATCTTCAATAGTAAATAATGCCCAACCTTTACCCTGTTTACTAACACGATGTTGTACATCTGTTACTACTCCTCCAAAGGTAATTTCTTTGTTAACATGCGGATTAAGATCATGAAAATCAGAAATTTTACCATTACAAAACGATTTCATTTCTGTTCTAAAATCATCCAAAGGATGCCCAGAAATATAGACACCAACCACCTCACGTTCTCTGGACAATTTTTCCATTGTTCCCCAAGTTTCGCACTCTGGAATAATAGGTTCTTCAATTTGCACATCGCTCTCACCTCCAAACAAACTAACTTGTGCCGAATTTTCGTTTTCCTGATGCTTAGCACCATATTTAATTGCTTTTTCCAAAAAGGTCAACTCGCTACCATCTTTAAAAAAGTATTGTGCACGATGTGTGTCTCCCAACTCATCAAATCCACCTGCAAGCGCTAAGTTTTCAAAAGCTTTTTTATTAGCTGCACGTAAATCTATACGTTTAGCTAAATCAAAGATTGACGTATATGGTCCATCTTCATTTCTATTATTAACAATAGTCATTACTGCACCATGTCCAACCCCTTTGATGGCTCCCATACCAAATCGCACAGCATTGTCTTTATTTACAGAAAATTTATAATAAGACTCATTAACATCAGGACCAAGTACTGGTAACTTCATACGCTTACACTCGTCCATAAAAAAGGTTACCTGCTTAATATCATTCATGTTATTAGACAGTACAGCAGCCATATATTCTGCTGGATAATGCGCTTTTAAATATGCTGTTTGGTATGCAATCCAAGCATAACACGTCGAGTGGGATTTGTTAAAGGCGTAACTTGCAAATGCTTCCCAGTCCTTCCAAATTTTTTCTAACTTTTTAGGGTCGTGTCCCTTTGCACTAGCTTGCTCAACAAATTTTGGTTTCATTTTATCCAAAACCGCAATTTGTTTTTTACCCATTGCTTTACGCAAGACATCGGCTTCACCTTTTGTAAAGTCTGCCAACTTTTGTGATAAAAGCATCACTTGCTCTTGGTATACTGTAATTCCGTAGGTTTCTTTTAAGTACTCCTCCATTGCTGGTAAGTCATACTCAATATCCTCATCACCATGTTTTCTGCGTACAAAACTTGGTATGTATTCCATTGGACCAGGTCTGTACAGTGCATTCATTGCAATTAAATCGTCAAAAACGGTAGGTTTAAGATCCTTTAAGTGTTTTTGCATTCCAGGAGATTCATATTGAAAAACACCAACTGTCTCTCCACGCTGGAAGAGTTCATAGGTTTTAACATCATCCAAAGGAAAAGTGTCAGGATCTAAAACTATACCATGTTTAGCCTTCACAATTTTTACAGTATCCTTAATTAAGGTTAACGTTTTTAAACCCAAGAAATCCATCTTAAGTAATCCTGCATCCTCTACTACAGAGTTATCAAATTGGGTTACATATAAGTCTGAATCTTTTGCTGTAGATACAGGTACAAACTTAGTAATGTCATCTGGTGTAATAATTACACCACAGGCATGAATACCTGTATTTCTTACAGAGCCTTCTAAACTTCTAGCAAGGTTTATTGTTTCGGCTTCTAAATTATCACCTTCCGAAATATTAAAAAGCTCGTTAATTTTTTCCAGATCTTCAGCTCTAAACTTTTGGCCTAGTTCCTTTTCACTTAAACCAAAAATCTTTTTTAATTTAGACATGGTCGGAATTAACTTCGCGATCCTATCTGCATCAAAAAGCGGTAAATCTAATACACGTGCTGTATCTCTGATACTACTTTTAGCAGCCATAGTACCATAGGTAATAATTTGTGCTACTTGATTACTTCCATATTTATCTATTACATAATCCATGACACGACTACGACCTTCATCATCAAAATCGATATCAATATCTGGCATACTTACACGATCCGGATTTAGAAAACGCTCAAAAAGTAAGTTATACAATAAAGGGTCAATATTTGTAATCCATAAACAATAAGCTACAACAGATCCTGCAGCACTACCACGTCCTGGACCAACCGATACATCCATTTTTCGGGCTTCGCGTATAAAATCTTCTACAATTAAGAAATATCCAGGATATCCAGTATTTTCAATTACTGAAAGTTCAAAATCTAATCGTTCAATAACCTCATCGGACAGCTCTTCTCCATAACGTTTTTTAGCTCCAACATAGGTTAAATGCCTTAAAAAAGCATTTTCTCCTCGTTTTCCTCCATCTACCTCATCATCGACATGTTTAAACTCGTCTGGAATATCAAACGCTGGCAATAATACGTCTCTAGCAAGCTCAAATCCTTCAATTTTATCTACAACTTCTTGGATATTTGTAATTGCTTCAGGAATATCTCTAAATAATGCCTTCATTTCTTCTGAAGACTTAAAATAATATTCTTGATTTGGTAAACCGTATCGGTAACCACGACCTCTACCTATTGGTGTTGATTGTTTTTCGCCATCTTTAACACACAATAAAATATCGTGTGCATTAGCATCGCTTTGTTTTCCGTAATAGGTATTATTAGTTGCAACAAGCTTAATATTGTGTTGATTAGCAAACTTGATTAACGTTGGGTTTACACGATTTTCGTCCTCTTGATCATGACGCATAAGCTCTATGTACAAATCGTCTTGAAATAAGTCTTTCCACCAAAGCAACGCTTCTTCCGCTTGACTTTCTCCAACATTTAAAACCTTACTTGGCACCTCACCATATAGGTTTCCTGTCAAGCAAATTAAGTCTTCGCGATACTGCTCGATTAATTTTTTGTCAATACGTGGTAAATAGTAAAAACCATCAACAAACGCATGCGATGACAGTTTAGCTAAATTGTGGTATCCGTTTTTATTTTTAGCAATTAGGACAATTTGATACCCATTATCCTTTCTAGTTTTATCTGTATGGTCTTCGCAAACAAAAAACTCGCATCCTAAAATCCCTTTTATTTCTTTGGCTTTAGGTGTTTCTCCTCTCGCTTCTGCTTCTGCATTTTTAGCTTTTACTGCTCTGTTATGACCATTAATAGCCTTTACAAAATGGAAGGCTCCCATCATGTTTGCATGGTCTGTAAGTGCTACTGCAGGCATATCTTGCTCTGCTGCCAAATCAACCAAATCAGTAATACTAATAGTAGATTGTAAAACTGAAAATTGCGAGTGATTATGTAAATGAACAAAATCTACAGATTGCAGATCTTTGATGTTTTCTTTAATTTCGGCAGAAGAAATCTCGTTTGTATTCTGCTTTTGTAATTGCGCTTGGATTTTAGCACTTTCCTTTTTAAGGTTAATATGCTTTAATCCAATAAGCTGTATGGTTTGCGGATTTGCCTTATTAAAATGCTCAAAATACTCTGGCTGAACGTCTAATTGCTCTTTTGTATATTTTTTTAATCTTATTAACTCTAAAAAGCAACGTGTTGTCGCTTCCACATCTGCTGTTGCGTTGTGCGCTTCTGCAAAAGGCTGATCAAATAAAAACTGATGCAACTCTGTTAAAGTTGGCAACTTAAATTTACCATAACGTCCACCTGGAATCTGACATAACTCTGCAGTATGCTCTGTACAAGTGTCTAAAACCGGAAGTTCTTGCAATGGGTTTTCTACGCTTTCGCGAACAAATTCCGCTCCCATAATATTTAAATCAAACTTTACATTTTGACCGACTACATACTTGGTTTTACTAAGCGCAACATTAAATTTTTCTAAAACTTCAGATAACGGAATCCCTTGTTGTTGAGCTAATTCTGTAGATATACCATGGATTTTTTCAGCATCATAAGGTATATTAAAACCTTCTGGTTGTACTAAATAATCCTGATGCTCGATACAGTTACCCATCTCATCATGTAATTGCCAAGCAATTTGAATACATCTAGGCCAATTATCTGTATCTGTAATTGGTGCATCCCAACGCTTAGGTAATCCTGTGGTTTCGGTATCAAATATTAAGTACATGTTGTGATTTCTTTGAAGTTTGTGCTGAAAAATACGAGCCTATAAAAGTACGTAGAATTTATAATTCTTTAAAGCGAATTAGCAAACAGTTGTAAACAAAAAAAAAGCCAACATGTAAATGCTGGCTTTTTTTATTATATAATTATGCCTTTATGAGACTAGCTCTTCATGCACTTTTTCGGTATTAATTGCTGCTTGGATTGCGTTTCTATGCTTAGCAATTAAGCTATCTATGGTTGGTGGCAAATTATTTTCTTTTAACAATTTGTCATATTCCTCAAGACTTGCTTCCTCACCTTTAATTGCTTCTTCTAAGATTGCTTCTTCATTATTTGAAGTAAAGGTTGATTTTAAGCTCATCCAATTTCTGTGCATGGTTCCTTTAAAACTTCCAGAATCTTCAGGAATTTGTCCATATTGCAAGATTTCGGTTCTTAGTTCTTTTGCAAACGCGCTACGCTCTGAGGCACGTCTTTTAAAAAACATTTTTAATTCACTATTATCTACGTTATCAATTGCATTTAAATACCCTTTTTCGGCATCATAATTTTTAATTAATAATTCGTTTAACTTGTTTGAAATTTTTTCACTGTAGTTCATAATATCTTTGATCATTTAAATTTCAATATTTTTTTTAAAGATGCATATTGTTTGACATCTACAATTACAATATAGCACAAATGACAGCTGTTGTCAAGCGATTTAACAGGGTTTGTGATAGCCTTAAGAGTATTTAACAAAAAAAGCCAACGCATTAGCGTTGGCTTAAATATTATAATTTAAAGGTGATTAATTAGTACAATCTCCTAAATCATCTATTAAGTCTTGTATCGATCCATCTGTATCACCACATTGTTGCTTTTTATTCTCTAATGCAGTTTTATAAAAGTTACATACTTGCGGATAATCTGCAGACATAATATCTACTGCTTCGTAATTAGTTTGAGTGGTCAAAGCTACTGCTGTTGCATTTTGGCAAGCCACTAACGGATCTATCGATACTACGGTTCCGATGCTTAAAATTGGCACATTATAAAAATACCCTTTATTAAAGTTTTCTGTTTGTGTACCAGAACTATCAAATACGTTAAAAGTAAACGTTCCCGAAACGGTTCTTTCAATAATATTAAAATCAGAAATATTTATTTTACCATCTGCAGGATACACTTGTAAATCTGGGTCAGGCACGTTATTAGTTGAATAAAAATCACCAAACTCATTTTCATAAGTTGCAGATGATGTTGTATTTCCTAAAAGGTACAAAGTCTCGGCAGTATCATTTGTTTTAAGTATTATAGTCTCTAAACCTCTAATACCAGTAATTGTTAAATTTCCTGAGCCATCAACATTAGCTCTATAGGTTGTTGCTTCCCATAACTCGCCATCATTATATCCTATAAATGCAGGATTATTAAAGACTAGATCCTCACTACAAGATGTCAAGGTTAATAATACAACTAATAAAATTGTTATTTTTTTCATTATCGTTACTTTTATACAAGACCAAAAATAGAATAATTTATTTTATTTGACAGATTTACTTTAAAAAGTTGAAAATTAAAAAAATATAGTATCTTTGCAGCTTATTAATAATAGAGGTCGCGTACCTTACAAATTAATTATTTATGCCAGTAAAAATTAGATTACAAAGACACGGTAAAAAAGGAAAACCTTATTACTGGATCGTAGCAGCAGATGCTAGAGCAAAAAGAGATGGTAAATACCTAGAAAAATTAGGTGCTTACAATCCAAACACAAACCCAGCAACTATCGAAATAAACGTTGATGGAGCTTTACAATGGTTACAGAATGGTGCACAACCAACTGACACAGCAAAAGCAATTTTGTCTTACAAAGGTGTTATGCTTAAAAACCATTTAGCAGGTGGTGTTAGAAAAGGTGCTTTAACAGAAGAGCAAGCTGAAGCAAAGTTTACAGCTTGGTTAGATGAAAAAGCAAGTAAAGTAGAAGCTAAAAAAGACGGTTTATCAAAAGCGCAAGCTGATGCTAAAACTAAAGCTTTTGAAGCAGAAAAAGCAGCTAATGAAGCTAGAATTGCAGCTAACGCTCCAGTTGTAGAAGAAGCTCCTGCTGAAGATGCAAAAGCATCTAACGAAGAAGAAGAATAAAAATTAATTTTTATACTTTTAAACTCCGATAATTTTTATCGGAGTTTTTTATGCAAAAAACTTTTGTTATGGATATTAAAGACTGTTTCTTTTTAGGTAAAATTGTTAAAAAATATAGTTTTAAAGGCGAGCTCCTTATAAAACTAGATACTGATGAGCCTGGACTTTATGAAAACTTAGATTCTATGTTAATAGATTTACGTGGTTCATTGGTTCCGTTTTTTGTTGAAAGCTCTCAATTACATAAATCTGAATTACTTCGTGTAAAATTTGAAGATGTCGATACCGAAGCTGATGCTGATAGTTTAATTAAAAGCAACATATACTTACCACTAAGCGTTTTACCAGAATTAGAAGATGATAAATTTTATTTTCATGAAATAATAGGTTTTAAAGTTGAAGACAAAAACTTTGGAACTGTTGGTATTATAAAAGCGGTTAATGACAGTACAGCACAATCCCTATTTGAAATTGACAGAGATGGTATTGAGATTTTAATCCCAATGAATGATGAGTTTATTTCTAAAGTGGATAAACCAAACAAAACTATTTTTGTAGATACTCCAGAAGGCTTGATTGACTTATATTTAGAAGATTAATTTTTTTGTACTGAATTTATTTCAGCATTACATCCAAAAACTAAAGAGATCCTCAATACATTTAGGATAACGTCATATGAGCAAGCCTTTTAAATTTAAACAATTTACTGTACAACAAGACCAATGTGCCATGAAAATTGGTACTGATAGCGTTTTACTTGGTGCTTGGTCACCTTTAAAAACCAACCCATTTGCTATTTTGGATATTGGTGCAGGCACAGGTATTTTAGCTTTAATGCTTGCACAACGTAGCAACGCACAAGTAATTGATGCTTTAGAAATTGACGAACAAGCGTATGAGCAATGTGTTGATAATTTTGAAACTTCGGTTTGGGCTGATCGCTTATTTTGTTATCATGCCGATTTAGCTGAGTTTACAGAAGAAATTGAGGACAAATACGACTTGATTATATCCAATCCTCCATTTTATGCTGAGGATTACAAATCTGACAACACGCAACGTGACTTAGCACGTTTTACAGATGCCTTACCTTTTGATCATTTAGTTGCTTGTACTGCTCAACTATTGTCTGAAACTGGTATTTTTACGGTTGTTATTCCCTTTAAAGAAGAAGCTCATTTTATAGACCTAGCGTCTAAAGTTAATTTGTTTCCTAATAACATCTTACATGTTAAAGGAACGCCTACTTCTGAGGTTAAAAGAAGCTTGCTAGCGTTTTCTTTCCGCGAAAGCGACATTAAAACTGAGACTTTGATTATTGAAACCTCAAGGCATCAATATACTGATGATTATATTACGTTAACTAAAGATTTTTACCTTAAAATGTAGTGGATTGCATTGCTTTTGGATGCTGTTTACTTTTTTAAGTGGGATTGGATCCTGAAACTAGTTATGGAGGACTTGGTAAGAGTTTTTTTTTATGCTATTGTGTTTGGTGGTCTGTAAGAGACCCTTCGACTGCGCTCAGGGAGACATTGGTTTTGCTATTTGTGACATTGGTTTGATACTATTAGGTTTGATTTGTTACTCTAAGGATTTGTGCTAAAATGCTAAATATGTTATTAAATACTAGTAAATAAAAGAATTCTTAAAAATTTGCCTTAATTTTTGATATAATATTGTGTTCTGAAAACGATTTCGTTATTTTTGTGATTGAAACAATAAGCTACACGAATAGTTTATTTTTAATACAGACTTAAATGAAACCAGATTTATTTGAAGCGCCAGATTACTATAATCTTGACGAACTTTTAACTGAAGAACATAAATTAGTACGTGATGCTGCTCGTGAATGGGTTAAGCGTGACGTCTCTCCTATTATTGAAGCGTATGCTCAAAAAGCAGAATTCCCGAAGCAAATTGTTAAAGGATTAGCAGATATTGGTGCTTTTGGACCTTATATTCCTGTGGAATATGGTGGTGCAGGTTTAGACCAAATTGCTTATGGTTTAATTATGCAAGAGATAGAACGTGGTGATTCTGGTGTACGTAGTACTGCCTCAGTACAATCGTCTTTAGTAATGTATCCTATTTGGAAATATGGTAACGAGGCTCAACGCCAAAAATACTTACCAAAATTAGCAAGTGGAGAATGGATTGGAAGTTTTGGTTTAACTGAGCCTGACCATGGAAGTAATCCTGGAGGCATGGTCACCAACTTTAAAGACATGGGAGACCATTACCTATTAAATGGTGCAAAAATGTGGATTTCAAATTCGCCATTTTGTAACGTTGCTGTTGTTTGGGCTAAAAATGAAGCAGGACGTATCCATGGTTTAATTGTAGAACGTGGTATGGAAGGCTTTACAACACCTGAAACACATAACAAATGGTCCCTTCGTGCGTCTGCAACTGGAGAGCTTATTTTTGACAACGTTAAAGTACCAAAAGAAAACTTATTACCTAACAAATCTGGATTAGGTGCACCATTAGGTTGCTTAGATTCGGCACGTTTTGGTATTGCTTGGGGAGCGATTGGAGCAGCAATGGATTGCTACGATACTGCTTTAAGATATAGTAAAGAACGTATGCAATTTGGTAAGCCTATTGGACAATTCCAATTACAACAAAAGAAGCTTGCTGAAATGATTACCGAAATTACCAAAGCGCAATTATTAGCTTGGCGATTAGGTGTTATGCGCGAAAATGGTACTGCTACCTCAGCTCAAATATCTATGGCGAAACGTAATAATGTAGATATGGCACTAAAAATTGCTAGAGACGCTAGACAAATGTTAGGTGGTATGGGAATTAGTGGAGAGTACAGCATTATGAGACATATGATGAACCTTGAAAGTGTTGTTACTTATGAAGGTACACATGATATCCATTTGTTAATTACTGGATTAGATGTGACTGGATTAAATGCTTTTAAATAGTAGATAGTGAATAGAATATTGCATAGCTTAAGCTTTTCTTACTTATTATATTATTTGACTGTTTAGCATGCAATGTATAGTTATAAAAAAAAGCACGTCTTAACGACGTGCTTTTTTTATTATATATTATACTATGGGCTTATGCTGTCTTGTAGTTTTTGAATTATCCTTCGGTTTATACTGTGGTTATATTTAGGCTTATTTATTTCACTTAAAACCCATCTGTAAATCGCCAGATGACTCCAATATTACATTGGTAATAGCTACCTACTTCTGGACTGTTATTTTTAACTGCAACGTTAGCACGTCCAGAGATATTAATAGCCATTTTAGGAAGCAGCCAATAACTAATGCCTAAACCTGGACCTACAATAAGCGCATCTGTATTAGCGTACGTGTATTTTCCTGCTGCTAAAAACACGTATAACTCTTTGTAATCTCTTGCTGTATTTGGGATAATATAATAATTAACATCTGCTTGTACTGCAAACAAACTCGCATTGGATTTGGGTGTTTTTAGCGTATTTGTGGACACATTAACACCAACACTCCAATTAGTATCTAACTGATAGTCTACGCCTAAATTAAAAGGCGTTGCAAAGTCTAACTTGTCTATTGCCCAAGGTAACCTGCTGTATGGATAATTATTAATAATGTTGACACCCAAAGTTAGCTTTACGTGTGGTTTGTCTTGTGCTACAGCTTTGTACATGACTAATGTACTAGCTACAGCAATGTGTAGTAATAGCGATTTTATATTCATCAAGTTACTATTTTAACTTAGTTACTATATTGCGCTATTAATAGTTTAGGGAGTGACTTTACAAACCTTTTTAAGGTGTTATTATTGTTTTATTTTTTAAACTGATACCACTTTTTCTTAACCGTTTCGGCATGATAGCCATAACCATAGCCATAATTATAACCATAGCCATACGATCCTTTAAAGTCAATATCGTTAATAATATAACCCATGTTTTTAATCTTTTTCTGGTCCACTAATTTCTTAGAGTATTCAATTAATGGTTTTTCTGTCACTCCAGATCTAACGACGTAAGCTGTATAATCAATACCATCCATAAACGTTAGCGTATCTGCTACTAATAAAGTTGGTGCTGTATCTACAATAATATAATCGTAATGTGCTTTAGCTTCGTTTAAAAATGCTTGGAAACGTGCACTTGATAATAAAACCGTTGGCATTGGCGGAATTGGACCTGATAGTAATAAATCAAATTGATTACTATTAGCATCCATTTGTATTAACATGTCTTGCCAATCACTGGTTTGATTACTTAAATAATTAGATAATCCAGCTTTGTCTTTAGAGCTTCCAATTAAGGTGTGTAATTGCGGATTACGTAAATCTGCACCAACTAATAAGACTTTCTTTTTTAAATGAAAATAGGTTTGTGCAATATTAAATGCCACTGTTGTTTTCCCTTCGCCTTTAACCGAAGACGTTACTGCAATGACTTGACCTTGATTGGTCTGTTTGTTATGTAACGTAAAGTTTAGGTTATGGATTAAAGTTCTAAAGGCTTCCTCAGTTTGTGTGTTTCCTGAGGTTAGTTTTATGGCTTGTTTAGCATTAGGAATTACCGGAATCTCACCAACAATTGCAGTCTTTGGGTTAATATTTTCAACATCTTTACTAGTGTAAATTTTAGTATTGGTTAAAAACTTTAAATACAAGATACCGATTGGTAAACCCAATCCTAATAATAAGGCAGCTAACAATACTATTTTACGTTTTGGCGCTACAGGAATCGAGTTAGTAATGGCGTAATCTATCACTTTTACATTCGCTGCAGTGACTGCCATAGTAATTGCTGCTTCTTCGCGTTTTTGTAATAATAGTAAGTACAGGTTTTCTTTTAGGATTTGTTGACGCTCTATACTACGTAATATTTTTTCTTTGCTTGGTAAGGTTTTAAACGACTGTTGTGCTAAGCCTTGCGCACGTTTATTTTGCGATAAGGACTGTTGCAATTGCGTTTTATAACCAGACAACGAGCGTTGGATGTTATTATTTAAATCTGTAATAGACGCTTTTAAAATCTTAACCCTTGGGTTATTGTCTCCTGCTGTGGCTTTCCATTTGTTATATTCTAACACTGCAGCATTATAATCGCTAACCAAGTTATTTACTGCACCACTATTTAACCCAATATTAGCAGGTAATAATTTTATGTCTTGGTTACTAGCTATGCTTTTGTCTAACACATCTGCTAATAGCAATTGGGTTTCGGCTTCAAACAGTTGTTCGTCTTTAATCGATTTTTTCTGAATCACAGACGCTGCATCAGCTTCAAAAATACTTAGGTTATTGTTTTGCTTGTAGCTACCTTTTGCGACTTCAATCGAATCCAACTCGGTTGTTAGATACGTAAACCTTTCGTCAATAAACGCGATGGTACGTTTAGACACTTCCTGTCTGTCTGTAATTCCATCTTGAGTATAGACTTCAATTAAAGTATTTAAGACTTGTTGTGCTTTTTGCTTGCTTGGATCTTCCAGACTTAATATTAAAATATCACTATCCTTACCATCAGGTGCAATTTTTATGGCTTGTAATAAATTTTGTGTGGCTTGTGTTTGACTACTAATTTTAACCTCATAGACTGGGTTATCATTAGCCACTAAACTTTGTGCATTTGCTGGCTGAATGGTAAACGGAAAATCAACCGTTGGCTTTTCAAAATAAAAGTTTGGGACTTGTAAGGTGGCTTCGGTTTCTAGGTTTAATAATTGGTAGCCTTTATCCTGAAGTGTTATTTGAAACTGTAATTCGGCATCTGGTTTTGCTAATTCCGGTTCAAACACCACTTTAAAAGGTGCGTTAAAGACTTCAGATTTATTAACACGACCAGACTGAAAGTATTGCACCTGTAAGTTTAATTGATTAACCACTTGTCGGTTTAATCTAAAGGATTGCAATACTGCACGTTCGTTTTCTAGGTTAACGTTTCCTTTACCTAATAATTTATCTAAATCTAGGTTTAATGCAGTAGATTCTTTTTCAGTTAACACCTTAATTTTTGCAGCAGTTTTGTAGCTATCTGGTGTGTAACGTAAATATAAAAAGGCTATAATTAAGGCGATTATTCCGCTTAAAGCGATCCAATACCAATAGGCTAAGTACTTATTAGCAATCCCTTTTAGATCTATTTGCTGGTCCTGTGCGTCTTGTTGTTCTAGGTAATTATCCATAGTCTGCTTATCTAGTCAATAAAATTATGGCACTTAGGGTTACCGATGCAATTGCTACTATGGTTGTTACATTACCTACGTAACCTGCTGTTTTTACTTTAGCACGATTGGGTTGTACCACTAACACGTCGTTAGGTTTTAGTCGGTATTCTGGATTGTCCATCCAATTGGTAGTGGTTAAGTCTATGTGTGTGATTTTACGTGTCGCATCCACCTCTCTGATTAACAAAATATCGTTACGCTTTCCGTTAATAGTTAAATCTCCTGCATAACCTAACGCTTGTGGTACACTAATGTACTGCTCTGTAAAACTAAAGGTTCCAGGACGTTGGACTTCACCTAACACTGTCACTTTAGCATTAAGTAATCTAACGGTTACAATAGGATTAATTAAGTGACCACCATTTTCTAGTTGTGCCACAATTTGGCTTTCTAGTTGCGAGTTGGTAAGTTGTGTGGCTTTAATTTTTCCTAACACTGGTAAGGCTATAAACCCTTCTGGATTGACTAAATACCCTTGCAGTTTTAAAATATCTACACTATTATTAACAGCATTAGCATTTACGTTTTTGTTATACGGAATGGCTGCTTCTGGTATGGCAGCACTTATGGATACTGCTAATATATCGTTAGGCTGAATGGTGTTTTCTTGATACTGTACGTTAGTTTGGTTGTATTGGTTAGCATCCTGAAAGTATAAAATTTCTTTATTACTCACACAGCTGCTTAAGGATATAGCCATAACTACGACTGTGATGATTTTAACGAGATGCTGATTATATTTGGGTTGCATACTTATGATTACTATTAGCGATTATTATTTGTACCACTACTGGTTAGGTAGCTGTTTTTTTTTACGTCTGAACTGTAAAATGCGTGACGTTTTGTATTGGTTATTTTGTTTAACGTGTCAAAAATAGCACAAAATTATAAACTACCACTTTTTAGTGGATTAAAACCATGTTTTTTAAGCTTTTAATATGGCTGTTTTTTAAGCTTTTTAAGCCTATAATTTTAATACACTATCCATACACTATCTATACCTTTGCTATACTGTTACTATACCTATGCTATAAGGTTGCTTTTTTGATTCGTTTGGGTTGTGCTATTTGGGTTGTTTTTAGTTTTAATATTACACTAAACTACGCTTTAAAAATGCGATGTTTAAAATAAAGACATCTCATTACTATTAAATTATTTTACAGACCAATCCATCCATAAATCTTGATCAAAACGATACTGATCATTTTTAGCAGATTCTAAATCCTGGTCTGAAAACACGATTAATTCTGAGTTAGCTTCCAATGCTTTAAATCCATTAGCATGACCTTTAGGTACACAAAGCACTTGATTTTTATTGGCTTGTAAAATAAATACTTTGGGTTTACTATTGACGTCAGGTGTATTCCAATCTTTAATAGGCACAATTGCAATTACAAAACGTCCTTTAGTACATTTAAAATATTTTGCCTCAATTTTATGCGCTTGCCAAGCACGCACAACTGTTGTCGATGGATGCGTGATGGTATACATGCGTTTTATTGGTGACATATCAAAATCGTTTACAAAAGCTACCGTTCCGCGATGATCATTGTGTACTGCACCATCTATAATATAAGGTTGTAAGTGTTTAACATCTTTAGTCATTCCAAAATAATTTTTCAAGAGTCTGCTTTGTTTTTATTTCGTCAAAACTATCGTTTAATAAAGACATCGAATTATTTGATAATTGCTGAATTTTGTTGTCAGGATATTGTAATAATTCTAAAAAACCTTTTTCGATAGCTTCGATACCACTTGGATCAGCTGAAACACCTAAATCATACTGAGACACCAATTGTGCTACCTCTCCTTTCATGACTGCATAAATTGGCTTTTTAGCAGTTAAATACGTTTGGAATTTAGATGGAATCATAATTTCATACAACGGAACATCTACCAATGAAATTAATAACACATCGCTAGCTGCAAAATAATTAGGCATTTTAGTGACCGGTTTTCTACCTGTAAAATTAACGTTGGTGATTTGCTCTGTATTGCAAATTGCTTTTAATTCTTCTAAAAAAGAACCATCACCAATAATATTTAAATAGGCGTTTTTATGTGTTGCACTTACTGCTTTAAAAGCACGTACCACTTTATCTAAATTTTGCACTTTACCAATATTTCCAGCAAAGGTAAAATTAAAACCTTCTGGCAATGTTTCTTTTTCTGTTGAAAACCCATCAATTAATGGCCAATTAGGAATCCAATGTATTGGTTTTGGCTTTTTAAGCAACGCTTCAATTTTACTTTTAAATCCTTTACAGGAGATTAAAATTGTGTCGCATCCCGAATAAATAAACCGCACAATTTTAGTTAAAACATAGTTAGTTAATTTGGTCTTTTTTAAGCCATATGCATAAATAGTATCTGGCCACAAATCTTGTGACCACATGGTTATTTTGTATTTAAATAACGGTTTTAATAATACTGGAGCCATACCGTTTGTTAGAGGTCCTGTTTGATAAATAAAAACTTTTTCAAACCGACGTCCAATACTTAATAGTATCCAAAAACTAAAAAACATATAATTAATGTAGTTTAATAGCTTTATAAGTAAACTATTTTGATAACCTGGTATTACTAAAAAGCGATGTACAATTGCTGACTTATAATTACTTTTGCTATAGATGCGATTTTTGTAACCATCCAAAACTTCCCCATAAGGATAGGATGGATTTCTAGTTAAAATTTCAAGCTCATATCCTTGCTCCAACCAACTGTCCACCAAATTGTTAATTATAAAATCTTCGGGAAAGAAGACCTCTGTAATTATTAAGGCTTTCTTAGACATTAAAACTTATAATTTTGAGAATACATGTTTTTATTTGCTTCCATATTTTCGTGCATTTCTTTAAACATTACTTTATAAGTAGGCACGACATAATTAAAATCTTTGCGCTCTGACTTTAAGCTTTTATCCACTTTTTTACCCTCAAAAGGATCAACAATTAAAGCTTCACGATTAAAAACAATTTTAAATAATTTAAGCATTTCAAACTTAGAAATAGCTATACCATTGGTTAGATTAATCACTCCTCTAACATCTTGATTAATCGCTTCTAAAATAGCTTTGGATAATTCTAAAGTAGTTACTCCACCCCAAAAAGCTTCAGTATACCCTTTTATTGTGCCACTTTGCTTTAAAAACCAATGTAACAACCCTTCGCCTTCCGCTTTTATTTCAGGACCTATAATAGACGTCCTTATAGTCAACGACTCTTGACCAAATAATTCGCCAAGCGCTTTGCTGCGTCCATAAACATCATCTGCATCTCTAAAATCTGACTCTACATAACCACCTTTAGCTCCAGAAAACACACAATCTGTACTGACGTGAATTACACGAGCGTTATTTTTTTGTGCTATTGCAGATAATTCATGTGGTAAATAGGCATTGATGTAAATAGCATTAGCAGGATTATTAGTCGATCCTTTTATTAAAACACCAATACAGTTTACAATAATATCTGGATTAGTTTGTTGTATTACCTCAGCTAATTTGTGCTTATCCGTAACATCGCAAATAATGGAATCTGGCGTCAACTTATTTCTATAGACTACATCTAATATAGTGTGATTGGTATCTTTTTTTAGGGTATTGTAAAGCACATGACCTAACATACCTGTTGCGCCTAATACAAGTATTTTTTTGTTTACTTTTTCCATACTGTTCGATTAATATAATCTGTGTAAGATAAAATGATACGTAACACTTTTTTAGACACGTTATCCGTAGTATAATCTTCTACAATGCGTATGACGTTGTTATTTTCTTGATGTTGGCTTACCACAACATTAATAGCTTCCATAACACGATTTTTGTGCAAGCCTGACATTATTAATGTGCCTTCGTCCATACCTTCTGGACGCTCATGCGCTTGCCTAATTGTAATTGCAGGAAATCCTAAAATTGACGCTTCTTCAGTAATTGTACCACTATCCGAAATAACACAAAAAGCTTCTTTCTGCAATTTGATGTAATCTAAAAAACCAAAAGGTTTCATAAAACGAATGTTGCTATTATTGTTAACAAAATCCATTGCCTCTAATTTTTTTCTAGTTCTAGGATGCGTGGATACAATAACTGTTTTGTTATATTTTTCTTGAATAGCACTTAATGTCTCTAAAAGGTTTTTAAAATTTTCTTCAGAGTCTACATTTTCTTCACGATGTGTACTTACAATAAAATAGGCACCTTTTTCTAATCCCTCGTCTGTAAGTACAGTCGATTTTTCTATCCCATTTTTATGATGAAGTAAAACCTCACGCATTGGTGATCCTGTTTTAATAATGGTTTCTGGTGCAATCCCTTCGTTTTCTAAATATTTTCTAGCATGCTCAGATAAAGGCATGTTAATATCACTTAAATGGTCTACTATTTTGCGGTTAATCTCTTCTGGTACACGTTGGTCAAAACATCTATTTCCTGCTTCCATATGGAATATTGGAATTTTTCTGCGTTTTGCCGAAATCACTGACATACAACTATTAGTATCACCATATAACAACACAGCATCTGGTTTGTGTTGTTCAAAAGCACCATCCGACGCTATAATTACCTGTCCAATGGTTTCTGCTGCATTACTACCTGCTGCATTTAAAAACATATCAGGTTTACGTATGCCTAATTGCTCAAAAAATATCTCGTTTAATTCGTAGTCATAATTTTGTCCTGTGTGGACTAAAACATGTTCAGTATGTTTATCTAGCTCTGCAATAACACGACTTAATTTAATTATCTCTGGACGTGTCCCTACAATAGTCATTACTTTTATTTTTCCTTCCATGCTGCTATTTCGTCTTTAATTAAGTCTAAGGTTAATAATAAGGCTTTAGTTTCTTCCACAGTTAAACGTTGTGTATTATGCGAGTTATAATCCTCAACCGTTGCTGTTTTTACATCACCTTCTTCAAAATACTGTGCATAATTTAAATCCCGATTATCTGCTGGTATTTGATAAAATCCTGGTAAATCAATAGCTTTAACCATTTCTTCACGCGTACAAAGGGTTTCGTACAATTTTTCGCCATGACGTGTACCAATAATTTTTATTTGGCTGTCACTTTCAAACAATTCTATTAATGCTTTAGCTAAAACCTCAATAGTTGCTGCAGGTGCTTTTTGCACAAATAAGTCACCTTGTTTGGCATTTTTGTATGCAAACAATACCAAATCTACTGCATCCTCTAAAGACATTAAATAACGTGTCATGTTAGGATCTGTAATAGTTATTGGCTGACCTGCTTTTATTTGTTCTATAAATAACGGAATTACCGATCCACGTGATGCCATTACATTACCATAACGTGTTAAGCAAATTGTGGTGTCCTCTTCTGCTACATTACGCGACTCTGCAACAGCTACTTTTTCCATTAAAGCTTTAGACATACCCATTGCATTAATAGGATAGGCTGCTTTATCTGTGCTTAGGCAAATTACTTTTTTTACGTTATTAGCTATAGCTGCTTTTAATACATTTTCTGTACCAAGTACATTTGTGCGTGTCGCCTCAATAGGAAAAAACTCGCAGGATGGTACTTGTTTTAAGGCTGCTGCCTGAAACACATAATCTACACCACGCATTGCGCTTGCAATACTGTTATAGTTACGCACGTCTCCTATATAAAATTTTACTTTTGGATTATTAAGTCTAACACGCATATCGTGTTGTTTTTTTTCATCACGAGAAAAAATACGAATTTCTTTAATATCAGTATCTAAAAAGCGATTTAGTACTGCGTTACCAAAAGACCCTGTACCTCCTGTGATTAATAGCGTTTTGTTTTTGAACATTATTTATGATTTAAATACACTTGGTTTATAAAACTAATGGTTTGTTTAGCTGTTTTATCCCAAGAGTAATTTTTAATTTCTTTTAAATTATTATTAGCCATTTGTTCTCTTTCTTTTGGTTTTGAAAGAAAATCGATAATTGCATCTTCAATAGATTTCACTTCCTTTGGATTGAAATAAAAACCATTTTCTTTTAAAAATTCAGGCATTGGCTGTTTATTGCTGCATACAATAGGTACTCCAGAAGCCATAGATTCCATTAAAATATTTGGCATATTCTCGCAATTTGAAGCAAAAATAATACCTGATGCTTTTTTATACTCCTCTGCTATTTCAGCATATGGAATATGTCCTTTATTTATAACAAATTGATTCTCTGGATCTACCGCTTTAATGGTTTGCATTAATAATTTACCTGCTGGCTTAAAAATAACACCACCTACCAAAGTCAATGTAACTGGATATCCTTTTTTTCTTAAATTGGAAATTGCTTGCACTACATACCACTGATTTTTGTACACATGTACTGTAGACACATATAAAAAATTGAATGGTTTATTTAAGCTATACTCCGTTATTGCTTGCTGCACTTTAACCTCTCCTTTAAATTGAGGAGAGACACCATGCGGAATTATTATTTGTTTCTTTTTATCAATATTTAAAACGTTGTTAGCGTATTGTTTGGCATAATTTGATATAAAAATAATACCAGAAGCATTATTAAAACAACGTTGTTGTTTTTTAAAGTTTAACCAAAAACGTATAACTTCTTTAGGTTTTTTTATTTCGCGCCAAATATCACGTTCATATAGTAGCATATTTCTGGACATTCCTACTATAGGCTTAAATCCTCCTGTATAATCTCCAGTTAACGAAAACAATATATCACAATGTTTTTTTATTTCTTGATCATAATTTAGCATTTGAAATTTTACACGTTGCACAAGACCTTGATTTAATTCTGGAAAACTAACCTTAGTTAAAAAACTATAATCGCCAATCTCTTTTAAGACTTTATCCGAACTAAATACAACAATAGCTTTAACATCCATTAATTGATTGGATGTTGCAATAGATTTTAATATTTCTGTCAGATGAGTAATCCCACCTCCTCCTCCTATATTGGAAGCGTCAATGCCTAGTCTCATAATTACAATTTTAGTTGATTGCCCAAAATAACATCATATTGTATTGGCCTAATGGGACCACAACCTCCTTCAGGATGAAATGTTATTTCTCCAAAATAAACTTCGTTATTATGATCATAAAAATCTACACGAACAAAAGGCAATCTATCTCTAAGATCTTCTGCTATTAATTTTACTAACCTGACCATTAATTCTAAATGTTTTGGTTGTTTTATTATTCTGGAGCAATTTGGGTATAGAATCTTAAAATCAACTTTTACCCAATCTAAGTCGTAAAAATTTCTAGTATGATTAGTATCTCTATCTATATCAACTTGAATATATTTTGGCTCTCCATTAAAACAAAAAAACTTATAATCCAATAATGGATTACCAACTGTATTATGGAGATATTTTTCAATAACAATTTTATTTTTAATGCCTTTATATTGCCACTCGCCAAATACAGAATAGTCAATTTTCAACCATTTCTCTAATTCCTTTTTTACTTCTTCAATATCAACTTGATTTATATCTTTTACCAAAAAATTATTCCCTGAAGATTGATTAGCTTTTATAGCACACTGTTTCGGTAAAGCTTTAAAATTTATATCATTAACATCGTCATAAACTCCAATTAACGGAATTAAATATTTATCACCAATTATCTTAGTTATATAATTACGCACCTCATATTTATCTACAAGTAAATGTGCATCCTTAAACCTGTTTTTTAATTTTAGGAAAATTATTTTTTCATTAAATGTCTTTGGATTTTTTAAATCAAGGTTTTTAGGAAAAAACAAATGTCTTAAGTGCAGGTAGTAATTACTTATCTTAAAAAAAGACATATCACTTAATCTTTTTCTAAGAAAATTAATTATTTCAAGTTTCATATTAATGTGAATTGATTTTAAATATTTTATTAATCTTTAGTTTACTAACATATAATAACAGTTTCAAGTAATTGTAATTGACAAAGCCAAATAAAATAAATTTTATTTTATTTGGTTTACCCAAACCATAACTACTATGCTTTACTACCTTATGCCAATTTATTGCTGAAGCAGGCATCGTAGATTTAAAATAATTATAAACCTTTAAGAAACCTTTAATTCTTAATGGCTTCGAATTTGTGATTTTAATATTGCTTTGCTGATAATACAATTCTATAGAGTTGGTCTGAATAAATTCTCTTGTAGGATTGTCATTTCTCAAACACAAATAAAAGTAATAGTCTTGTGCAGATTCCAACCCTATCCAAAAATAAGACTCTTTTATATATTCTTTCTTTATGCATGAAAAGCTAAACCCTCCAAAAAAATTTCGATAGTCTAAAAAGTGTTTATTTGAATTACCATGAATTACACCTCCTAACGTACCATCTTGATAAAACACTCTAGCATCAGAAGTTACTAAAATTGCATTATTATTGGCTTCTAATAAATTAACTTGGTTTTCAATTTTAGACTCAACCCAATAATCATCATCATCCAAAAATGAAATATATTTTCCAGTAGCATTTTGAAAACCTAGTAGTCTAGCTGCATTGGCTCCTCCTAAATTTGAATTAAAAAGCTTAACATTAAACTGTTCTAATATTGTTTCTAATTTATTATTATCTGCTTCGTAATCATTTACAACTATAATTTCAATATTATTATACGTTTGTTTTTGAACAGATTTAATTGCTTTTATTAAATCTATATTTCTGTTATAAGTAGTTATCACTACGGAAACTTTATGCTTTTTTTCCATAAACAAGGCTTTCTATTAAAACTAATAGGACTATAAAGATTACATAGGCGTTGGCAGACGGGAAATAAAATTTATTGTAAAATAAACCCATTAATAAAAACTGAGTATATACGATATAAATCAAATAACTTGATGGTATTAATTTTTTAACTTTTGATAAAAAGCTAACAACAGTTACAAATAGTGAACAAACTATTAATGTACCTATAGCACCAAAATCTATCCATAATTCCTTTAAATAATATGCAAAGTAAAAATGCTTTTTACCATTACTTGCTATTTGCCATTGTACATTTTCTTTTTCCTTTTTAAGCTGGTTACTTCCTATAAAACTCCTATATATATAAGGAAAATTATAAAGACCATAAGTATGATCAATATCCATATTATAATAGTCATTAGCATTTCTTAATTGCTGTCCACCATAATCCAGTAAACTTAAAACTACCGGATTTAAGTTTTCATTTCCATAATAATAATTACTATCCGTAAACCTACTAGAGGAAAGTTTTAGAAATAAAAACAAAAACAGAATTCCAAAAATCAAAAATATTCTGTGAAATTTTTTCTTTATTTTGGCAGATAATTCTTTTTTAAACAGCAAATAATAGAATAAAAATGATATCATCCAAAAAACGAAACCATCTCTACCAAAAACACTAGACACCCAAAAAACATAACTAAAACTCGCAAATAAGACTATCATACCTAGTACTTTTTTGTTCTTCTTAATCAAATCAAAAAACAAAAAAATATTTATGTGAAAAGAAAAACTAATAGTTGCAAAAAAAGAATAAATAAAACCTTTAGATTCATTTCCTTCTAATTGATGCTCAAGCCTAGCATCTCCCAAATTTGGAGTTTGCAAAAATTTAATAAAATCTACTAAATATAAAAATGTAGAAATAATGGAAAGAAAAACAATAATTTTAAGAATTAAGCTATCATAAATTAGAGGCTTTTTTGAACCAGAAATTTCTACCAAATCGAAAGAAGATAATGATTTAAATGAAAGTAACATAGTAGCAACTATAAAAATCATATTCATATAATTCCACTCATCTTTATAGTATTTAAAATCTAAGAATTCTAAAAAAAAGCCTAAAAGTAATGATATACAATATATAGAAACTATAATCTTTGTTGCAGATGATTTAAGTGCAACTTTATGATAAAAAAAAAGAAAAAATATAATAGTTACTAAATGCAATTTGATTTGTTTTTAAAATTAAATCCAAGTAAGTTTTTTTTATGATTTGAATAAATCATTAGAAAAAACACCCATAATTCTACAAAAACAGCTAACCAAGACATACTCTTTAACGAGACAAAATTTAACCAATACAATAAAAAAGCACCTGTACAATAAAATATAGTTGTACTTGAAATTATTTTAGTGAATAGCTTATTATAACCAAAAACAATTAATCTTGAAGTTCCTAAAAACTGATTAAAAGCGACAATAATTGCAGCAACTGATAATACACGCATTGCATATTTAGCCTCCACCATCTCTCTATCACCAATTAATTGTATTATTTGATCACTAAAAATCAAGACTAAAATCACAAGAATCAGAGTAACACCTGATGCAATAAACATCGTTTTATTTATTAGTTTAATATTTTTTTCCTTAGCTAGCAAAGGAAAAGTTGCTTGTGTAAACATTGCTGCTGGGATTTTCAAAACCCTCAATACTTTTTCACCTAAATCGTAAAAAGCAGTATAACTCATCCCTAATAAAGTACCAATAATTATTTTATTAGCATTAACATATATTTGTTTAGATGCTACAGAAACAAAAATAACTAAACTACTTTTAAATTGAGATTTAATCAAATAGTACTCTTGCTTTATAAATTTCACCTTCTCTTTATAAATAATTACATACATAGCAATGAGACCACCAAACAAAGCTCCAATACCATTAAGTAATGGTACATACAAGTAGTCTTGTTTATTTTTAACTAAGAGGAATATTAAAATTGTAAAAAAAGTTTTTATAATTAAATTTATGATAGTAATGTACTTCATTTTCTCAATACCTTGAAAAAACCATTGAGGAAATAAAAATTCATTAAAAGTAATTAAGTATGTAAAGATATAAAGTCGCCAATCTCCTTCTAAAACAGAAAAATAAAGTAACACTATGAGTATTAATAGAGAAAAAATCCACAAGAAAAATTTTATTATTAATACTGATGAAACTATCCCACTTAATTTATTCAAATCACCTACATTTTCAGCAATATCTTTGGTTGCAGTAATATTAAACCCAAAATTAATTAACATTGAAAAGTACAACGTTATAGCTTGAGCAAAAATAATTAACCCATACAAATCGGCTCCTAAAACCCTTAATAAATATGGGTAAATAATCAATGGAAGTACAATTAATAAAATTTGGAATAGTGATAAATAACTGAGGTTATATATTACTGTTTTATATTTAATTATTGCACTATTTATACGTTGAATTACTTTATTATTAAATCCAAAAATCATTTTTATTTCTTCATTAAAAAAAATTAAAAAAGTAAAATATATTTAATTACAAATTCTCCCAATACCAACCTACTGCTTCTTCAATCCCTTGAGCAATACCATGCGTTGGATTATAATCTAACAAGCGTTTTGCTTTATCTACTGATGCTAACGAATGTGGTATGTCTCCTTTTCGGTTTGGACCATGTACAATATTAACTTGGGCAATTTTAGGATCGTATTTAGACAAGTATTTTTTTAGTAAGTCTGTTAATTGCACTAAAGTGGTACGGTCTCCAACTGCTGTATTATAAACTTGATTAAGTGCCTGTTTGTTTTGGGTTGAAATGGCAAGCAAATTCATTTGTACTACATTATCAATGTAAGTAAAATCACGAGAGTAACTTCCGTCTCCATTAATTACTGGACTTTCGTGTTTTATTAACTGCTTTACAAATAATGGGATGACTGCTGCGTAGGCTCCGTTTGGATCTTGACGTCTACCAAAGACATTAAAATAACGTAGTCCTATGGTATTTAATCCGTAGGTTGTAAAAAAGTTTTCTGCATATAGCTCGTTTACATATTTTGTGATGGCGTATGGTGATAAGGGTTTACCAATGGTTTCTTCTACTTTAGGTAAGGCTTCGTGGTCTCCATAAGTGGATGAGCTTGCAGCATAAATAAAGCGTTTTACTTTGGCGTCTCTTGCTGCTACTAGCATGTTTAAAAATCCAGACACATTAACTGCATTACTTGTAATTGGGTCTGCGATGGATCTTGGTACAGATCCTAATGCTGCTTGATGCAATACAAAGTCTTGATCCTTGCAGGCTGTATTACACACTTCTAAATCGCGAATATCGCCTGTTATTAGTGTAAAATTAGGATTGCTTAAAAAGGGTGTAATATTGTGTTGGTGTCCTGTTGCAAAATTGTCTAAACAGGTCACTTTAACCTCTAAATTTAATAAGGCTTGACATAGGTTAGATCCTATAAACCCTGCACCTCCTGTTACTAATACTTTTTTATTTTTTAATTGTGTAAATGACTCCATATTTGGGTTTTACTGAACTATAAGTTTTTATTTGGGGTGTTACAGTCTTCCGTCTGCCTGTTTTAATACACCTTTTACATCATACACAATAGCTTTTGGTGCTTTTAAGGATTGTAAATCTAAGTCTAAAAACTGTTTGTGTGGTACTGCTAAAACTACTGCGTCAAATACTGCTGTAGGTTTGTGTTGTGTTGTTGTTAATTGGTACTCGTGTTGTACTTGCTCAGGCGACGCTAATGGATCGTAGATGGTTACGGTTATGCCATAACTTTGTAAACTACGGACTACATCTACAACTTTGGTATTACGTACGTCTGGACAGTTTTCTTTAAACGTAAATCCTAATACTACGATGTTTGCTCCTTTGACTTTAACATCATTATTTAGCATTAACTTTACTATTTGTGAGGACACATATTCTCCCATGGAGTCGTTAAGTCGTCTTCCTGCTAATATAATTTCGGGATGATAGCCTACTTCTTGTGCTTTTTGAGCCAGATAATAAGGGTCTACACCAATACAGTGTCCACCAACTAATCCTGGTTTAAAGGGTAGAAAATTCCATTTTGTGGCTGCTGCTTCTAATACATCGTTTGTATTAATATCTAAACGATTGAAGATTTTAGCAAGTTCGTTAACAAACGCAATATTAATATCACGTTGCGCGTTTTCAATCACTTTTGCAGCTTCTGCTACTTTTATACAAGGTGCTAAATGTGTACCTGCTGTAATAACACTGCTGTACAATTTGTCTATTTGCTGCCCAACGTCTGGCGTTGAACCAGAGGTTACTTTTAAAATTTTATCTACAGTATGCTCTTTATCTCCTGGATTAATACGTTCTGGTGAGTAGCCTGCAAAAAAATCTGTATTAAATTTTAAACCACTTGTGGCTTCTAATACTGGAATGCAAACTTCCTCTGTTGCTCCTGGATATACCGTAGATTCATAGACTACAATGTCTCCTTTTTTTAATACGCGTCCAACGGTCTCACTAGCCTTAACTAAAGGTGTTAAATCTGGTCTATTATTTTTGTCTACTGGTGTAGGAACTGTTATAATATAATGTGTCGCGCTTGCTAAATGTGCTTGATCTGTTGTGCAATACAAGCCTTGATCTTTTTGATTAAGTTGGTCTGGACTAGTTACTACCACTGCTTTTAATGTTGCCTGATCAATTTCTAGCGTACTGTCTGTACCTTGTTGTAGCTCTGAAACACGAGCAGAATTAATATCAAATCCTATGACCTTATATTTTGTAGCAAATAATCTTGCTAATGGTAATCCTACATAACCTAAACCTATAATAGCTATTGTCATTTTATATATATACTTATTATCTTAATTTATCTTTTTTATAGTTTCTTCCTTTTTTTTTTACAAGGTAGGAACAACCCATTTAACTTTACCTGATTTTACTTTTAAAATAAAAGGAAATAGTAATAACACAATTCCAGCAGGTAATATTATAAAAAAGGCTTTATTTATTGGTAAATCCCTAAGTAAAATTGCTAAACCAGTTATTATAATTGTATATAATCCAATAATTAGTGTCGCATATTTATGTTTTAAACCTAAGTCCACCAAACGATGATGGATGTGATTACGGTCTGGCGAAAATGGGCTGCGCTTGTTAATTATCCTGATAAAAAACACACGTAAGGTATCAAATAATGGATACGACACTAAAGCTAGTACTATTACTGGAGCATTTTTAAACACAATTAACTGTGACTCGCGTGCACCAATACTTAAATATGTTACGACTTCTAAAGCTAACAAAAAGCCAACTATTAATGACCCTGTGTCACCCAAAAATATTTTACGGTGTCTGGAAAAATTAAAGACTAAAAAGCCTATTAAAGCGCCTACTAAAGACAAACAAACTAAACTATAAAAAAAGTGATTGGTCAGGTAAAATACTATGGACATATAACCAGAGATTAAAACGCCTAGCACTCCTGCTAAACCGTCTATACCATCAACCAAATTATAGGCATTTATTAAAAGAACAATAACAAACACAGAAAAAATTATGGAATAAGTTATTGGAATATCATGCGTCCCAAATAAACCTAAAAAGGAATCTATATGCATGTTTGCACCTAAAACATAAATGGCAGCAACCACTAATTGATATCCTAATTTTCGGACTGCCGAAAGTTTCATGATATCATCAAAAATACCTATCAATAATAACGCTAATATTAACGCATTAAATATTAACAAATCAATTAGCTGGCTGTAATTAGCAAATAATATTGCTGTTACATTTATAGGTAATATCATACCAGTAAATACACCAATACCACCAAGTGTAGGCACAATCCCTTTATGAGAGGTCCTGTCGTTTGGTGATGCGGTTAAATTTTTGGCTTTACTAATGGCTACTACTTTTGGTGTAACAACCATGGTGGCACAAATAGCAAATAGTGTAGTACAGACCGCTACAGGAAACTTGTAGTGGTTTAACAAGGCGGTTATTTCCTCGTGATTACTAGGTAGGTTATCTAAAATCATATTAATAGCGATTGCCAAATTGGTACAAAAATGGTTAAGTATAATAGGTACCAAACGTGGCTACGCCCTTACTTGTCACATGGCAAGTTGCTATTATACTGCGATACATTGTGTAAAAACAACTTGTTTTTACGTCATGAACACGACCTTAAACCTTAACTAAATGGTTTTTTAAAACATAAATATTATTGCGCCTAGCTAATTAAAACATTGCTGTTTAGATTAGTCAGTCACATAATACTTTGGAATTTAGTTATTTAAGCCATGTAGGAGATGTCATGATTATTTTCCCTTTTGTTGTTATATAATTACGATTTGGTGAGAACCGTAACACTGTATAAAACTGTTTTTTTATTACTGATTAAGTTGCAATTTTACAACAAATCCAACAGACTTCAAAACTACCCAAACATTATTTTTTGTGGTTTTTACTATTAATCCTTCTTGATTTTCTATGCCAAAATCTACCAAAGGTAGCGTTTCGCCAGGCGTTATAGCGTCCACACTATGCGACTGAATATCAAGGTTTTTTAAATTATTTTTCAGGTAATTGATTTCTTCTTCTTTGACAATTCCGGGTTTACCTTGGTCGTATAAGTAGTTTACGGTTCCTGGCAAATCAAATACTGAATTACGGTGCTCATCTGCAGCATTTACAAAAATGATACGAGGTAACAATGGGACTTTTATTTTTTTCTTACGGTCGCTCCATACACGAATTTCAGTGCGAATTGGACAAAACGCTTGGACGTCGATATCCCACTTATTTATAAGGGTTTCGACCTTATTTTCGTGATTTCGTTTAACGTATAATACGTACCAATTCTTATTCTGCATTATTATTTTTTTGGAACTCAAACAAAAGTACTGTTTATATTTTAATTTGGTTTTTTCGCTTGGATTTGAAGGGTAAGCTCCTGAAACCAGTTACTAATGAAGTGGTGGGTAGTTATTTGATTGGGTTTGGTTTTGATATTTTAATTAAAATAAATCCTATCTTGCTTCTAGAAAAAGTATACTATGTTTTCAGCAAAAAAGAAATTGGATCGTGCTTATAACAACGCTAAAGTTATTGGGTTTGATGACGCCTCTAAGTTTATACTATTTAGTGATTGTCATCGTGGTGATAATAGTTTTGCTGATGATTTTGCTAATAACCGAAACATTTATTACCATGCCTTAAAACATTATTATGTCCAAGGTTTTGACTATGCCGAATTAGGTGATGGTGATGAGTTGTGGGAAAACATATCGTTTGAGTCCATCCTTTATGCTCATAAAAACGTGTATGGCTTGATGCAACTGTTTCATAAACAAAACCGCTTGCATATGATTTGGGGAAATCATGATATGGTATATCGCGATCCTGACTATGTTAAGAAAAATTTACATTCTTTTTTTGACCCTAAAATTGGCGCTGATGTAGAACTGTTTGGTGATATTGAATACCACGAAGCTATAATTTTAAAACATAAAGACACGCAACAAGAGGTGTTTTTAACGCATGGTCATCAAGCGGATTGGTGGAATTATACCTTCTGGAAATGGAGTCGGTTTATGGTACGCGTCCTTTGGAAACCTTTAAATGTTATGGGTATTGCAGATCCCACTAGTCCTGCAAAAAACTATAAGGAATTAATTAAAGTCGAACGTCGTACCAAAAAATGGATTACTGAAAACAATAATATGATTACTGTTGTTGGTCATACACACAGACCACGTTTTCCGGAACCTGGTGATGTGGCTTTTTTTAATGATGGTAGTTGTGTGCATCCCAGAAGTATTACTGGTATTGAGATTGAAAATGGCGCGATTTCTTTGATTAAATGGCAAATTGCTACTAAAGAAGATGGTACGTTACAAATTGTGCGTGTTTTGTTGGAAGGTCCTAGACGTTTGTTAGATTATAGCGATTAGGTTTTGCTGTTTTTTTGAAACTGATTCTGTAATTATACAGATTGTATTGCTTTTTATATGTAGAAAGCTAATATTAAACAGATTGCTTCACTATGTTCGCAATGACGTGACCATTAGAATTTACTTTGTCAAGGCTACTTATATTGTAAGGTAGATTGCTTCACTATGTTCGCAACGACGTGTGGGCTGAAATTTGGATTATTCTTCAGGAGCTAATTGGACTTCCAGACCTTCTAGGTCTGGTGTCATTTGTATTTGACAACCTAATCTTGAATTATCTTTGACGTTAAATGCTTCGCTAAGCATCGCTTCTTCATCGTCTTGCATTTCTGGAAGCATTGTATCACTTAACACGTAACATTGACAACTTGCACACATTGCCATACCACCACAGATTCCGATAGTACCTTCTGGAGCCAGCTCGTAACTGCGGACTACTTCCATAAGGTTCATTGCCATGTCTGTTGGTGCAAGCACTTCATGTGTTACACCATCTCTGTCTGTTATTTTTATGTTTATGTCTTGTTCCATGAGGAGAAGTAATTAGTGATTAGTTGTTACTTTATAGTCGTTAGTATTTTCAATAAGAATGTTAGTTTCTGTCTCTTTTAAACAATGTAATCTAATGGATAAATATAACATCGAGCGGACTTCGCTATTTGATCCTTAAAAGAGAAATCTTTATTATCTTGAAATGCTTTGTAGATCTGTATCGTTAAATCCTGCGACTTTTGCCAAACTAGTAAGTCTTCAAATTTTTGTACTGCCATTCCCTCATTACTTATTACTATTTACTGACTACTGAATCGATTTTACCACTGCTTTTGGTGCTTCTTTACGTGTACCATCAAAACCATCTACTCCGCTTACTGTGGTATATTTTAATACATAGCGTTTTCCTGGATTAATAATTTGATACGCTGATTGACACATTAATGTTGCTTCGTGAAAACCACATAAAATTAATTTTAATTTCCCTGGATAGGTATTAACATCTCCAATAGCAAAAATACCAGGAATGTTAGTTTGGTAATCCAAACTATTATCCACCTTGATTGCATTTTTTTCTATCTCTAAACCCCAATCTGCAATTGGTCCTAATTTTGGTGACAATCCAAAAAGTGGTACAAAATGATCACATTCTTTTTTAAAAGTTTTGGCATCTTGTTTTATAGTAATAGCCTCTACTTTATTAGTCCCTTCTACTCCAATAACCTCAGCTGGTGTGATTAAATTAATCTTACCTGCATTTTTTAATTCTTGTACTTTTTCTACTGAATCTAAATGCCCTCTAAACTCGTTTCGTCTATGGATTAAGGTTACTTCTGAAGCGATATCGCTTAGGTAAATACTCCAATCTAAAGCTGAATCTCCTCCACCTGCAATGACTACTTTTTTATCTCTATAAAACTCAGGTTCTTTGATAATGTATTCAACCCCTTTGTCTTCGTAATTAGCTAGATTATCAATAATAGGTTTACGAGGCTCAAAACTACCTAATCCACCTGCTATTGCCACTACAGGAGCGTGATGTTTTGTACCTTTATTAGTGGTTACTATAAAGGTTCCATCCTCTTGCTTGTCAATCGTTTCTGCACGCTCGCCAAGTGTAAAACCTGGTTCAAATTGCTTGCATTGCTCCATTAACTTATGCGTTAAATCTCCTGCAAGAATTTCTGGATAGGCTGGAATATCATAAATAGGTTTTTTAGGATATATCTCTGAGCATTGTCCACCTGGTTGTGGCAATGCGTCTATTAAATGACATTTTAATTTTAATAATCCTGCTTCAAACACAGCAAAAAGACCAGTTGGTCCTGCTCCTATTATTAGTATGTCTGTTTTAATCATTATTTTTTCTTTTCAAATTTACCTTTAGCCTTTACTTATGACTTTAAGTGTACTTGACAAAAGTAAAACAAGATTTGGTTTTGTTTTATGACTTTTGTTAGCTTTTTAACTGCATTAAGGATGGCGTACTTTGACTACGCTCAACACTTACCCACTTTGTGAGCGCCTGACCTTTGTGATAACGCCAAAACTTATGTTTTACGCCACGTTGATTACACGTTCGATTTGTGGTGCGTACTTTTTGATAGTCATCTCTACACCTGACTTAAGCGTCATTTGGTTGACACTACATGAGGTACAAGCACCTTGTAATTGTACTTTAACTTCGTTATTCTCGATAGATAAAAGCGCTATATCTCCTCCATCACTTTGTAAAAAAGGACGAATTTCTTCTAATGCTTTTTCTACGTTTAATTTTAGTTCTTGTGTTGTCATTTATTTTTTATTAACTGCAGAACATCCTGCCATAGTGGTAATTTTGATAGCTTCTGTCGCTGGAAGATTATCGTTTCTGTCCACTACTTGCTGCACTACGTTTTGTGTTATTGTTTCAAATGCTTTTTCTAGAGGTGTTCCGGTTTGCATTGCTGCTGGACGACCAACGTCTCCTGCTTCGCGTATGCTTTGCACTAATGGTAACGCTCCTAATAAAGGCACTTGTAAATCTTCGGCTAGGTGTTTAGCACCTTCTTTACCAAAGATATAGTATTTATTATCTGGTAATTCAGCTGGTGTAAAGTAAGCCATGTTTTCTATAATTCCTAAAACTGGTACGTTAATACTGTCTTGTTGGAACATTGCAACTCCTTTTTTAGCATCTGCTAAAGCGACGTTTTGTGGTGTACTAACCACTACTGCACCTGTTATTGGTAGTGATTGCATGATGCTTAAGTGGATATCTCCTGTTCCTGGTGGTAAGTCAATTAGTAAAAAGTCTAATTCTCCCCAAGCTGCATCAAAAATCATTTGGTTTAATGCTTTTGCTGCCATAGGTCCACGCCATACAACTGCTTGATCTGGTTTTGTAAAAAACCCGATTGATAATATTTTGACTCCGTAGTTTTCTACAGGTTTCATTTTTGATTTACCATCTACTGTTGTCGATAATGGACGTTCTAGCTCTACATCAAACATGATTGGCATTGATGGTCCGTAAATATCGGCATCTAACACACCCACTTTAAAGCCCATTTTTGCTAACGTTACTGCTAGGTTTGCTGTTACTGTAGATTTACCTACACCACCTTTTCCAGAAGCTACTGCTACTATGTTTTGTATTCCAGGAATGTGTTTTCCTTTGATGACGTTTGGTGCTGATTTTTCTGGTGCATCCACTTTAATATTAACCTTTATCTTAGCTTTTTCATACACTAGTTTGTGAATGGCTTGTAAGATTTCGACCTCAGTTTTTTTACGCGCTTGTAAAGCTGGGTTTTTTATTGTTATGTCTACAATAACCTCGTCTGCAAAAGTTACTACGTTTGTTATTGCTCCGCTTTCTACCATATTTTGACCTTCTCCTGGTACTGTTATAGTTTCTAACGCTTTAAGTATGTCTTGTTTATTTAATTTCATAATTATTTAGAAAAAAAAGAGTAAATTATAGCTTGAAGACTATGCCTACAGCTTATAATAATCCACTCTGGATAATTGTTAACTAATTCAGAATGATTCTAAAATGCAAAGATACTACATAAACCTTGAAGAATGAAGCGCTTGGTTTGTTGTTTTTTATGGTTTGATAAGGAAAATTTATAACTAAAAATCCAAGAATATTAACTTCTTTTTAATGCTATGAGTTTGATTGGTCGTATCTGAAAACCATGTATTTCTATCGTTTACAGCTTGAATGGTATCAAATTGAGAATAATTAATCGAACCATTAAATTGGTTAGAATAATACAATTTTTGATCGTTCAGTACTTTGACACGCAGCTTGGTTTTATAATCGCCTGAGTATTTAAGCATGGACGACACCATAACATGTTTTGGCTTTAGCTGGTAATATTCAAAATCACTTATACAAATCCTTCTAGGCACCTTATTATATTCAATTGGTTTCCATTGGTTGTTTTTATCCAATGCTTCAACTACTATATACAATTCTCCGTTAATAACAGATGGTACTATTACTCTATTATTATCCGATTGATTATAAATAAATACTGGAAGGGTATTGTAATGCTTTTTTAACCTTTGCTTATTTTTAATCTTATTTTTTTCCATGACTTCTAAAAAAACACTATCACGATAAACCTTATCATATTCTTGAGATTCTGGAATATAAAATGAAGGTGGAGGTGGTGGTGATAGCTCCGAAATATTTATTTCATGGGTGTGAAAATTAGCATTGTTCACGTCTACATACACTATTAAACTGTCGTTTTTAAATCCTTGCTGAGCGTTAATAAAATCATCTTGATTATTATCTTTTTTAAGCGAAAAATCTAAAGTATCCAAAACATTGACACCATAAATTAGATGATTAGCTTCCATCATAACTTTAGAATCCACTTGAATAATAGTATCGTAGGCTGCTGTTATTAAAACGGGTTGATTAAATGGTTTTTTATGATTACAAGATGTAACCACAAAGATTAGCAAGATTACATTAAAAAGGGTGTAGTACTTCATGCTAAAAACGTATCAAAAATTATTCCGAAAGTAATACAGAAGGATCCCAAAATAGGGTTTCAAAATTTTGGATTTGGTTATCTACAACCTCAATACCTTCGCTTTCTAGTAATTGCTGCATAAGGTTAGTCCCATCAAAATGATGTTTACCAGTTAGTAATCCCTTACGGTTTACCACTCTGTGTGCAGGCACCTCTTTATTATGTGACCCATTCATAGCATAACCTACCATTCTGGCTCCACGAGTTGCGCCTAAAAAATTAGCTATAGCTCCATAACTTGTCACACGACCATACGGAATTTGTCGTGCCACCTCATACACTTTATCAAAAAAATTAAGTGTTTCGGGTTTCATAGTTTTAAAAGTCTTTTATAATATTTATTAGTGTTACAATTGCAATTATACCTGTAATTGAACCTATAATGTAGTTCATGTTTTTTTGTGACTTTAGCTTTTTGCTTTTTATCTTTTTTAAAAAAAACACATAAATATACAACATCACAAACGTACCAGATGCTGCTCCAGCAACATAGGACGCAATATTTGGGTTGTCTAATGTTATCCAACCTAAACTAGCCAAAGTTATACTCATATATGCTTGATACGGAATTGGAAACACATTTAATGCTGACAACACCATACCATAAAAAAACTGACTGCGTTTACTTTTACGATCGGCTTCTACTTCTGGTTTTGGATCCTTGGTAGCTAATAAAAAAAAGTAAACCGTTATTAAAACAAATAATACAAATGCTACTTGTTGTAATATCCTAACTACCTCAGAATGTTTACTTAAATAGCGCGCAAAAATAACCGCTATTAATGTTTGTATAACTACAATAACACAAACCCCTAACGAGAATACTAAGCCACGACTATACCCTTCTTTTATACTAATTTTTGCTGCTGTCATGTTAAGCAATCCTGGAGGGATTACACCAACAAGTGCAATTAATAAGCTTACAAAAAAGGTAATTGTTAAATTCAATAGTTAGTTAATTTTAAATCTAATATACGTAATTGGTTTGTTTTGTTCTAAATAGATGCTTTCATAGTGTGTTTGGATGCTAGTTACTTCTTCTGGGCTTCCGTCTTGTCTATACACATCGTTATTAGAATGTAATACCTCATGACCTTCACCATGTAGTAACCCTAATGTGTAACCATGCATGAACTCTGAATCTGTTTTAAGATTCATGATTCCGTCTGGTTTTAAAATAGTTTTGTAACGTTTTAAAAACTGCGAATTAGTCATGCGGTGTTTTGTACGCTTATATTTTATTTGTGGATCTGGAAAGGTAATCCAGATTTCGTCTACTTCGTTTTCTGCAAAAACAGACTCGACCAACTCAATTTGTGTGCGTATAAAGGCAACGTTAGGCATGTTATTTTCGGTAGCAGTTTTGGCTCCTCTCCAAAAACGTGCACCTTTAATATCTATACCAATAAAGTTTTTGTTTGGAAACTTTTCTGCTAAAGCCACACTATATTCTCCTTTACCACAACCTAGCTCTAACACTAATGGGTTGTTGTTTTTAAAGACATTTTTATTCCAATTTCCTTTATGCTCGTAAACCTGGTCTACTAATTGACTTCTAGTTGGCTGAAACACATTATCAAAGGTTTCATTTTCTCTAAATCTTTTTTGCTTGTTCTTGCTACCCACTTCTTAACTATTTGTTATTTCTGGCGTAAAATTAAGGAAATATACCTAAGTAACTTTATGATTATCTTTGATTTTGACATTTTACTGCGTTAAGGATGGAAGTGGCATCCTTTTTTTGCTGCCATAAATGGCAAAAAAAGATATAACGGACAGCCTGACCCTTGTGGTAACGCCCAAATTTTTATAATGAAAAAAAGAATTCTTGTTGCACCTTTAAATTGGGGAATTGGTCATGCGACGCGATGCATACCTATTATTAACGCCTTGATTGAAGCGGGTTTTGAGCCTATTATTGCTAGTGATGGTCAAGCGTTAGATTTGCTTAAAAAAGAATTTGAGAGTGTGACGTGCCTTACATTACCTGCTTATAATGTTACGTATGCCAAATCTAAAACATGGTTTAAATGGTTAATGCTTTGGCAATTACCTAAAATTAAAAAAGCGATAAAAAAAGAACATCGCGCGACACAAAAAATTATTACGGACTATAATATTAAGGGTATTATATCTGATAATAGAATGGGTGTTTTGTCCAAAACGGTACCTTCTGTATTTATAACGCACCAATTAAATGTGTTAAGTGGAAGCACTACTAAATTAAGTACTTATTTTCATGATCACTATTTAAAGGCTTTTGATGAATGTTGGATTCCGGATTTTGAAAACCAACCTAATTTAAGCGGAAACCTTGGTCATAATTTTAAAAACAAAGGTTTAAACATAAAGTACATTGGTCCTTTAAGTCGGTTAGAAAAAATTAAGGTTAAGCCGAAGTATGATATCATGGTTTTGTTGTCTGGACCAGAGCCACAACGCACTATATTAGAAGAAAAACTACTATCTGATTTAATTAACTATAAAGGAAAGGTGATGTTTGTTAGAGGAAAAATTGAAACAGAACAGACAGTTATGTTGGAATCTCCTTTTACGATTTACAATTTTATGCAAACCGAAGAATTGCAACAGGCACTTAATAAAAGTGAACTTGTGGTGTCTAGATCTGGTTATACAACTATTATGGATTTGGCCAAGTTGGGTAAACAAGCGTTTTTTATACCAACACCTGGACAATTTGAGCAAGAGTATTTAGCTGACTATTTAAACAACCAAGGGATTATTGCTAGTTGTAGTCAGGAAGATTTTACTTTAAAACAATTGGAACGTGTGACTGCCTATTCTGGTTTTAAGGCTTTTAATAACACGATTGATTTTAAGGGGTTGTTTTTGCTTTTTCAAGGGTAAAAGAAAACTCGCTACCAATATTAAACTCGCTTTCCACATAAATTTTTTCGTCGTGTGCCTCAATAATATGCTTAACAATTGCTAGTCCAAGACCAGAACCACCTTCTTTACGTGATCCACTTTTATCGACTCTGTAAAAACGCTCAAACAATCTAGAGATGTGTTTTTTCTCAATCCCTTCTCCATTGTCTGTTACTCTAACAATGACTTTGTTTTTAATTAGTTTTTCTATACTAATTTCGGTCGTTCCTTTTTCGCGTCCATATTTAATAGAATTTACAATCAAGTTGGTCAAAACTTGTTGTATACGCTCTTCATCGCCTTTTACCATTATTGGATACTTGTAATCCATATCAAAGGTTAAGGTAATTTTTTTCTTGGCTGCCTTCATTTCTAAAAGCTCAAAAACGCTTTGCACTAGCGCCACAATATCAAAAGTATCGACGTTTAGACTTAAATCTCCAACTTCAAGTTTGGTTATCATGTCTAAATCCTTAACAATATAGATTAGTCGCTCCACACCTTTATTGGCTCTTTCTAAATATTTTTCAGCTACATTTTTGTCATTGATAGCACCATCTAACAATGTTTCTAGATAGCCTTGTACTGTAAATAATGGTGTTTTAAGCTCATGGGAAATATTACCCATAAACTCCTTACGGTATTCTTCTCTTACTTTAAGTGTTTCAATTTCTAGCTTTTTGTTTTTAGCATATTGGTCTATCTGTTTGGTCAGCGTAGCCATGTCTGTAGTGATGCTTTTTTTACTAAAACTAACTGCTTCTAAAAGGGTAAGATCTTTGTAAATTTTGTTAATACGTTTATAGATAAATTTTTCTACCCTAAACTGTGTTATTAAAAACGAGACGCTAAAGGTTGCGAAAGCAAAAAGCACCAATTGTCCTACGTCCACAATATAAAACGTATATAAAAACAAACCCATAAAAAGGGTTAAGAAGATTGTTATTAAAAACGAGGTTTTTAATGCAAACTTGTAAGTCTTTTTTAACTTCAAATTATTCTACAAATTTATAACCCACACCTTTGACGGTTTTAAAACTGTCATCGCCAATTTTTTCTCGTAGTTTTCTTATATGTACGTCAATTGTACGTCCACCAACAACGACTTCGTTACCCCAAACACGATCTAAAATATCTTCTCTTTTAAAGACTTTATTAGGTTTAGAGGCTAATAAAGATAATAATTCAAATTCTTTTCTTGGTAAAATAATCTCGTCACCATCCAGAATAATTTTATATTCCTCTCTATTAATTACCAAGTTACCAATGGTCATTAAAGACTTACTAGTCTCTTCTGCTTTTAAACGACGTAACAATGCTTTAACCTTACTAACCAATACTTTTGGCTTAATAGGCTTAGTAATATAATCATCTGCTCCTGCATCAAATCCAGCTACTTGCGAGTAGTCTTCTCCTCTGGCTGTTAAAAACGTAATAAGCGATGCGCTTAATTCTGGAATTTTTCTAATAGCTTCACACGCTTCAATACCATCCATTTCTGGCATCATCACATCTAGAATAATAAGCTGTGGCTTTTCTTTTTTAGCTTTTTTGACTGCTTCTAATCCGTTTTTAGCTGTAACTACTTGATAGCCTTCATTAGTTAAATTATAACCTACAATTTCTAAAATGTCTGGCTCATCATCCACTAAAAGGATTTTAATGTCTTTTTTATTCATGTGTCTATTATATGTGTTTTTTTTATCTATCACATGGTATTTCAATAGGCAGTCAATTATTTAAAACAACCTGATGTTGTAAAATTTTTAGGGACTTTACTATTGAATTACATAATGGTTATATTAATGTAAAGATAAAACTATTACTAAAAGATTTAATTTTTAAATAATTAATAACATTAAGATAACATGCTAAATTAATCTAAAAAAATATAATAGACGCATAATCAGTCTTTAACTACAAATCTGATAACCAAAGCATTAAAATGATGTTATTTTAACATTAAGAAGCAGGATAGCCTTATTAATAATTGGGTTAAGTCAATTTTCTATGTATCTTTATTGCCTAATTTTATATCCATTAATTATGAAAAAACTTTACTTTTTAATTTTAACATTATTAGTTTCATCTGTCACTTTTGGACAGGGAAATGAAACTTTTACAAACTTCCCTTCTACTACTTCAGGGTATGTAAATGGAACATTTGTTGGCGATGATGGTTCTACATGGAATTTCACTCAATGTAGAGGAGATGTTCAAATTACTGATCAGTCAATTATGATTGGTAGAAACAGAACACCACAAGCCGAATTTAGCTCAGGCGTTATTTCTGGAGGTGTAGGAACAATATCATTTAACTATTTACAGGCTTTTAGCACTAACGTCAATTTAACGGTTTTGGTCAATGATGTTGTATATGGAACAGTAACTAGTAGTAGTCAACAAAATGTTGTTTTAAACTCTGGTAACATAACAGTAAATCAACCAGGTGACGTAGTTATTAAATTTATAAATGTAAACAATAGCGATGGTCAAGTTGTTATTGACGACGTGGTTTGGACCGGTTTTACTGGGACTGCAACACCTGTTATAAGTTTAGGTAATGCGGTTACAGGTTTAGATTATTTTGAAGGAAATGGACCTTCAGCTGAAGGCACATTTACAGCATCTGGATCTAACTTAACAACAGATATTACTTTAAATACAGCAAGCCCAGCGTTTGAACTATCCTTAACTTCTGGTTCCGGTTTTTCAAGTACATTAACGTTACCACAATCAGCAGGAGCTGTTGCAAACACGACGGTTTATGTAAGACTAGCGTCAGGACTTTCTGCAAATGTATATGATGAGATTATTACAGCCACTTCAACTGGAGCAGCAAATGAAACTGTAAACGTCAGTGGAACAGTTGAAGCAGCGACACCTCAATTTAGTGTTTTTGGCACTCCAGATGCCTTAAATTATGCTGTTGGTGCTGGTCCATCTAATGAAGATTCTATTTTTGTTGAAGGCTTATTTTTAACAAACGATATTACTGTAACTGCTCCAATAAATTTTGAAGTTTCATTAACATCAGGAACAGGTTTTTCAAATTCTGTAACAATTCCTCAAGTTTCTGGTACAGTTGCAAACACTGAAGTATTTGTAAGATTAGCTTCTGGTTTAGCCATTAACAGCTACTTAGGTGATATTACTGTAGCCTCAGCTCCTGTTGCAGACCAAACAGTTGCTTTATCAGGTAATGTGTTTGGTGCAGCAACTAACGCTTTAGTTTTAACTGGAGTTTATGATGGGCAAAATAATTCTGTACCGAAAGGAGTAGAAATTACTGCTCTAGAAGATGTTCCGGATTTAAGCTTATTTGGTTTAGGAAGTGCAAATAATGGAGGAGGAACAGATGGGCAAGAGTTTACTTTCCCTTCAGTTTCATTAAGCGCTGGTGATGTTATTTATGTGTCTAGTGAATCCACAGGTTTTACTTCATTTTTTGGTTTTGCTCCTGATTACACAACTGGTGCAATGTCAATTAATGGTGATGATGCTATTGAATTATTTGAAAACGGTATTGTAATCGATACATTTGGTGATATTGATACCGATGGTACAGGTGAAGCTTGGGAATATACTGATGGTTGGGCTTACAGAGTTGACAATACAGGACCTGATGGTGGATTTGTTTTAGCTAATTGGACTTTTAGTGGTATTGCTCAATTAGACGGAACAACAAATGACTTATCTGCTGTCCCTTTTCCAATATCAAACTATTCTTTAACAACTCAAGAATTTAACACAACTTCTAACTTTAACATCTATCCAAATCCAACAAATTCAGGATTTGTAAACATTACAACTAAAGCAAATACTGCTGTTACTGTTACAGTATATGATGTATTAGGAAAGCAAGTTTTATCTAAAACACTTAACAACAACACATTAGATGTTACTAGTTTAACTACTGGTGTTTATATATTAAAATTAAACCAAAACGGAACCTCTACTACTAAGCGATTAATAGTAGAATAATCCAATATTAAGGTATTGTTAAAAGAGTTATCTGTTATCAGATAACTCTTTTTTTTTGTATAGATTTGATGCTAAATTTAACAACACATTTATATGAAAAAAATTTACTTTTTACTTTTTACTTTATTAACTCTGACACTTTCAGTTGGACAAAATGAATTAACTAATCCAGGGTTTGAAACATGGCCAGGAACCGCTTCATTAGACACACCAACAAGTTGGTATGGATCTAAGTCAAGTATTGCTGCCTCAGCAGTTACACAATCTACAGATGCTCAAGAAGGCTCATTTTCTGTTGCTTTAGAAGTTACTGGTACTAGTCACAAAAGATTTACAAACGAAGTTATTACTGCTACCAATGAAGAATATACTTTGACTTACTACGCAAAAGGAGATGGTCAATTAAGAAACGCCTTTCATGATGGTGGATATTCTTCATATACAGCCTATACTGATTTAGCATCAAGCGCTGGATGGGTTGAAATGACATATACTTTTACACCTGATGCAGGCGATTTAGAAGTTATTTTTTCAGTTAGAAATACAACTGGAAATGGAATTTTAATAGATAACGTTGTGTTATCAAAAACTGCAACTTTATCCAATAAAACTTTCGAACAATCAGAATTCTCAGTATTCCCTAATCCAACGTCTAACGGATTTGTAAATATCAAAACTGCAAACAACCAGCCAGTTGCTGTTGTTGCTTATGATGTTTTAGGAAAGCAAGTATTAAACACAACATTAACGACTAGTCGTTTAAACGTGTCTAATTTAAAAGCTGGCGTTTACATTTTAAAATTAACGCAAAATGGAGCGACTACTACTAAAAAATTAGTAATAGAATAAGTTTTATTATACCTCACAAAAAAAGCGTTGCAATAGCAACGCTTTTTTTATTTTATATACTTTTGTGTTTTACAATTACATGACTACGACTAAGGACATTTTTACAATTACAACTCCTGATCAGTTTAAGGCAAAAGCCTTAGAGGTGTTTCGTTTTCAGTTTGAAAACAATACAATCTATCGTTCGTTTTGCGACTTACTGTATATTAATCCAAGTGATATCTCAGACTTGCACGAGATTCCGTTTTTACCCATACAATTTTTTAAATCTCATCAGGTATTAAGTACAACTAACCCTATTGAAACTACTTTTTCAAGTAGTGGTACTACAGGACAAATTACCAGTAAGCATTTGGTATCTGACTTAAGCGTGTATGAAACTAGTTTTAAATTAGGTTTTAAGCATTTTTATGGTAATGTAAAAGATTATACCATTTTAGCCTTATTACCCAATTATTTAGAACGCGAAGGCTCCTCTTTAGTTTATATGGTAGACCATTTAATTAAAGACTCCAATAAGCCACAAAGTGGTTTTTACTTAAATAATTTAGACCAATTAAAGGACATACTAATTGCATTGGATCATGCTGAAGAAAAGGTGTTACTTATTGGTGTATCCTTTGCGCTATTAGATTTAATAGATTTGCACACTTTTAACCTTAAACATACTATTATTATGGAAACTGGTGGTATGAAAGGACGTCGTAAAGAAGTGATAAGAGAAGAGTTACACAACACCTTAAAAGCAGGTTTTGGTGTGGATGCAATACATAGCGAGTATGGTATGACAGAGTTATTAAGCCAAGCATACTCCAAAGGACATGGTATTTTTAACTGTCCACCATGGATGCGTATTTTAACTAGAGACACTGAGGATGCATTAACCGTTTTTAATAGTGCTAAAACTGGTGGTATTAATGTTATTGATTTGGCAAATATAAATTCTTGTAGTTTTATTGCGACCCAAGATTTAGGTAAAGTACATGATAATGAGGACTTTGAAATTATTGGTCGCTTTGATAATAGTGATATTAGAGGCTGTAATTTAATGGTATTGTAAGGACTTTAAAAAAGATACGACTAACCTAATATGAAAAAGAGAAATTAGTTTTTGGTTGGTTAACTGATTTCATAAAAAAAAGCCTGCTTATTTTAAGCAGGCTTTATTGTTTACTATGGTATTTGAGATTTACAACCTCAGCAATTTTTTAGATAGCTTTAATAATAAAGGTTGTTTTTTTACCTCTGTTAATTACAATATACTTATCGTTAATTAAATCGTCTTTAGTAATTGTGTAATCCTCTGTAACTTTATCCTTGTTTACAGACACCGAGTTTTCTTTTAATGCACGACGTGCTTCTCCATTACTAGCTAAAAAATCAGTTTCGGCAGCTAATGCGGCAATCATGTCTAAACCTGCTTCGATTTTGTCCATAGACACTTCGGCTTGTGGCACACCTTCAAAAACATCTAAAAATAAATTTTCGTTTAGCTGCTTAATTTCATTTTTAAAATCTTTACTAAACAATATTCCTGATGCTTTTTCAGCATTTTCTAATTCTTCTTTACTATGTACAAAAGTAGTCACCTCTTCTGCTAATCGTTTTTGTAAGGCTCTAAAACCTGGATTTTCTTTATGTTCTGCAATTAAAGCCTCAATGGTATCTTTATCTAAAAAGGTGAAAATTTTGATGTACTTCTCTGCATCTTCGTCTGAGCTGTTTAGCCAAAACTGGTAGAATTTATATACACTGGTTTTATCAGCATCTAACCAAACATTGCCACCTTCGCTTTTACCAAATTTACTTCCGTCTGCTTTTGTAATTAATGGACAGGTCATCGCGTAAGCTTTAGCTGTGTCATCACCAACATTCATACGTCTTACTAATTCTGTTCCTGTGGTGATGTTTCCCCACTGATCACTTCCACCCATTTGTAATTTACAATTTAGGTTTTTGTGTAAATGGTAAAAATCGTATCCTTGGATTAATTGGTAAGTAAACTCAGTAAAACTCATACCAACATTACCTTCTTCTCCCGACAGACGTTTTTTAACACTATCCTTAGCCATCATGTAGTTTACAGTAATACGTTTACCAACATCACGCGCAAAATCTATAAATGAAAACGATTTCATCCAATCATAATTATTAACTAAAACTGGTGCGTTTTTATCGTTAGAGTTAAAGTCTAAAAAACGAGACAATACAGACTTAATACCTGCTACGTTATGGTTAAGTGTGGCTTCGTCCAACAAATTACGCTCGTCACTTTTACCAGAAGGATCTCCAATCATACCTGTTGCTCCACCTACTAAAGCTACGGGTTTATGTCCTGCTTTTTTTAAATGTACTAGCAATATTATTGGTACTAAACTACCTATGTGTAACGAGTCTGATGTTGGGTCAAAACCAATATAGGCTGTGGTCATCTCTTTATCCAGTTGCGCTTCGGTTCCTGGCATGATATCGTGTACCATCCCTCTCCATCTTAATTCTTCTACAAATGCATTAGCCATTTTAGTGTGGTTTTATTATTGAAGACGCAAAGATAAAAATCGTGCCATAAACTACATACAATATCTAATATTTATTACCTTAGAGGTATGATTTTAGTTACAGGAGGAACAGGCTTGGTTGGTGCACACTTATTGTTTAATTTATTAAATGAAAACCAATCTGTACGTGCTATTTATAGAAATGAAAAAAAGTTTGAAACCGTTAAACGCATTTTTAGCTATTATACTGACACACCTGATGTCCTTTTTAGCAAAATTGATTGGGTAAAAGCCGACTTAAACGATATACCAGATTTAACTGACGCTTTTAATGGAATTACCCATGTTTATCATTGTGCTGCTTTTGTGTCTTTTGAACCTAATAAGTTTGAACTACTTAGAAAAACTAATATTGAAGGGACAGCAAATATTGTTAACCAATGTTTATCTAATCAGGTAATAAAACTATGCTATGTCAGCTCCATAGCTGCTATTGGTACACCAACTAATAATGCACAATTAATTACTGAAGCTACGGATTGGAATCAGGAATTTGACAATAGTGTTTATGCTATTACCAAGTATGGTGCAGAGCTTGAAGTTTGGCGTGGTACACAAGAAGGCTTGGATGCTGTTATTGTAAATCCTGGAATTATAATTGGTCCTGGAATATGGAATTATGGTAGTGGATCGCTTATTACTATGGTAAATAAAGGCATGACCTATTACACTACGGGAAGTACAGGTTACGTGGATGTTAATGATGTTGTAAGTTGTATGGTTACACTTATGAAAAGCAACATTATTAATGAACGCTACATACTGGTATCTGAAAACTTAAGCTTTAAAGACTTTATTTACAAAACTGCCAACTACCTAAATGTAGTCCCTCCAAAAAAGAAAGCCACAAAACTACTATTAGCTTTATGTTGGCGATTGGATTGGATAAAACAGAAACTTACAGGTAAACGACGCTTGTTGTCTAAACAAACAGCACATTCGGCTTTGTCCCAAAGTCAATTTAGTAATAGTAAAATTACAACTGCTATAGATTATAATTTTACAAGTATAGACATTAGTTTAAAACAAACTACTTTGGCGTTTGCACGCGATCAAGCTTTTGTTTAACCGTTTCTTTTAATTCTTTTTGTTTGATTTTGTCTTCCTTTTTCTCTTCGGCTTTATAAAAAGTCCTTAAACTTTCTAGACTATCTCTAACATCCTTATATATTTGAGAATATTCATCTATGTCATATGCATAGTAGTTATTACTGTCTGCAAATATGGTACTGTCAATTTTATGTTTTCTGTAAACAAATGTATCAGGTACTATCCCTTTATTTTCTAGCTCACGTTTATTAATTCCTTTAGCAGAAGACACTAATGCTAATTCTACCAGAACATCTACCATTTTATCCTTACTCATTAAATTTTCAGGTTTTTTTGGTTTTTCAATTCCGTAACAAGACACAAATAACAAGGTTATAAATATGTATATTACAATGTTCTGTTTTAACATAACTATCTATTAAAGGTTAAGCGTTGTGCGTAGTTAGTATCATAAAACTTAAAGTTTTTGTAAGCTAAACCACCATTTACAAACGTATGAGTAATCCTAGATTTAAATGTTGTACCCTCAAAAGGAGACCATCCACATTTATATAAAATATTATCCTTTTTAACAGTCCAAGGGTTGTTTAAATCTACAACAACTAGGTCTGCAAAATAGCCTTCTCTGATATATCCACGTTTTTCTACTTCAAATAAAATAGCTGGATTATGGCAAAATTTTTCTACAATCTTCTCAATAGAGATATCACCATCATGATACATTTCTAGCAATGCTGGTAATGCATGCTGTACTAAAGGACCTCCAGATGGTGCAGATGTATATACGTTTGATTTTTCTTCAAAGGTATGTGGTGCATGATCTGTAGCAATAACGTCTATCTTGTCATCTAACAAGGCTTTAAGTAGTTGCTCGCGATCTTTTTCGGTTTTAACCGCAGGATTCCATTTAATTAGCGTGCCTTTCTCGTCATAATCTTTATCGCTAAACCACAGGTGATGTATACAAACCTCTGCAGTAATTTTTTTATCTTTTAAAGGTACTTTATTGTCAAACAATTCGGTTTCCTTACCTGTAGATAAATGAAACACATGTAAACGTGCTCCTGTCTTTTTAGCTAATTCTATAGCTTTAGAAGAAGAAATATAGCATGCTTCCTCACTTCTAATTATAGGATGAAAATTTACAGGAATGTCTTCTCCATAACGTTCCTTATAAATATCTAAGTTTTTTTGGATGGTTGCTTCGTCCTCACAATGCACAGAAATTAATAAATCTGTACTGTTAAATATTTTTTCTAAAACCTCTGGATTATCAACAAGCATATTACCCGTTGACGATCCTAAAAATAGTTTTAAACCAGCAACTTCCTTTTTATTTACTTTTAAAATTTCTTCTAAATTGTCATTAGTACCACCAAACATAAAGGAATAGTTAGCCCATGATTTTTTAGCAGCAATTGCAAATTTCTCGTCTAGCTTTTCAATAGTTGTTGTTTGTGGATTAGTGTTTGGCATCTCGATAAAAGAGGTAATTCCACCAGCAATAGCAGCTCTAGACTCAGTCTCTATATTTGCTTTGTGCGTTAATCCTGGTTCTCTAAAATGCACTTGATCATCAATTGCTCCTGGAATGACATATTTGCCCTCTGCGTCAAAAACATTAACATCTGCAGATTTTGGGCTAATAGAATGGTCTATTTTTGTAATAAACTGACCTTCGATTAATATATCACCATTAAAAATTGTGCCTTCATTAACGATTTTTGCATTTTTAATAAGTGTCTTCTTGTTTTGCATTATTAATTGGATTTGAATAAACTTTTAATTTTCATACTTATAACACCAAATATAGCTTCGGATATTATACTTGAGCTTAATTTAGATTCTCCTTTTGTTCTGTCAGTAAATATGACTGGGACTTCTACTAATTTAAACTTTTTTAAATACGCCTTAAATTTCATTTCTATTTGAAACGCGTAGCCAACAAACTTTATTTGATCTAAGTTTAGTTGCTCTAAAACCTGTCTTTTGTAACATATAAAACCTGCAGTAGCGTCTTTAACACGCATACCTGTAATTAATCTTACATAAATAGAAGCACCATAAGACAATATTACACGACCTAGAGGCCAATTGACTACATTGACACCTTTTACATAACGCGACCCTATGGCTAAGTCTGCATTGTCTAAACGACAAGCATCGTACAAACGAATTAAATCTGTTGGGTTATGAGAAAAATCTGCATCCATCTCAAAAATATATTGGTAGTGCTTTTTTAAAGCCCATTTAAAACCATGTATATACGCAGTACCTAACCCAGATTTTTCTTTTCTAACTTCTAAAAATAGCTTATTGTCAAACTCTGCTTGTAATGCTTTAACCTTAACAGCGGTTTGATCTGGCGAATTATCGTCCACCACTAATACATCAAATGCTTTAGGAAGTGCAAACACTGCACTTAAAATAGCTTCTATATTCTCAATTTCGTTGTATGTTGGTATTATAACAACAGCGTCTTGCATCAATACTAATTAAAATTTAGGCAAATGTACATTTTTATAAAATTACTTAATTATAAAAATTACTTAATTATTAGACGATTTACTATTAAAAAATAATAATTTTATGCCATGCTAAGAGACCTATATACTGTAGATATTTTAACCCTAACTTTTATAGGTTGCCTAATTATTGTAGCGCTATCTAAGACATTATTTACTAAAAGGTTTAATGAGTTTATCTTACTATTATTTAACTCCAGACATACTAACCTATATATAAAGGAACAGCGCTTTTTTGATTTATTTGAAGGTTTGTTGTTTTTAAACTTTATACTAAACTTAGGACTTTTACTGCACACCTATTTAAATGAGCAATCCTTAAACAGGTTACCACAAGTAGACGTCTTTAAATACGCTTTACTTATTGGGTTATTTTTAATATTAAAGGTGCTTTTTGAAAGATTATTATCAAGCGTATTGGATATAGAGCCTATTATAGATAAGTATATTTTTGAAAAAACTAGCTTTCAAAACTTTGTAGGATTAGTACTTCTACCAATAAATGCTTTACTAATCTATACATTAACACCTAACCAAACCCTATTAATTACACTGCTTGCCATCCTTTTAGCTTTGCAATTTTTTGGCTTGTTTTTATTTATTAAGAATAATCTTAATGTCTTTAGAAAGAGCTTGTTTTATTTTATTTTGTATCTTTGCACTCTCGAAATTGCACCTTATGTTGTTTTATATAAAATTATAACAACTAATTGGGTCTAAATAAAATTATACAACTTATGAAAGTGAAAACGATTTTAGTCTCGCAACCGGAACCTAAAATAGAAAATTCGCCTTATTTTGATCTCTCTGAAAAGCAGAAAGTAAAAATTGATTTTAGACCTTTTATTCATGTAGAAGGTGTGCCATCCAAAGATATCAGACAACAAAAAGTTGATTTAAAAAATTACACTGCTATTATTTTAACTAGTAGAAATGCTGTTGATCACTTTTTTAGAGTGGCTGAAGAAATGCGTTTTAAAGTGCCAGATTCTTTAAAATATTTTTGTCAATCTGAAGCAGTTGCTTACTATTTACAAAAATATGTAGTGTACAGAAAGCGTAAAATTTATGTTGGTAAACGTAATTTTGCAGACTTATCACCTTTAATAAAAAAATATAAAGACGAAAAGTTTTTATTACCTACAACAGACAAATTAAAGCCTGAGGTACCAGAAACTTTAAACGCATTAAATATTGATTGGAAAGAAGCTGTCTTTTATAAGACAGTTATTAGTGACTTATCAGATTTAGAAAATGTGACTTATGACATTTTAGTATTTTTTAGTCCTAGTGGTATCGAGTCATTATTCCACAATTTTCCAGAATTTAAACAAAACGATACTAGAATTGCTGTTTTTGGTAACACGACCATTAAAGCTGTTGAAGAAAAAGGATTGCGTGTAGACATTGCTGCTCCAACACCTGAAACACCATCTATGACTATGGCTCTTCAAAAATATATTGACAAAGTTAATAAAGGTAAATAAACCTTAATCTACTATAAATTAAAAGCGCCAATTGAAAATTTCAATTGGCGCTTTTTTTATTAACACTTTATCTATTACTATTCAGCGTAACGTTGTGGTCCACCGCGTCTAATTTCTTCGCTTGCATAAGATTCAAATTTCTCAAAATTCTCTCTAAAAGCATTAGCTAGTTTAAAAGCTGTCTTGTAATATTCTTTATCGTCTTTCCAAGTTGCTCTTGGGCTTAACACCTCATCAGGTACACCTGGACAAGTTCTAGGTTGTGCTACACCAAATACAGAATGGATGTGATAATCTTTATAGTTATACAATCCTAAATCTCCATTAAGTACTGCACTAATCATAGCACGCGTATATTTTAACTTAATTCTGCTTCCTACTCCGTAAGATCCTCCAGTCCAACCTGTGTTAATCAACCATACGTTTACGTTAGCGTCTTTCATTTTTTTACTTAACATCTCAGCATATTTTGTTGGATGTAAAGGCATAAAAGGTGCTCCAAAACATGCCGAAAAACTTGGTACTGGCTCAGTAATTCCAGCTTCGGTACCTGCTACTTTTGCAGTATAGCCAGATATAAAATGGAAAGCAGCTTGAGCTGGTGTTAGTTTAGATATTGGAGGCAATACTCCAAAAGCATCTGCTGTTAAAAAGAAAATGTTTTTAGGATTCTCTCCTGTAGATGGTACTCTAATATTTTCAATATGATGTATTGGATAACTTACACGCGTATTTTGTGTAATAGAAGTATCTTCAAAATCTACCTCTCCTTTATCATTCATGATAACGTTTTCTAGGATTGCTCCTTTTTTAATCGCACCAAAAATTTCTGGTTCTTGCTCTCCTGATAAGTTAATCACTTTAGCGTAACAACCACCTTCAAAGTTAAACACAGTATTCTCTGCAGTCCAACCATGCTCATCATCTCCAATTAAGCTTCTGTCAGGATCTGTAGACAATGTTGTTTTTCCTGTTCCTGATAATCCAAAGAAAATTGCTGTGTCGCCATCCTTACCAACATTTGCACTACAGTGCATTGGTAATGTGTTTTTGTAAACTGGTAAAATAAAGTTTAGTGCAGAGAAGATTCCTTTTTTGATTTCTCCTGTGTAACCTGTACCACCAATTAAAGCAATTTTTCTAGTAAAATCTAAAATAGCAAAATTATGCTGACGTGTACCATCAACTTGTGGATCTGCCATAAAACCTGGAGCGTTAACTACAGTCCATTCTGGAGTAAAATCTTTTAACTCTTCTTCAGTTGGTCTTAAAAACATATTGTAAGCAAACATGTTACTCCATGGATACTCATTTATAACACGAATGTTTAGTTTGTAGTCTTCATCAGCACAAGCAAAACTATCTCTAACAAAAACCTCTTTGTTAGATAAGTAATCTGTTACTTTATCGTATAGTTTTTGAAACTTATCAGCATCAAAAGGAATGTTGATATTTCCCCACCACACTTTATCTTCAGTAATACTGTCTTTTACAATAAAACGGTCCATTGGAGAACGTCCTGTAAACTCGCCTGTATTTACTGCTAAAGCTCCTGAAGAGGCTACTTTACCTTGACCTTTTTCAAGAGTTTCCTCTTGTAATTGATCTGGTGTTAATTGATATTTTACTTGGGCATTTTTGATTCCGTACTGTTCCAACGCAATCGTTTTCGTAAATTGGGTATGGTCTACCATAATTTGTGTGTGTTGTGTATGTGTTGTTTGAGTTGCAAAGTTAAAATTATTACACTAGAAACGCCAAACAATTACTAATTATTCTGTTTGATCTTTAAAATATTTATCAACAGGATAACCCATGACAAGATTAATAGTAAACCTCCTATTGGTGTCACAAACGCTATTAATTTAAAATTAAAAGCAGTTAATGTGTTAGTTGCTAATCCGTAAATAGATCCGGAAAACAAGATTATACCTGACAAAACCAAATAAAAAATTATTGTTTTAGATTTTGAGGCCACCAAATTATGACTCCCAACAACTAACAACAATAATGCATGATACATTTGGTAGCGCACACCAGTTTCGTAACTTTGGACTGCTTCTGCAGACACTAAAGCTTTTAATCCATGCGCTCCAAAAGCACCTAAAACAACACTTAATAATCCCAAAATAGTTCCTAAAAGTAATAGCTTCTTATTCATATAAATACTTCATTTTCGTTTTTATCCCAATTAAAATTTTCTACATTCGTAGTTCAAAAATACTCAACAAATCCCATTATGCGAAAGATATTAGTCATAGGTTCCGGAAAATCAACCTCGTACCTTATTAAATACTTACTAGATAAATCAGAAACCGAAAAATTACATATTACAGTTGGTGACTTAAATGTTGAAAGCGCAAAAATAATGACTAGTAATCATACTAATGCCTCGGCAATAAGTTTAGATGTATTTGATCCAGCATCTAGAGAGCAAGCTATAAAAGCTGCAGATATCGTGGTGTCTATGCTACCAGCAAGATTCCATATAGAAGTTGCAAAAGACTGTATTACTTTTAATAAAAGTATGGTCACAGCGTCTTATGTAAGTGATGAAATGCAAGCTTTAGATCAAGATGCTAAAGACAAAGGGTTAGTCTTTATGAACGAGATTGGTGTAGATCCAGGACTAGATCATATGAGTGCCATGCAAGTTATTGATGGTATTCGTGATAAAGGCGGAAAAATTATATTATTCGAGTCCTTTACTGGTGGATTAGTAGCTCCAGAAAGTGATAACAATTTATGGAATTACAAATTTACTTGGAATCCAAGAAATGTAGTCACAGCAGGACAAGGTGGTGCAGCCAAATTTTTACAAGAAAACACATACAAATACATACCTTATAACCGCTTATTTAGACGTACCGAATTTTTAGACGTTGACGGTTTTGGACGCTTTGAAGCTTACGCTAATCGCGACTCATTAAAATACCAAAGCGTGTATAATCTTGACAATGTAAAAACATTATATCGTGGGACGATGCGTCGTGTTGGATTTTCCAGAGCTTGGCAAGTCTTTGTAGCATTAGGCATGACAGACGATAGTTACACTATAGATGATAGTGAGAATATGACCTATCGCGACTTTGTAAACGCCTTTTTACCTTACAGCCCAACAGACTCTGTTGAGCTTAAATTTAGACACGCCTTAAAAATAGATCAAGATGATATTATTTGGGACAAGTTTTTAGAGCTAGACCTGTTTAGCAAAACTAAAATGGTCGAACTTAAAAAAGCAACGCCTGCTCAAATATTACAAAAAATATTACTAGACAGCTGGACGTTAGACCCTAAAGACAAGGACATGATTGTCATGTACCACAAATTTGGTTATGAGCTTGATGGTAAAAAACACCAAATAGACTCTACAATGGTTACCCTTGGCGAAGACCAAACTTACACAGCTATGGCAAAAACCGTAGGACTTCCTGTGGCAATTGCAACCTTAGCCATATTAAATGGTAAGATTACAACTCCAGGCGTACAAATACCAATTACAAAAGAAGTCTACACTCCAATTCTAGAAGAATTAAAGGATTACGGAATTACTTTTAAAGAAACCGAAGTCCCATATTTAGGCTACAACCCATTAAATGTTTAATTTTTGGGCATTACCACACAACACTTACAAGGTTTTAATTAACCTTGTAAGTATTGCTTAGGTCAGGCTGTACATTATATCTTTTTTGCTTTTAATGGCAAAAAAGGATGCCATTTCCATCCTTAATGCGTGTAAAAACAATGTCTTTAAAACACCATGTTACAATTTAAAATAGATTGTTTAAATTTATCTTTTAAATTTTAACCTATTTCAACTTGAAAACTACAAACAATAACATTACTATAGATGGTATCGATAAAAAGATACTTCGTGCTTTAATGCAAGATGCCAGAACACCTGTTTTAGAAATCGCACGTCAAGTCGGTATCTCTGGAGCTGCCATACACCAACGCTTAAGAAAACTAGAAAAATCTAAATTAATAGCAGGCTCTAAATTTGTTATTAACCCAAAAGTTTTGGGCTATACCACTATGGCATTTGTAGGTATTTATTTAGACAAAGCCATGAGTAATCCGGAAGCAGTTAAACAATTAAAAAAAATACCCGAAGTTTTAGAGTGTCATTACACTACAGGAAACTGGAGTATATTAATAAAAATACTATGTAAGGACAACGAGCATTTAATGCATTTACTAAATAATGATATACAATCCATTGCTGGTGTTTCTAGAACAGAAACCTTTATATCTCTAGACCAACAAATAGAACGACAAATAAAAATATAAAAAAAGCGCCTTCAAAAAGGCGTTTTTTTATGTATATCTAAATTACTAAATTATTCTATAATTATCTTTTTAACAAGATTTCCTTTTTCTGAAATTACAGTAATAAAATACAATCCAGAAGCTAAATCTGTACTTAAATCTAAAATAGCATTTGTTGAGCTATTATTTAAATCTATTGTTTTAATTAAACGTCCATTAATATCTGTAACATTAACTGCCTTTAAATTAACTCCGTTGTTTTTAATAGTCATTAATCCATTAGAAGGATTTGGATATATAGATAATACACTATTTAAATCAAATACATCTGTACTTAGTGTCAAACCAGGAATAAAATCTATAGCATCTAAGGCCAATTGCTCTGCTCCAGAATTAGAAGAAAACTCAATTACCAATTGTGCTTTGCACGCTGCATTAGCAGATAAATCTGCAGACAATAATTGCCAAGACCCTTGCAAACCTGGCAAATCATCAATACCATTAGTTTCTGTAGTGGTATCAATTAACGTAAGCGCTGGTGAAGCACAATCTGAAAATTGAATAGTCACTCTAAAAAAGTCTAAAATATCCCAATTAGTATCATCTAAAAAATATTGCATACTAAACTGTGGATTAGATCCTACTAGATCAACTTGGTCAAAAGTCATAGTAACTGTACCATCAACATCATCCATAAAAAACGCTTGCGTCCCTTCTGGTGGCGCAAAACCTAATTCTGATTGGATGGAAGCTGCTGTAGCAACACCAAAATAATCTCCATCAGAGAAACCTACAGGACCATTAGGTGTTGTTGGATCTAATACAATAGAGTATCCCAAGGTTACACCAGAACTTGCCTCGGTAACATAAACCAAACCGCAATTGGCATTATAATTAGTTAATGTATGTGCTGTTGTAGTATTTGTGTCAAAATATTGACACGCATTACTTACAGCGTTAAATGTTACACCTGGAGTATTTTCAAAACCATTGCCTACTTGTGACATGATTAATGAGGGTAACAAAAAAATCAATGATAGTAGTTTATTTTTCATAATATATAAATTAATAGCATAACAAATTTAACATATTGATTGACACCATATAATAATTTTTGATATTAATTTTAAAAATAGTTTTATAACCAACAAACAACTATAAAACAGCAAATTACAAGTTAATTAAACCTTGTTAAAATTTAAGTTTTGACGTAAAAAAAGCACCTAAAATTTAGGTGCTTTTTTTACTATTTACTAGGATAATTTTTAGTCTCTTGACATAAATATTCTAAGGATATACCAAAATAACAACATTAAAGATGCAAATAAACCTAATGCTGCAGGTATATAATCTTCAGTTGTGTACTTATCTTTAATTTGAGACGTTTGGTATAAAATTGATCCTCCTGCTAATAAACACATTCCAACAGAAAACCATAAACCTAGTGTAAATCCACCAAAAAGTGATCCAGCAACAATTAACCCTAAAGCTATAAAGCCACCAATAGTTAAGCCTGCTTTTAAAAACGAAAAATCTGTTTTAGTCATCATTACTACAGCAGTTAAACCTGTAAATAACGCTAACGTTACCAATGCTGCTTGTTGTAACATTTCTGGACCAGAATCCATGTAAAAAGCTGCAATGTATATCATTGGTACAAAAATAACAGCCTGAGCTAATATATATAATGCATAAGCTAAATACTGTTTATTTTTATCGGCAGTTTTCATTGCTGTGCTTTCAGCATAAGTTGTAACTAACATAAAACCTCCAAGTAGTAGTAACCACTTATAACCTTCTGTCATAGACAACATAAACTCCACAACAGTTTGGCTTTGTAAAAGTAGGTATTCAAATAAAATAAATACTAATACACCTACAGCAACATGACCATACGTTTTTTTATAAAATGCGACTCTATCTGCTTCAGATGCCACATTTACTAATGTATTCCCTTGATAATTGTCAAACGAATTTTCTAAATTATTTTCCATTATTATTGATTAAATTATTGGTTGCTCAAATGTAAAAAAAGAAAAACTATTATGTATTATTTTAATATAATTTAAGTGACTTAATCGCGTCTACCTAAAATTTGCATAGCCCAATATAATAAAGAGGCTAACGCTCCAATTGCTGCTACTAAGTAGGTTCTTGCAGCCCATTTAAGCGCATCTTCAGAGCCTTTATATTCTTCTGGTGTGACAATATTTTTTGCTTTTAACCAAGCCAAAGCTCTATTACTTGCATCATACTCTACTGGCAAAGTGATAAAACTAAATAGTGTAGCAAATCCCATCATGACCAAACCTGCAATTGCAACATAAAGTCCACTTGCACCTAATGCACCAGAAGCCATTAATGCAATACCACCAATAATAACCCATTGTGACATACTAGATGTTACTTGAACAACAGGTACTAATTTAGATCGCATAGTCAAATAACTATAGGCTGTTGCATGTTGAACAGCATGGCCACACTCGTGTGCAGCTACAGCAGCTGCTGCTGCATTTGCATGACTATACACGACTTCACTTAAATTTACAGTTTTATCCACTGGATTATAGTGATCCGTTAATTGTCCTTTAACAGAAATAACCTTTACGTCTCTAATACCATTATCTGCTAGCATTTTTTCTGCAATTTCTGCTCCTGTCATACCATTACGCAAATGGACTTTAGAGTAAAATGCAAATTTACTTTTTAACTTACCACTTACTAAACTACTAATTAAACCGATAGCTCCTATTAGTATATAGTAACCCATATATCCTGAAAACATATTTTTTTAAATTTTAAAATTGATATTATAAATATAGCAAAAAGTAAGCCAACTTAAAGGATAGAAAAAATGTCAGACTTAGACTTTATTTTTATTGGCATAAAAATCTGTTAAACCGACCATTTTAGAGTTTTGAAAACTAAAATTAATCTGCAATTAACTTATCATAACTCAGAAAATAATCTTCCTCACAAGGTGTCATTGTGTGAGGGTAACTATAAACGTAACGTCACATCGAGTGGTTTGTGAGGCACGAGCAAATTGTATCGAGAGGTCTATTGGTTCTCGATACAATTCTCCTACGTCGAATCACTCGAACTGACGTATTCCTGATGACTCTTGATTATATCCTAAAAATAGCTCATTGAAGAAATTACATTGTTCCTGCAATGACTGTATTATTTATAATAACGTTAGCCTACAATATTTACAATTTTACCTGGAACAATAATCACTTTTTTAGGTGTACGTCCATCTAATTGAGCAATAGTTTTTTCATGAGCCATAACGGTTTTTTCTATGTCGTCTTTAGACATATCCGTTGGTAACTCTAAAGTAAAACGCATTTTTCCGTTAAACGAAATTGGGTAATTTTTACTACTCTCTACCAAATGGCTAGCTTCAAACTTAGGAAAAGCTGCAGTACTAATAGACTCTGTATTTCCTAATTGGCTATAAAGCTCTTCAGTAATGTGAGGTGCATAAGGTGATAATAGTACTAATAATGGCTCTAAAATAGCTTTGCTAGTACATTTTTGTTGTGTTAACTCGTTAACAGCAATCATAAACGTTGAAACCGAAGTATTAAAAGAGAAATTCTCAATATCTTCTTCAACCTTTTTAATGGTTTTATGTAACGTTTTTAGGTTGTCTTTTGTTGGCTCAGCATCATTTACAGTAACTCCGTTTTCTCCAACATATAATTTCCATAATTTTTTTAAGAAACCATGCACACCTGTAATACCAGCAGTATTCCAAGGTTTAGCTTGCTCTAAAGGTCCTAAAAACATTTCGTATAAACGTAAACTATCTGCTCCATACTGCTCGCAAATATTATCTGGATTTACGACGTTGTATTTAGATTTAGACATTTTTTCGACTTCGCGACCTACTTTAAATGTTCCATCTTCTTCTGTTATAAATATAGCTCCTTTTAATTCATCTCTCCAATTTTCAGCTTTTGCAATATCTAATTCATCTGAAGCGTTTACAAAAGAAACATCTACATGTAATTCCTGAAATAAAACGCTTGCTTTTGTTAACGTCCCAACATTTTTAGTATCATTATTATAACTTTCAATTATTGGATCCTGAATACTATCAAGAGCTTCAGTTAATTTACTATATTCAACTGATGAATGGTCTTTATTATCTTTTAATTTATCATAATAACTTTTTGTTACAAAAACTTGTTTTAAAGAAGCTGCTGAAGGAAAATTTTCGGTCAAATTATCTGGCATATCTTTTCGATCTAATGCTAAAGGTCTTCTAACTCTATAAACAAAAGCACTAGTCCCAAGAATCATTCCTTGGTTAATTAGCTTTTTAAATGGCTCTTCTACTCCAACAAAACCTCTATCTTTTAAAAACTTCACCCAAAAACGTGAGTATAATAAATGTCCTGTTGCATGCTCACTTCCACCAATATAAAGGTCTACGTTTTCCCAGTAGTTAAGTGCATCTTTGCTTGCAAAATCCTCACCTCTGTTGGCTTTTTCTTCCATATAACGGAAAAAGTACCAAGAGCTTCCTGCCCAACCAGGCATTGTGTTTAACTCTAGTGGGTAGATTCCGTTATCTTTAGACGTCTCGACTTCACTCGACGAGACAAGAGTATTAGAAACCACTGTATTTGTATTAGTATCCCAAGCCCAAACATCTGCACGACCTAAAGGTGGCTCTCCTGTTTCGGTTGGTAAATATTTTTCTACTTCTGGTAATGTGATTGGTAAATGTTGTTTATCAATCATTTGTGGCATTCCGTTAACGTAGTATACTGGAAACGGTTCTCCCCAATATCTCTGTCTAGAAAATACTGCATCACGCAATCTGTAGTTAGTTTTTCCTTCGCCTTGACCTAATTGCTCTAACTCAAAAATAGCACGTTTAGATGCTTTTTTGTAGTTCATTCCATCTAGGAAATCGCTATTTGCAATTTTCACATTGTCTTTAGATGTAAAAGCTTCTTGGCCTATATCTGCACCTTCAAAAATATTAGGAATATCAATATTAAAATGTTTTGCAAAGTCGTAATCACGTTGGTCACCACAAGGCACAGACATAACTGCTCCTGTACCATAACCAGCTAATACGTAATCTCCAATCCAAATTGGAATTGGTTCTTTACTAAATGGATGCTCTGCGTAAGCACCTGTAAATGCACCAGAAATGGTTTTTACATCTGCCATACGATCACGCTCGCTACGTTTTGAGGTTGCTAAAATATAAGCATCAACCTCTGCTTTTTGTTCTATAGTTGTTATTTGAGAGACCAACTCATGCTCTGGAGCTAAGGTCATAAAACTAACACCAAAAATAGTATCTGGTCTTGTTGTGAAAACTTCTATTTGATGAGACGTCTCGACTGCGCTCAGAGTCACATTTGGTATAACATTAAAAGTTACACTTGCTCCAACAGATTTACCAATCCAATTACGTTGACTTTCTTTAAGCGAATCTGTCCAATCTATAGTATCTAATCCTTGCAGTAAACGTTCTGCATAAGCAGAAATTCGCATACTCCATTGCGTCATCTTTTTACGCATTACAGGATGTCCACCACGTTCTGACACTCCGTTTACAATCTCGTCGTTTGCTAAAACGGTTCCTAAAGCAGGACACCAATTTACTTCTGTTTCGGCTAAATACGTTAACCTATATTGTAATAGTATTTCTTGTTGCTTTTCGGATGAAAATCCATTCCAATCGTCAGCTGAGAATATTTCGATATTATCATCACAAACAGCATTTACATTAGCATTTCCTTCCGCAGAAAATATTTTAATTAAGCTCGAAATTTCTTCAGCTTTATTAGTAGTGTTATTATACCAAGACTCAAATAACTGAATAAAAATCCATTGCGTCCATTTGTAATATTCTGGTGTAGATGTACGTACTTCGCGACTCCAATCAAAACTAAAACCTATTTGATCTAGTTGTCTTCGGTAACCTTTAATTATATTTTCTTGATAGTTACTATCATTGATAGTAATCCTCTTACCTTTTTCTATAAGTGCAGTATCTTTAATACTTCCATCTTCATTTACATACTTTTTAAGGATATTTCCTTTTGCATCTAAACAACCATCAATATTTATTTCAGTAGTGTCTTTAGGATGCTGACCTGTTTGTATTGCATACTGTTCTGCTGGTAAACCAAAGCTATCATAACCTTGTGGATGCAATACATTAAACCCTTTATGACGTTTGTAACGTGCATAAATATCTGACGCGATATAACCTAATGGATGACCAACGTGTAATCCTGCACCTGATGGATAAGGAAACATGTCCAAAACATAATATTTTGGTTTATCACTAGTATTAGAGGCTTTAAAAGTTTGGTTTTCGGCCCAATATTTTTGCCATTTGGCTTCGATGTCGTTAAAATGGTATTGCATTTTTGTGTTTTACTGCTTAATTAAGCAACAAATTTAAACTTATTATAAGACTATTAAAAGTTTGACGTTGTAAATCAAAGGGATTTCATTTTCTTTTATATTTTTACACTATAAACTAACATCAATTTATGAGCTCTTCTTTTGAAAGATATCAAAAACGTAGATTAATTTCTTCATACTTTTCTGTAGTACTAAGTATTGCATTAGTATTATTTTTATTGGGTATTTTAGGACTTTTGGTTCTTAACGCTAAAAAAGTAGCAGACTTGTTTAAAGAACAAGTAACGGTTACTATTTATTTAAAAGACAACGCCAAGGACGTCGAAGTTAAGCAACTTGAAAAAAGTTTAGCATTGGCAGATTATGTAAAATCTACAGAATACATCTCTAAAGAGCAAGCAGCTGAATCTATGAAAGCTGAAAATGGTGAAGATTTTATGGAGTTTTTAGGATTTAATCCTTTACAAAATAATATTGATGTTAACCTTAAAGCAGATTTTGTGACTTCTGATAAGTTAGAAGAATTAGCTGCAACTGCATTAGAAAAAGGTTTTGTTGAAGAAGTTAGGTATGACAAAGATTTAGTAACCTTAATGAATAGTCGTGTTAAAAAAATTAGCTTTTGGGTCTTATTACTAAGTGCTATTTTTACTTTAATTGCTGTATTACTAATTAATAGTAGCATTAGATTATCTGTTTACGCTAAGCGTTTTACTATAAAAACGATGCAAATGGTAGGCGCTACCAAACGCTTTATACGTAGACCATTTGTTTGGAAAAGTATTAAACTAGGTATACTTGGTGCTATCCTTGCATTAGTAGGCTTAGGCTTTATAGTATATTATGTGGACCAAGCTTTTCCGGAATTAGTTTTACGTCAAAGCCCTATTTTAATAGGTGGTTTATTTTTAATAATCTTTTTACTAGGTATCCTTATTACTTGGATAAGTACTCATTTTGCAACACAACGTTTTTTAAATTTAAAGACCGATCAACTGTATTAATTTAACAGCTTTTAACTAAAGCGTTAACAATACTTTGCACTTTAGCGCGTTATATTTACTTAACCAAAAAATAACGCACTATTGACCAACTAATACTTTAAAATGATTAATAACTCTAAAACTAATGTTTATGAAACGAATCACATTTGTATTAATAGGTCTAGTTGCAATTATTGCTTATTTAGCGACAACAACTAATAAGTTTGAAACTAAAGTTGCACACACAGATAAAGTGACTATTAAAAAACATCAAACAAAATTTATTTACGATTAATTTAAAAAGTTTAAATTTGTCAAAAATCAACACAAATAATACTTTGGGAGAAAGCAATAAAAACAATAAAAACAGTTTAAAAACCGAATTAGTTTTTGGTAAGCACAACTATAAATTTATGTTTATTGGCTTAGCTTGCATTGCCTTAGGCTTCATTTTGATGTCTGGTGGTGGTAGTGACGACCCAAATGTATTTAGTGATGCTATTTTTAGCTGGAGACGTATCCGTTTGGCTCCTGCTTTAGTAATTATTGGCTTTGGTATACAGGTTTACGCTATACTATCTAAGCCTAAAGCCGAATAACACTTCTAGTAGTTTATTTTTATTGAAATTAGAATATTAAATTTCAACTTCATTGTATCATTTGGTCATAGTATTTTAATACTTTTGCCAACATGGATATTTTCGATTCAATTTTATTAGGTATAGTACAAGGATTAACTGAGTTTCTTCCTGTGTCTTCAAGTGGTCATTTAGAAATAGGTAAAGCCATTTTAGGCGATAAAAGTATTCCTGAAGAAAGCTTATTATTTACCGTAGTTCTTCATTTTGCAACTGCGTTAAGTACCATTGTTATTTTTAGAAAAGATATTTTAGATATTATTAAAGGCTTTTTGGCTTTTAAATGGAATGAGGACACCAAGTTTGTAACAAAAATTGCAATCTCTATGCTTCCTGCTGCTTTTGTAGGATTGTTTTTTGAAGAACAATTAGAACAACTTTTTGGTGGTAATATTCTTTTAGTAGGTTGTATGTTATTAGTCACAGCAATACTATTATTTTTTGCTGATAAAGCTAAAAACACAAATAAAAACGTATCCTTTAAAGATGCTTTAATTATAGGTGTGTCTCAAGCAATAGCTATGCTTCCTGGTATTTCCAGAAGTGGAGCAACCATATCTACTTCTGTATTATTAGGTAATGACAAAACTAAAGCTGCACGCTTTTCTTTTTTAATGGTTGTACCTTTAATATTCGGAAAAATAGCCAAAGACATTTTAGGAGGTGATTTAAATTTTGATAGTCAAAATATCACTGCATTATCCGCTGGTTTTATAGCTGCTTTTGTTGCTGGATTATTTGCTTGCACTTGGATGATTAGCTTGGTTAAAAAAAGTAAGCTATCCTATTTTGCTATTTACTGTGCTATTGTTGGTATAATTGCAATAACATTTGCACTATTAAATTAAGTCAATGACTAAAGAAGATTATTTAGCAGGACAAGTTTTACTTATAGACAAGCCATTAGATTGGACGTCTTTTCAGGTGGTAAACAAACTACGTTGGGAAATCCGTCAAGCTTTTAATATTAAAAAAATAAAAGTGGGTCATGCTGGAACTTTAGATCCATTAGCATCTGGATTGCTAGTTATTTGTACTGGTAAAATGACCAAACAAATAGACACCTTTCAAGGTCAAATTAAAGAGTATACAGGAACAATTGTTTTAGGAAGCACAACGCCTTCATACGATTTAGAAACCGAAATTAACGAGACTTTTAATACCAGCCATATTACCGAAGATTTAATACACCAAACGACTAAACAGTTTACAGGTGAAATCGACCAATTTCCTCCAATATTTTCTGCTTTAAAAAAAGAAGGAAAGCGCCTTTACGAATATGCTAGAGCTGGTGAAACCGTTGAAATTAAATCCAGAAAAATATTAATTCAAGAATTTGAGATTACTAACATTGATGATCTAAATATTGATTTTAGAGTGGTATGCAGTAAAGGGACTTACATACGATCTTTAGCTAACGATTTTGGAAAAGCATTAAATTCCGGCGGACACTTATCTGTTTTACGTCGCACAAAAATTGGTGATTTTGATGTAAAAAATAGCCTTTCGATAGATGATTTTATTAAAAACCTCCCAAAAAAGGACTAAAACACATCTTTTTATACTTTGCAAACGTATATACATATACTAACAATTAGTTAAAAATCGTTTGTATTACATGCTTTTAAAAAACTCTCATAAAGCGCTAGCTATAACTTTATTAATAACAGGTACATTGCTGTTGTCTGTATTAAATGTGACTGTTTTTAAAACAAATACAGCTGTAGCTGAAACATTGTACGACATAGAGCAAGTTGAAGATATTATTGAAAATATAGCCGAGCAAACACCCATTAAAAGCGCTAATAAAGCAACAAACAAAGCCTTTAATACTTCTGAAAACTATAAACACTACGCACAAGCTTACAAACCTATAGCTCCTCCTGAGGATTATATTAATCCAAAATTAGAAACCTATAAAAACGATATCAAGACTGAAGAAACTACGGAAGCAAGTCATGGTAATTCTGCAATCTCTGAAAAGACATTAACTAGTTTTAATAGCGTAAATGAAATACTTAACAAACGGTCTAAAAAAAGTAGTACGAATCAAAGTAATGTGGCCAACACTAACAGCTCTATATACTATTCTTTAAAAGGTCGGACAGATCAATACTTGCCAATTCCTGTTTATTTATGTGATGCAGAAGGTAAAATTGTAGTTAATATAACCGTAAATAGTAATGGTACTGTTATAGATGCATATATCAACAATGCTTCAACTTCTAATAATGCATGTTTACAAGAACATGCTTTACAATATGCTAAGGACGCTAAGTTTAGTACCTCAACAAAATCAAAGCAATTAGGATCTATTACATTTCAGTTTAACGGAAAATAGATATATATTATTTAACCAATTAAAGCGACTAAATCCGCTATAACAGTATGACCTTTATCTTTATTATACCATTGTTGTAAGTCTTCTTTAAACTCTGGCGTTAATTTACCATACTTAGCTTTATAGTCATTTACCAATAATGTTGCTGTGCTTGGTCTTGGACCATAAGTAGCAATAACATCTTTAGTAATTGTATCTAAAATAATTAACTTAGCTATAGACCTAGAACCATTAGTTAAAAATTGGTCCATTAACGCTTCGTTATCATCTCTTAATACAACTCTAAAATTGATACCATCGTTTAATTCTGCAATTTTATTAATAACAGGCATTACATGTGCAGCATCTCCACACCAACTTTCTGTTATTATAATCCAAGTTTGATTAAATGTTTTATGTTTAATAGCATCTGCAACGCCTTCTCCAATCTTAATCGTTTTATCCCAACGCTTCATGCGCTTATTGTTAAGCATTGTATAATTAGCTAAAGCTTCATTAACCTCATGACCTGTGTTTGAATTGTTTTCGACTTTAGTCAAAACCAAATCTCTATATTCAGCATAGCTCATGCTATTATCCAACCCATCTTGTAAAATTTGTTTGATAATTGTATCTTTAAGTGTATCCATAGTACAAAAATACAGCAACTATTATGATTTATAAGTTACTGTTGTTACATTAGTAGAAATTATTAAAACTTCCTTACAATGTTAACTTTAAGAACCATTAAACCTATTTTATTTGTTGGTTTTTTCAGCTTATTTGCTTGTAAAAGTCTTAATTTGATTCCTAATTATCATATTTTTAAAAATCTATATTTGTTTGACTTAAGACATGTAATAGTGCTTATTTACATGTTAATTGCCATAAAAGAATATCGAAAAACGAAACAAAATGACTAAACATAAATGCGGTTGGTGCGTTGGAGATGATTTATATGAAGCTTATCATGATAAAGAATGGGGAACTCCTGTATATGATGATGCTACACTATTTGAGTTTTTAATCTTAGAAACCTTCCAAGCTGGACTTAGTTGGATAACTATTTTGAGAAAACGTAATAATTTTTTTGATGCATTTGACCAATTTGATTATCAAAAAATAGCTAAGTACAACGAAGAAAAAAAAACTGAATTATTACAAAATGCTGGCATTATTAGAAATAAATTAAAAGTCAATGCCACGATTACTAATGCCCAATTATTTATGGACATCCAAAAAGAGTTTGGTAGTTTTAGCACTTATTTATGGGCTTTTGTAAATAATACACCTATAAAAAATAAAGTAGCACATTATAAAAGTGCACCTGCAAATACTACAATTAGTGATGCCTTAAGTAAAGATTTAAAAAAACGAGGTTTTAAATTTGTTGGATCAACTGTTGTTTACGCATTTATGCAAGCTGTAGGCATGGTTAATGACCATGAAGTAGCTTGTTTTAGATACCATGAGGTTTAAGTTAAATACTTTAAAAACTGCGCTCTAGAAATATCCATTGCACCTAAACTTTCCAAGTGATTTGTGTAAACTTGACAGTCAATAAGCTTATAGTTTGTATTTTGAATAAAACTTATAAACCCTACTTTACTAGCATTACTTACTTTAGCAAACATGCTTTCTCCACAAAAAACACCGTTACCTAAGTCTACACCATATAAGCCTCCAACAAGTGTATTATTTAGCCAAACTTCTATAGACTTTGCATAACCTAATTGATGTAATTTAGTATAGGCCTCAATCATACCTTTTGTAATCCAAGTATCATCTTGTCCTGGTCGTTTTGCTGCAGCACAAGATGTAATAACAGCGTTAAAATCTTTATTAACTGTGACCACAAAATCTGTGTTACGCAGGATTTGCTTCATGCTTTTAGACACTTTTAAATCTTTTGGAAACAATACAAATCTAGGATCTGGAGACCACCACATTATAGTATTATCGTCTTCAAACCAAGGAAAAATGCCTTTTTGATACGCAGTTAACAATCGGTTTGCACTTAAATCTCCACCAACAGCTAAAAGACCATCTTCTGTGGCTTTATCAACTTCAGGAAACACATGATTATTATTTAAAAATTCCATTTGTCGTCAATTAGTTTAAGATATTAAAGTAAGAAATTGAATTAGAAAACCTTATTATAAACTGTATTTACTTACAAAAAACACTAATATTTAATTTTATAACATTAATTACCAACGTTTTATCTTCTAATTAATTTATTTTTCAGATATTTATGTAGTCTTTATATTGATAATTAGTTTTCCACTGTTTTTAAAGTTTATAACTAAAGGCTAATAAAATCCACTATTTTAAAAAGTCTTGTTTAATTACAAGACTTTTTTTTATAAAAAAACCTCAAAACAAAAGTCTTGAGGTTTTTTATATCTAGTACAACAACTAATTTTAATAAAGTTATTGTTTAAAGATTGACTATTACTTAAAATGGTAAATCGTCGTGATCTTCATCTTTTACATTGTTAGCTGGCTCAAAAGCTTGTGCTGGTGGCACTTCTGGCATCCCTTGAGGTGCTGCTCCTGCTTGTACGCCTTCAATTCTCCAACCCTGAATAGAGTTAAAATATTTAGTTTCTCCTTGAGGATTAACCCATTCTCTACCACGTAAATTGATGTTAACTTTAACATCTTGACCTACTTGATAGTTGTTTAATAAATCACATTTATCTTGAACAAACTCTACTAAAATATGTTGAGGATATTGCTCTTCTGTAGTTACTACTAATTCTCTTTTTCTAAATCCGTTGCTACCAAAACTTTGAGTTTCTCCTACTAGCTTAACTTTACCTTGTACTTCCATTTTCTATATAATTATTAAATATTCGTCTAATTAAATATCGCAAACTTACGATAACAACACTTTCCAAGCGCTTTCCACATCACTAAAACTTAAAAAGTCTTTTGCTTTTTTATGTTTTTGTTCAGTCGACAAAGAACTTAAATTATGTTGGTTTTTAAAAGCCTGAATGCTATTTTCCTCAGGTAAGTTTTCAACATTCCCTAAAAGACCCAAATCATTTCCTGTTAAAACAGCACTTTCTCTAACTGCTTTTGGTAAAGCGTCAACACCTATACCAAGGGTTGACAACGGTTTTGGAATTTCAAAAAATCCAGATTTTGCTCTGCTATAATAACTACCTCCTGCTCTAGATACTAAATCTAATTTATTTTGGTCAATTGCACCATTTTCATCCAAGACATCTTCAGACACATGCATTTTAACCACTTCACAAATAATTAAATTACCTGCTCCAGCGTTTTCACCAAGATGCACGATTTGGTTAACTTTACATTCCATTTGCACAGGACTTTCTGCTACCCTAAATGGTTTTACCACATCTGATTTTAACATAGTCAGACCTGCTTTTTCAAATTCGTTTATACCTTCAGGATACTCTGTACTACTTAAAGACATTTGCTGTACAATATCGTAGTTGACCACATTAATTACAACCTCTTTAGTAGCTTCTGCATTAACCAACGTATGCTTAATAGTATTATCTCTAACACGTCTTGCTGGCGAAAAAATTAATATTGGTGGATTAGCACTAAACACATTAAAAAAACTAAAAGGTGATAAATTAGGTTTTCCGTCTGCATCTATTGTACTAGCAAAAGCTATTGGTCTAGGTGCAACAGCACTAAGTAAATAGCCATGTAATTTAGCTGTAGAGAATTCTTGTGGTGTAAATGATAACATAAAGGAGTATTGTTTACTACAAAAATACACAATCTGACGGTCAACTAAAAGGCAATTAGTAACCAACCTCCACAATAATATTAACAGAATTGCATTATATTAACACCAAAAACTAACAATCATGTTTTTTACAAAACATCGTCAGCTTATACGCTGGATAATAATTATTGCTTCATTTGCTATTATCTCTTTAATACTATGGAATACTTATGTGTTTTTTCAAAAATTTAAAGCAGAAGAACGCAGAAAAATGCAAACATGGTCCTATGCACAAAGTGATTTTTTAAATAGTTTTAGAAACGGGTTGGATGGCGAAGTAAACAATGTCACAACATTTATTATAACAGATTCCACCTCTACAACTCCAATGATTTTAGTATCTCCTAAAGGAGAAATAAGTAGCTTTAATAATTTAGATACTTTAGGAATAAAAAATGTTGATGCTTTTTTAAGAAAAAGTCAATTACAATTTGAAGAAGAAAACCACCCTATTGCATTATCCTATTATAATAACAAAACTAATAGCGATGAGTCCCTAGGTATGCTATACTACGGAAACTCGCCACTTTTAAATAAACTAAAATATTATCCATTAGCGCTATTATTAATTATTGTCTTATTTGGAGCAGTGGTTTACTTTTTTTATCGCAGCTCTAAAATTGCAACTCAAAATAAATTATGGTCAGGAATGGCTAAAGAAACCGCACATCAAATCGGGACGCCTTTATCATCATTAATTGGTTGGACCGAAATTTTAAAAGGTGAAAATACTAATCCTGAATACATAAAAGAAATAGAAAAAGACATTAGTCGTTTGCAAACAATCACAGAGCGATTTAGTAAAATAGGATCGCTTCCAACACTAAATAAGGTTGATATTGTTGCTGAAACCAAAGACGCTTATGACTACTTAAAAACAAGATCTTCAAGACTAATAAATTTTGATATCACTTTACCTGATCACCCTATATACGTTAATTTAAATACCCAATTATATGGTTGGACTATTGAAAATTTAGTTAAAAATGCTATAGATGCCATGAAGGGAAAAGGTGATTTGCATGTCAGTATCACACAGTTAGAACAAAGTGTAAAAATAACTGTAACAGATTCAGGAAAAGGAATAAGTAAAAACGAATTTAGTACTATCTTTGAGCCTGGTTATACAACTAAAAAACGTGGTTGGGGACTTGGTTTATCATTGGTAAAACGAATTGTAGAAGACTTTCATAATGGTCGTATAAAAGTTTTGCACTCTGAAAAAGGAAAAGGAACAACTATGCAGATTAGCCTAAAAACAATATAAATGTCTGATAGATTACTAACAATAAATACTGTTGATTTAAATAATAATTGCCCTGAATGCTTTAGCACTAAAGGACTGCAATTAACGTTTAAACAACGTTTTATTGAAACTTCTTTTTATAAAAGCATTACACAAGAGGTAAGTACGGAAATGAATTGCATTGTTTGTAATACTAAAATCTATCCAGCACGTTGGACGGATGACATTGAGCGCGTTTATGACTACCAGATGAAAGCTTTCCAGCCTAAAAAATCATCTAAAAAGTACAAAAGTCTGTTTTGGATTTTAATTGGTGCAGCTATCCTTTTAATAGCTGCAATACTAAGCGTTTTAGTTTACCAATTATAAATTGGCAGCAATTGCTTTTGCTAAAGCCTCAAAATCTTCCTTTTGTAAAGACACTTTATTAATAAACCTTGCGTCTTCCATTGTATTTAATGGTATTAAATGCACATGTACATGTGGTACTTCTAAACCAATTACACTTACACCAACACGTTTACAAGGCACAGCTTTTTCTAAAGCTATTGCCACTTTTCTGGAAAATAGCATTAACTGAGTATAAGTGGTTTGGTCTAAATCAAAAAGTTTATTTACTTCTTTTTTAGGAATACATAAGGTATGTCCTTTAGCATTAGGATTAACATCTAAGAAGGCTAAAAAATCTTCGGTTTCGGCTACTTTATAACACGGAATTTCTCCGTTTACTATTTTTGTAAAAATGGATGACATATAGGTTTCGGTTTAGAAACTAAAGATAAAAAAAGATTCCTGCTAACCTGAAATTTGTTTCAGAATAAACAGGAATCTTAAAAAAATTTACATTTTTATATATTTCCGCTTTAGCGTTATTATTTAAATGAAATATTATCTACTAATTTCGACAATATCAAATTTAATTATACCACTTGGTACTTGTATTTCGGCAACATCACCAACTGATTTCCCTAATAAACCTTTACCTATTGGGCTGTTTACAGATATTTTACCTGAGGCTAAATCTGCTTCGCCATCTGCTACTAAAGTATAATTCATTTCCATACCATTGGTTTGGTTTTTGATTTTTACTTTAGATAGGACTAATATTTTAGAGGTGTCCATTTGTGACTCGTCAATAACACGTGCTCCAGCCATTTGATCTTCTAGCTTCGCGATACGCATTTCTAGCATACCTTGCGCTTCCTTGGCTGCATCATACTCTGCATTTTCACTTAAATCACCTTTATCTCTTGCTTCTGCTATTGCTCTAGAGGCCTTAACGCGCTCCACATCCTTAAGCTGCTTAAGCTCGTCACGCAATTTTTTTAACCCTTCTGCTGTATAATAAGATACTTTACTCATATTTTTTTCGTTTAAATAAAAAGACGCTAAAACAATTTAGCGTTAAACACAAAAATCTCGTCGACACGAGATTTTGTCTTACAAATATACAAAATATTTAACTCAACATTGTAATTGTTGTAAATTGCAATCCTAAAAAATTATTAAATTTATATGTTAAGGTCTTTAACTACAATAATATTATGCTTTGCGCTAATAACGTCATGTCAAAAAAACGATGATGCTGATAACAGCAATAATTTTATACCAAATATTAATTTTGACACTTTTAATTCCATAAACACAACTTTACCACAATATAATGACTTAGAGTTTCCTGGTGGTAGTATTGTTATTAATGGTTTTGGGTATAATGGTATTGTTATTTATTACACAGGTAACACTTATTATGCTTTTGAAATTACAGACCCTAATCACGTCCCTTCAGACTGCTCTTTACTAACTGTTGAAAGTGGTATTGCAACTTGTAATTGTGATGATGGTAATAGTTATAGTGTTGCTGGTGGAGGTGTTCCTTTTGATGGTACTAGTGGACAATATAGTTTAAAACCTTACTTTGTAGAGGTTAATGGAGATGTTATTAGAGTTTACAATAACTAAAAAAGCACCTCTAAATTAGAGATGCTTTTAAAGGGTTGTTAAAAAATTATTGGTTAAAATTTTAAGGTTACACCTGCTAAAAAGTTAGTGGTTGCTTGTGGGTAATAAAAATTTTCTGTGATTGGTGCATCATTAGAGTTTTCTGGTCTATAAAAATAGCTATACGTATAACCATTAGACACATATTTATTATTAAACACATTGTTAACCAATACATTAAAAGCGATCTCTTTAATCCAAGTTGGTTTGATACGATAAGACACATTTAAGTTGTTTACAAAATAGCCATCCATACTTTTACTATCACTTGACGTGTTGTCTAAATATTGTTGCCCAACGTACTTAGATAATAAAGCGATGTTAGCATTTTTAATTGGCGAGTAGGTTAATGTACTACCAAATATTACGTTTGGCGAAAATGAGATATCTGTATCATTATAAGTTGTCACAACAGCATCATAAGATACTGTATCAAATGTGCTAGGATCATACTGCGTGTCATAAACGACATAATCAAACGCTTTAATTTTGTTTTGACTAAAAGTTGCATTAGCATCAATCCTAAATTGATCCGATAATTTATATCCTGTTTGTATCTCGATACCAGCTCTGTAACTATCTGCTACATTTTGTCTGATTGGATCACCAACATCATCTAAATCTCCTGTTAACACTAATTGATCTTTATAATCCATATAGTATAAATTAGCGTTTAAGTAAAACTTAGAATTTTGTAATTTATAACCAAACTCAAAATCATGTAACTGTTCCGATACTGGCTTGATTGGATTTTTTGTTAAATCGTCACGATTTGGCTCTCTGTTACCTACAGCGTAAGATCCATACACATTACTATTATTATTAATCCTGTAGGTTAATCCCATTTTTGGATTGAAAAAATTATACGTTTCTTTTACATTAATATCTAGTAAATCTGAGCTTGTTCCAACAGACTCATAATCAACCGTTCTATATTGTAAATCTAGTAATGCAAATAAATTTGAATTGATATTATACTCGGCTTTTAAGTACGTATTAAAATCTTGTTTATCTCCATAACTAAAATAATAATTGCTTCTTACAGGTATTGGTGTTTCAAATGAATCCCAGATAACTTCACCAAAATGATCCCCTTTATAAGAATTATATCCACCACCTAAATATAAATTTAACTTATCCTTTTTATAGTTAAGTGAATATACAATTGCTGTAAAGTTATTATCTAACCAACGTCTTCTAATGACATCACCTTCGTCTGAAGCATTTGCATTATTTGGGAAATAGTCACCTAATTCCTCACCATCTTTATATTGTTCATAATAACCTTTACCTGTTGTAAAATTACCAGAAATATTAGCAGAAAATATAGAGTTAAATTGGTGAGAAGCATGTAATTGATAATGTGTTTGTTGATAGCTATCAATTTCATTATCATAAGTGTAGTAATTATAAGTTCTTCCTGAATTTAATAAATTTTCAGCTTCTGCATCACTTGGATAATTTCTATCAATAAAAGCCTGAATTCCTTCTAAATCGTTATTAACAACTGCTTCTGGTGTTCCGTACCAAGACTGGTAAGTCTCTTCTTTTCCTCCAAAAACAATAGCTTTTATGGATGTTTTTTCGTTAACAAAACCAGCTTCTGTATAATAACTATTTAAGTCTGCTCTAGCTCTATCAATATATCCATCACTTTGTATATTGGATAATCTAGCTTCAGCATAAAAATTATTTTTAATTCCAGAACCAATACTAATATTATGTTTTCTAGTTCCAAAACTACCTACTGCGTTAGTTGTTGTAGCATAACCATCAGTCGATGGATTAAGTGTTTTTAAGTTTAAGCTAGCACCAAAAGCACCAGATCCATTGGTAGATGTTCCAACACCACGTTGTAATTGAATATCCTCAACAGAACTTACAAAATCAGGCATATTAACCCAGAATGTCCCTTGACTTTCTTGGTCATTGTAAGGTATTCCGTTGATAGTCACATTGACACGTGTCGCATCACTACCTCTAACTCTAATCCCTGTATAACCAACACCTGCTCCTGCATCACTTGTTGTTACTACAGATGGTAATTGATCTAATAATACTGGTAAATCCTGACCAAGATTTATAGATTCTAACTCTTCTTTTGTGATGTTTGAAAAAGCTACTGGTGTCTTATCCTTTGCTCTAGTAGCAGATAGTAACACTTCATCAAGTTTTGTGATTTTTGTAGAGTCCGACTCAACTGTTTTTTTGTCTTGTGCGTTAACACTGACCGATAACACTAATAGTGTTAAAAAAAGAAATAAATTTTTCATTACGATTAAATTACTAATCGAATAAAAAGAGGTAATTATTCTTAATTGTTATTAATTAAATTTTGTAATACATAGACTCTCTATATATTATATAGTAACACAAAAAATGTGTTTCAAATTTCCTAAACAGCATTACCTGTTCTAGGTTCAATGGGTATGATCTCAGCCGATATAGGCACCCCTTTTTTGAGAACGCTGCAAAGGTAGATTAGAATTTTGATTTATGAAATATGATTCTTGATTTTTTTTTCAAAGAATAATCTACGCAATAATTAATATTGTTAAAATACAATTAAGACTTATATAATAAGCTACTCTATTTTTGGTTTTTTTCGATTAGCTTTTATATCTGAGTTGTGTTTTTTGTTTTTTAAGCGTTTACGAATAACTGCTCTTGGGATTTTGGTTGGTTTACGCTCTGGATCTACTTGTAAAGCTTGTTGTAAAATAGCAATTGCACGTTTTATAATAATCCCTTTATTTTTTAATTGACTTCTAGTGTCTCCACATTGCAATAATAATACCTGATCTTTAGTTAGCCTAGTTGCTAATTTTGATATAATCCGTTCTTTTTGGTCGTTTGCAAGAACTACAGAATCATTAATAGAAAAACTTAACTCTATTTTAGTAGCAACCTTATTGACATGCTGTCCACCACTACCAGAACTTCTGATAGCTTTAAGGTTAAATTCTTTCTCTAAAGCTTGTTTGTCTAACACGTTATAAGACTTGATGTGTTGGTTTTAGTAAGTCATTAACCGTTTTTACTGGATTGAAGGTAACTAAAGGTACTTCCACAAAAATAGTATTCCAATTGGACATACTTCCGTTCCAAAGTCCTGGCAACTCTAAAGCTTTAATATCTTTTCCAACTTTTGTTTTCATAGTAATAAAAGCTGTTTGGTGGTCAACAAATTTTTGAAGATCATACGTTTCGCCTTTATAGTTTTTTATACTACAAACAATGTCTACAGGATTAAAATGCGTCGCTTTTTTTAAGATGTTTTTTTGTTCTTTATCCTTTTTGTTAATTTGAGCAGATTCTACTATTTGCAAAGACAGATTTGCTCCTTCATCTTTAACCCAAAATGGACCTCCTCCTGGCTCCCCTTCGTTTTCAACCATACCACAAATACGGATTGGTCTGTCTAGTTTATTTTTTAAATAATCTATTTGATATGCTGTAGAATATTTTTCAAATTCAGGAGAAATTACAACATTCATTTTACAAATCAAAAACTCTGCGATTTCAACTATATCCTCATGCGACAATTGCTTTGTATCTAAATCTTTGGCATACTTAAACGCTTGCTTTTTTATATTAATCAATAAACCTGCTAGCATTTTTTTAGACTTAGCGACTTCTTCTTCATATTTATAAACTACAACGTTATCAATATTTTTAATAAAAATAATGTCAGCATCAAAGTCGTTTAGGTTTTCAAGTAAAGCACCATGACCAGATGGTCTAAAATATAGCTCGTGATTGTCCTCTCTAACAATTTCATTTTTTGCTGAAACTGCTATTGTATCTGTAGATTCTTTTTGATAAGAAAAAGAAATATCAAATTTAGTATTGGTTTTGCTTTCAACTATTTGTTGAATTCTAGCAAACTCAGCATCAAACTTTTCTTTATGTTTTTCTGAAATAGTAAAATGAAGAGAAGCTTTACCATTTGAGGTCGAGTACAATGCAGCCTCAAATAAATGCTCCTCAAAAGCGCTTGCTAAATGATTTTTATATTTATGAAACGGTAATAATCCTTTTGGAAAAGCACTAAAAGCTAATTGATCATCGTTTAAAATAGCTTTGATAAACGCAACCAATTTTTCATCGTTTGATAATTTATTATAGTTTTTGTTTTGTGACTTTAAATAGGTTATTACTAGATTATAAAAAGGTAGTTTTTCTAACCCAATAAAAAATAAAGATAACTCTGAAGCCTTAAATTTATTTACATAAGCATTTATACTTTGCTTTTTAGGCTTAAAATCCTTGATAAAATCAAATAAAAATTTAAACATTCTGGTCGCTGCTCCAGAAGCAGGAACAAATTTGACAATTTTGATTGCTTCTTTTTGAGCATCATAAACCTTTATTAAACCCGATTTCTCTTGCTCAGAAAACTTAAGTATTCCGTCTTCAATAGTTGCTGCTCTTTCTAAATTAATGAAGGGTAATCCTGTTTTAAGCAACTGTAATTGTTGCTCTACCTTTTTAAGTGTTAATCCTTTTTTTTCTATGAAAATTTTATCTGAACTATTAAACTGCATCATTATGTTTTGCTAATAATAAATCTATATGTTTTATGGCTAATTGTAATCTTGTTTTCTTATCTCCTTTTAATAATACATAAGGTCGATTATATTTTATTAATGTAGATTTAAACGTTTCAAACATTGCTTCTCTTTCTTCAGGCTTGTCCCTTAAATCATCCGCTTCCCAAGGTGTATCAATATACGTTAAAAAGTATAAATCATAAGTATTCTTTATAGCATATTTTTCTAAAACTGGATTGCAAGTCCCAGAGTAATAGGTTTCAGAGTATACTTTAGTCTCTAATAAATCAGTATCACAAATTAGTACAGATTCTGTTTTTTTTGCCAAACGGTTTTCCATACTCATTTGACCCATAGCTATTGGAAGTAAATCGTGAGTTTCGCAGGTTTTACGTTCGTTATTCCATTTATTTTGTAAATAATCTCTAGCATATTCGGGTACCCAAACGGAATGATAATGCCTAGCTAATTGTTGAGATAACGTCGTTTTTCCAGTAGATTCTGGTCCAAACAAAACTATTTTTACACAGTTTGCAGGTTGCTGTTCAAGTGTTTTTTCCATTGTAAATAACCAAATATTGCAATTACTGTAAATCCTAAATACTGAAAAGAAGTAAACGTAAATCCTTTATAAAAATATAAAGGAACAGAGATAATATCTCCTATAATCCAGTAAATCCAGTTTTCAATTTTACGTTTAGCCATCAACCACATACCAACAAAAAATATTGCAGTAGTAATGGTATCAACATATGCTACCCAACTAGTCCACTTATCAAATGTTTTATAAACTACAAACACAAATAACATAGTTGCTAAAAAAATAATTACACTTAATTTTTTTTCCTTTTTTGTGGTAACAGAAATAGGTGTAACGTGTTGATCGTCCACTTTTCTTGTCCATATATACCAACCATAAACACTCATTACAAAATAATAAGCGTTAATCATCATATCGCCTAACAGACCCCATTTTAATAATAAATACACAAAAATTAAGGTACTTATCATACCTGTAGGAAACACCCAAATTTTATTTTGTTTAGAAAACAATACAGATAAAAAACCAAAAATTACAGCAATAATCTCTAAAACCACATCTGTTGTTTCGTATTCAAAATATTGCCCAAAAAGGAAATCAAAAATGTGGCTCATAATCGCTTCTGTCTGTTTTTACAACTTTAATAGTTAGTACACATATGTCTTGATTTTCAAACGAAGCTTTAATCTTTTCGTTTAAAAAAGGCATCAACTGGTCAAATTCGCCAAAAACCTGAGTACTTAATGGGTTTTCTAAAACCGTAAAATTAGAGTCACGTAAAGCTTTAATAAAATCAATAACGTGCTGCTCATAATTATTACTTAATGGTGACAAAGTTAAATCTACCGATATTTTCATGGTTTATAGTTTTAATTCTTCAAAAAAGTCATGGTTTTCTTCAAAAGCAGTACCAATTACTACTAAATCTGCTCCTGCACTATAAGCGTTATCCAATTGTTGTTTGCTTCTAATACCACCTCCAACTATTAAAGGGATTGTTAAATCTTGTTTCACAAACTTAATCATTTGTAATGGTACAGGGTGTAATGCTCCACTTCCAGCTTCTAAATAAATAATTTTTTTACCCATTAATTCACCTGCTTTTGCTGTATCAGCAACTAAAGTATGCAAAGCAGTTGGGATCGGTTTACTTTTTGTTACTTTTTGGACCGCAGTTTCTTTTCCATTTTCAATCAAAATATAACCAGTTGGAATAACCTCCAAGTCGGTATTTTTTAAAATAGAAACAGCTTCAATTTGTTTTTCGATTAAATATTTAGGGTTTCGACCAGAAATTAAGGACAAAAACAAGATAGCGTCAGCATCCTTTGATATTTGCGTTACATCACCAGGAAATAGCACAATGGGTAATTTAGTTAGTGGTTTTAAAGCAGCAACTAATTTTTGCGTCACCTCCAACTCAACTGTACTACCACCAACAAAAACATGTGTTATTACAGATTGATTAATTTTATTGGTAAATTGCGATAATAATTTAATATCAAATTTATCAGGATCAATTAGTATAGCTAATAATTGTTCTTGTTTCGCTTTCGCGGAAAGTATGTCGTTGTAAACACTCATTATTCTATAACATAAGCACAAGTAAAACCTTCAAACTCTAAGTAATTGGCAGTATAACGTTTTTTTAAACCCTTATAATCTATCCAACAAACCGTTTGGGCATCAATTATAGAAAACGGAATTACCAAAAAATGGTCCTTAAACAACATTCCTGGAGTTGCAAACAATTTGTATAAAGATTCCTTTATTCCCCAAATAACAGTTAGTTTATTAATATAATCAGAAGCTTCTTTATCCAAATATTCAAACTCGTACGCCACAAACTTTTTAGCAATAACTGCTATTTTTTGGCGCTGTCTTTCTATATCTATACCAACTTCTGTATCGCTAATAATAACGCCAGAAAATGTAAAGCTATGGGTTATAGATATATGCTTTCCATCCTTTAAATGTGGTTTGCCATTCGCGTCATAAAATAAATCATGATCGGTATAACCAAAAGCATTAAGCAAGTGTCTAACACTTAAAAAACCACGTTGATGCAGCTCACTTTTCATACCTAAGACACGATCTAAACTCTCTGGTTTTAAATCTAATCCATTGATTAATTGGTCATAAGACTCTTCAATCTTCCAGATTTTAACAGTAGTTTGTGAATTTGGAGTAAGGGTTTTATATAGAGGCATTTAATATTCTAAATTCTATTAGTTATCTTTGCAAAGCCTAAGGCGAAATATGCATTTTTGTTAAGCGAATTTAACCATTTTAAGTGCTAATTCCCAAAGGTGTTTCATTTATAAAATAAAGAGAGAAATAATATGAGTACAAAAAACGTTGCTTACGTGCCTAATAAGGTAAAAGACATGTCGCTTGCGGCTTGGGGAAGAAAAGAAATTAATTTAGCCGAAGCAGAAATGCCAGGTTTAATGAGTTTACGTGAAGAATACAAAAACGAACAACCTTTAAAAGGAGCACGTATTGCTGGATGTTTACACATGACTATCCAAACTGCTGTTTTAATTGAAACTTTACAAGCTTTAGGAGCAGAAGTTACTTGGAGCTCTTGTAACATTTTCTCTACACAAGATCAAGCTGCTGCTGCAATTGCAGATGCAGGTACAGCTGTGTACGCTTGGAAAGACATGACTGAAGAAGAATTTGATTGGTGTATCGAGCAAACCTTATTTTTTGGAGAAGACCGCAAGCCATTAAACATGATTTTAGATGATGGTGGAGATTTAACTAACATGGTTTTAGATAAATACCCAGAATTATCTGCAGGAATTAAAGGATTATCTGAAGAAACTACAACAGGAGTACACAGATTATACGAGCGTGTTAAAAACGGTACATTAACAATGCCAGCAATTAACGTAAACGATTCTGTAACTAAATCTAAATTTGATAACAAATACGGATGTAAAGAGTCTGCAGTAGACGCAATACGTCGTGCAACAGACATTATGTTAGCAGGTAAACGTGTAACTGTTTGTGGTTATGGAGACGTTGGTAAAGGTACTGCTGCGTCTTTTAAAGGTGCTGGAAGTATTGTAACAGTAACAGAAATTGACCCAATTTGTGCATTACAAGCAGCAATGGACGGTTTTGAAGTTAAAAAACTAGAAACAGTTGTTGGTAATTCTGATATAATCATTACAACTACAGGTAACAAAGACATTGTACGTGCAGAGCATTTTGAAGCAATGAAAGACAAAGTAATCGTAGCAAACATCGGTCACTTTGATAACGAAATCCAAGTAGGATGGTTAAACAAAAACCATGGTCATACTAAAGACACAATCAAACCTCAGGTTGACAAATACAACATTGATGGTAAAGATATTATCTTGCTTGCCGAAGGACGTTTAGTAAACTTAGGTTGCGCAACAGGACACCCTAGTTTTGTAATGTCTAACTCATTTACAAACCAAACTTTAGCACAAATCGAACTTTGGAAAAATAGCAATAAATACGAAAACGACGTATATATGTTACCAAAGCATTTAGACGAAAAAGTAGCTAAATTACATTTAGAAAAAATTGGTGTAGAGCTAACAGAATTAGCAGATTACCAAGCTGATTATATTGGTGTTAAAGTTGAAGGACCATACAAGCCAGAACATTACAGATACTAATCAAAGCGTCGTTGCAAGTCACTTTTTAGTGTTCTAGCAATCACATACTTTGAAATTACATATTAAATCCCAAGCAGCAATGTTTGGGATTTTTTTTGTTTTATGGCAATTTGTTTTTGGAAAAAAACCAAAAACAACCACGCTTTCCGTTATATCTTTTTCTCGTGCCTCAAAAAAGGATGCCACTACAATCCTTATTGCAAACTAATCCGCAAAAACACAGTTCTTCTAGTAAAATGGTTTCGTTTTTGTTAAGTCAAGTTCGTTTTAAGTATCTTCACAAGACAAAAACAAGACCATGTCCATACAAAAACTTACTACAGCCATAAATAATTTAGAACATCACATAATAAATCACGACCAATCAAACCCTAAAGTATCTAAAAGCAATATAGCTTGGCATATAGACCACAGTCTTAAAGTAATAAACAACGTAAGTATTGCTACCAATACATCAGACCCAAAACAATTTAAAAATAACTTTACACTTTTAGGAAAAGTCTTTTTTATATTAGGCTTTTTCCCCAGAGGAAAAGCAAAAGCACCAAAACATGTACTACCACCAGAAAATATTACTAAAGTAGATTTAACACAACAAATTACATTAGCAAAATCTAATATTGCTACACTAACAAACTTAGACAAAAACGCCTATTTTAAACATCCTTTATTTGGACACATAAACACCAAGCGTGTACCCAAATTTTTACTAATGCACACCAACCATCATTTAAAAATTATAAACGACATACTAAAACAACAAAAAACCCTTTCTAAATAAATAGAAAGGGTTTTAATTTTTTAGGAAATAAAATTATTAAGCTTGGAAAGGCTCAATAGAAACGTAAGACTTGTTGTCTCTTTTCTTTGTAAATTTTACTAAACCATCAACTTTAGCATGTAAAGTGTGATCTTTTCCTTGGTATACATTTTCACCTGGGTGATGTGTATTACCACGTTGTCTTATGATAATGTTTCCAGCAATAGCAGCTTGTCCACCAAAAATCTTAACGCCTAAACGTTTTGATTCTGATTCTCTACCATTCTTCGAACTACCAACCCCTTTTTTGTGAGCCATGATCTTAAGTGTTTAAATTGTTATACTTAAAGTGTTTTAGCAATTACGCTTTACCACCATCTAATTCGTCTTGCCATTTCTTTAACTCATCCCACTTACCATCAGCAGCTAATTGAGCTTGTGCTGGCCATGTGTCAGTTACGTGATTACCACGTACACCTGCGATAATTTCAGAAATTTTAGCTGCATCAGTTTTAGCTAATTCAGCAAAAGTAGCGATTCCTGCTTCAACTAATGTTTCAGCAATTTTTGGCCCAATACCTTCAACTTTTTTCAAGTCGTCAGCTTTACCTGATGCTTTAGCAGCCTTTTTAGGTGCAGCTTTAGCTTCTACTTTTTTAGTTTCTTTTTTTGGAGCAGCTTTTTCAGCTTTCGCTGCTGGCTTAGCTCCTGAAGCTACTATACTTTCAATTACGATTTCAGTTAAGGCTTGTCTGTGTCCGTTTTTCTTACGGTAACCTTTTCTTCTTTTCTTCTTGAAAACAATAACTTTATCACCTTGAAGGTGCTTTAAGACTTTTGCACTTACTTGTGCTCCGCCTATAGCTGGGGCGCCTACAGTTATGTTAGAACCATCTGCAATTAAAAGGACATTGTCAAAAGACACTGCTTCTCCTTCTTCTGTTGCTAAACGGTTAACAAAAACTTTTTGGTCTTTTTCAACTTTAAATTGATGCCCTGCTATCTCTACAATTGCGTACATAGCGTAACGTTTTTATTAATTAGTTTATATAAAATAATCTCATTTTCCTGAGAAAACGGATGCAAATATACTTCTAATTAATTAATCTACAAACCTTTTATTGATTTTGAGGCATATTTCTGCTATTTTTAAAAAGTTGCATACAAGTAAGTGTAGTAACTACTGTTGTTGCAAATCCCATAATCGCGACAACAAAAGCAACTAAGCCTATTTGTACATTATAGTCACTTTTAAAAACGGTTAATAATTTGGTCAAAAATTCAGTATCAACTTCTGTAGCATAAAAGGTAAAAAATACTGTAAACAAAATTGCAGCTGTAAAACCTGCAATGATACCTACGGTAAAACCGCCTGTGTAACTAAATTTGTCAGCTTGTTGTAATTTATAATACTTTATAGTTTCATAAATACCAAAACCTGTTATTACACCATTAAATAAACTAAAAAAAGGATTAGTATGTAAATTAAACAAAGACAGGATTAAAAAAAAGGCAATTAAACATGCGCTTATAACTAACCCAAATCTTACAGGAAGGGAAATATTTTTCATATTAATTTATGGTTTTTGGTTAATAATCCCTTTAAATTTCGTGAAAATGGAACCAAATTTTTATAATTTGATGTTAATTTTCAATAAATTAAGCAGTAATACATGGTTGTATTGTTATTTTTGTTAAAACTGTTGTAACAAAAACATACAACAGTATACTAATACTTAAACTGATAAATTAAATAATCAAACACATGAAAAAAAGTTTATTCTCATTAGCTGCTTTGCTTTTAGCTGGTTTTTCTGCTACAGCACAAGAAGTTAACTACGAAGAGTATGATTTAGACAATGGTTTACACGTTATCTTACATCAAGACAACTCTGCTCCTGTAGTAACTACCTCTGTAATGTACCATGTTGGTGCAAAAGACGAACAGCCAGATCGTACAGGTATGGCTCACTTTTTTGAACACCTTTTATTTGAAGGTACTGAAAACATCGATCGTGGTGAATGGTTTAAAATTGTAACTTCTCAAGGAGGAAGTAATAACGCAAACACAACTGACGACAGAACGTATTATTACGAAGTTTTCCCTTCTAATAGCTTAGAATTAGGATTATGGATGGAATCTGAGCGTTTAATGCACCCAATTATTAATCAGATTGGTGTGGACACTCAAAATGAAGTTGTAAAAGAAGAAAAACGTTTACGTGTAGACAATTCTCCTTATGGTAAATTTATCGAAAATGTTAAACTTAATATCTTCAAAAAACACCCTTATAAAGGAACAACTATTGGAAAAATGGAGCATTTAGATGCTGCTTCTTTAGAAGAGTTTCAAGCGTTTAACAAAAAATTCTACGTACCAAATAACGCTGTATTAGTTGTTGCTGGTGATATAGATATTGCCTCTACAAAAAAGATGATTAAAGACTATTTTGGACCAATCCCAAGAGGAGAAGATATAGTTAGAAATTTCCCTAAAGAGGACCCAATTACTGAGACTATTAAAGCAACAGCTTACGACGACAACATACAAATCCCTGCAATTATTGCTGCCTACAGAACACCAGCAATGACAGAAAGAGATGCTTATGTATTAGATATGTTATCTAGTTATTTAAGTTCTGGTAAAACATCTAAATTGTATAAAAAAATTGTTGATGACAAAAAAATGGCTGTACAAGTTGGTGCTTTTAACCAAAGCCAAGAAGATTACGGTACATACATTATCTACGGTTTACCTTTAGGTGATAATACTTTAGATGGTTTATTAGCCGAAATTGATGAAGAGTTAGTTAAGGTACAAACTGAATTAATGTCTGAAAGAGATTACCAAAAACTTCAAAACCAATTTGAAAACAATTTTGTAAGTTCAAATTCAAGCATTTCTGGTGTAGCAAACTCATTAGCTCGCTACTATATGCTTTATAAGGATATTAGTTTAATTAACAACGAAATTAAAATCTACAGATCTATTACTAGAGAAGAGATTCAAAATGTTGCTAAAAAATATTTAAATCCTAACCAACGTGTTGTTTTAGAATATTTACCAAGTAAAGACGAAAAATAAAAAAGAAATTTCAATAGATATGAAAACAAAAATAACAGCCTTATTAGCGGTATTGTTTATATCAATTTCGGCAACAGCCCAAATAGACAGATCTAAACAACCAGAACCAGGTCCTGCTCCAACCATTACTTTAGAAGTTCCTGGAGAGTTTGAACTAAAAAATGGACTTAAAGTTTTAATTGTTGAAAACCATAAGCTTCCAAGAGTATCATATGCGTTAACTATAGATAACCAACCAATTACAGAAGGTGACAAAGCAGGTGTATCTGCAATGTTAGGTGCCATGTTAGGAAACGGTACAACTAATATCCCTAAAGATGTTTTTAATGAAGAGATTGACTTTTTAGGAGCAAGCCTTGGATTTAGTTCTGATGGAGCATATGCTAGTGGTTTATCTAAATATTCTGAACGTATTATGGAATTAATGGCAGATGCAGCTATGAATCCATTATTTTCTCAAGAAGAATTTGATAAAGAAAAAGCACTTATTCTAGAAGGTTTAAAAAACAACGAAAAAAGTGTAGATGCTGTAGCAGGTCGTGTAGGTAGCGCATTATCTTATGGTAGTAACCACCCTTACGGAGAATATATTACTGAAGAAACTGTAAATAATATTACAATTGATAATGTTAGAGCATTTTATCAAAAATACTTTAACCCAAACAATGCATACTTAGTAATTATTGGTGATGTAGATTTTAAGACAGTTGAAAAGCAAGTTAAAAAATACTTCAAAAAATGGGATAAAGGAATTGATTTTACAACAAATCTAGTTACTCCTAATCCAAACCTAGCAAGCACGCAAATCAATTTTGTAGACATGCCAAATGCTGTACAATCAAACATATCATTAACTAATAACGTAACGTTAGAAATGAATGATCCTGATTACCATGCAGTATTAATTGCTAATAAAATTTTAGGTGGTGGTTTTAACAGCTACTTAAACATGAATTTACGTGAAGCAAATGGTTGGACTTATGGAGCACGTTCTAGTATTGGTGCTTCTCGTTTTGGTGCGTCAAGATTTACAGCTGGAGCTGAAGTAAGAAACACTGTTACTGACAGTGCAGTTGTAGAGACTTTAAAAGAAATTAAAAGAATAAAATCAGAACCTGTTACTGCTGAAGCATTAGCTAATGCAAAAGCTAAGTATGTTGGAGATTTTGTTTTAGCTTTAGAAAGCCCTCAGACAATTGCTAGATACGCATTAAGCATTAAACTAAATAAATTACCTTCTGACTTTTATAAAACGTATTTATCTAAAATAAATGCAGTAACTATTGAGGATGTACAACGTGTGGCTAACAAATACTTTAAGCCAGAAAATGCACGTATAATCATAGTTGGGAAAGGTAGTGATGTAATCCCTGGATTAGAAAAAACAGGAGTACCAATTAAGTACTTTGACAAGTTTGCAAATCCAGTTGAAAAACCAGAATTTTCTAAGCCAATTCCTGATGGCGTAACTGCTAAAACAGTATTAGACAACTATATTACAGCTATTGGAGGAACCAACAATATTAACATGGTAAACTCTGTAAAAATGGATGGCGATTTTGTAATCCAAGGAGCACCACCATTGACAGTTGAAATAAAGAAAACTAAAGACAATAAAGAGTCTATGGAAGTTGCTATGCAAGGTATGGTAATGATGAAGTCTAAATGGAACGGTACTGCTGGTTACAGAGAGCAACAAGGTCAAAAAATGCCTTTATCAGATACTGAAGTATCAGACAAAAAAGCTGAAGCTGGAATGTTTCCAGAAACAGCATATGATATGGCCAATGTAACATTAGTAAGTATTGTTAATATTGATGGCGCAGATAGCTATAAAGTAAAAGTAACTAAAGGTGACGATGCGTCTTACCGTTATTATGATGTTACATCAAAATTATTAGTTCAAGAAGAAAGCACAACTAAAGCGCAAGGACAAGAAGTTACTACAACAGTTAAGTATGGTAATTACTCTGAAGTAAACGGAGTAAAATTCCCTTACGCACAAACTATTATAGCTGGACCACAAACAATGTCTATGAATATTAAAAATGTAAAAGTAAACGAAGATGTTACTGATGCAGATTTTAACTAATATTCATTACAATTAAACTAAAAATCCGAAACTTAAACGTTTCGGATTTTTTTTGCTTTTCTATTAGCTAAATACACACCAATTAAAATAATTAAGGTCCCAACAATTTGTGTTACACTAAAACTTTCTCCATCCATCAAGCCCCAAACTAAAGCAACAATTGGCATAATATAAGTCACAGAAGACGCAAATACAGGAGTAGACATTTGCACCAAAGTGTTAAACAATACTTTAGCCAAAGCAGTCCCAAAAAAGGATAAAGTAACAACGTAACCAATTGCATTTGTAAAATCAGGATTACTAAAGTTTGCCACATTAAAAAAGTCTGCAAAAATCAAAACAACTAAAGCAGGTATAAAAATAACAACATAATTACCAACAGCTATTGCTAAAGGTTTAACGTCTTGTAAATAGCGCTTAATAATGTTAACATTTATGGCGTACATAACCGTAGACGCTATTACAAATCCTGCAAACCAATAATTTTGATTTGGGTTTAAATCTGCACCTTCTAATATTAATATAGACGTACCAATAAAGCCAATAATAACACCAACAACCTGCTTAGTAGTGCTTGCTATTTTAAACACAGCAGCACCAATTAAAACAGTGTTTAAAGGCACCAAACTATTTAAAACAGACACAACTGCACTATCTATTTGGGTTTCGGCGATTGCAAAGAAAAACGCAGGAATAAAAGACCCTAAAAAGCCCGAAATCGCAATCCATTTCCAATCCGTTTTTTTAATTAAACGTATCTTTTTATAACCTGCCATAAACAAAAACAATCCTGTAATTAAAGTACGCAAAGCACCTAATTGATAGGCATTTAAACCCAACAAAGCCTTCTTAATTAAAATAAAAGACGTTCCCCAAATAAGAGACAAAACAAGTAAATACACCCATTTTTTAGTATTATTATTTTGCATAACTAAATTTTACGGTACAAAAATCCAATATAAAAAGCAATAAAGCATATTATTTAGTAATTTTGTAACTATTAAACAATAACAAAATTTTATTAAAATGAAATCATTTAAACATATACTAGTACTAGTTGCAATAACAGTATTAACATTTAGTTGTAAAAACGAAGCTGAGCCAGAAGTTATGACATCACCTTCTGCTACAGAAACTACAGAAGTAACAAAAAAAGCAGAAATTAATCCAAATGCTAAGTTAGCTAAAGCTGAATTTAAAATAGAAGGTATGACTTGCGCAATGGGTTGTGCAAAAACTATTGAGAAAAAAATGGCTAAAATGGAAGGTGTAAAATCTGCAATTGTAGATTTTGATCGCGAATTAGCAATGGTAGAATATGATGAAGCATTAGTAACTCCTGCATCATTAGAAACTACTGTTACAAGTGTTGCTGACACCTATAAAGTAAAAGACATGCATACGGTAGATGCTTTTTCTACTGCAAAAAAAGAGTGCACAATGAAGTGTAAAGAAGATTGCACTAAAAAAGACTGTAAAGATTGTGCTGCTAAAACTGCAGAATGCAAGAAAAAATGTGCTATCAAAACTGAAGCAGAAAAATTAGCTTGTGCTAAAGACTGCAAAAAAGCATGTTGTACAGACGCTAAAAAAGCTTAATAAACATTACCTTATTTAAATATAAAAGCCTTGAAAATTCAAGGCTTTTTTTGTTCTTATTTTCTATTTGTGATTTAAAGATGTGTTTAAATAATCAAAATTACTTCCATTGGACACTTTCCATTATACGCTTAATATCTTTTTGAAGATAATTAGCAGCAGGTAATATCGAGTCATAATTAGGTTTAGCATAAAAATATAATGACCCAGTTAAAAAATGATTTATACTATCCGTTATATAAAACTGAGATTGTGATGCTGCATTACCACCAACTTCATAAAACATTCCATACACTTTATTCACAGGGTTTTCCCAAACAACCTCTTCAATAGCATCTGCTTTTTTAGTATGTTCTTGAGTAAAATTTTGAGCATTTTTAAGATACTTAACTAAGCGCTCTTTGCCATCTATTGCTTTATAAGTTAGATATATGGTTCCTTTTAATTTTTTATACTCAATATTAAGTCCAAAACTTTTTACATCATCTTGTAAAGGCTTATATATTATGGTATCACTTTGCATGTTTCGATCAAAAGCAAAAGGCAAGTCTTGATTATACATTTTATAATCTGCCTGAGGATACTCTAACCTTAGATACCCTTTTGGCTTTGGTATTGGGTCGTTTCCACAACTTGTTAGTAGTACAAAGGTTAAAAGGAAGATTATTAAATGTCTCATGTTATAATTACTTAGGCAATAATAATTAGCCTTTATATTTTGTTATTTAGGGCAAGGTAACCTTGACACGTTTTATACGTTTTTTATCTAATGCTTCAATTGTAAAAACGTAGTTTTCAAACTGTATTTTGCTATTTCGTTTAGGAAAACCTCCAGAATTTTCTAAAATAAAACCAGCAATAGTCTCAGCTTCACCTTTATTATCTTCAAAAATTGTATCGTTTTCTAACTTAATAATTTTATAAAAATCTTTTAACGCAGTTTTACCTTCAAAAGCATAATTTTTATCATCAAGCTTTGAAAACACTAAGTCTTCGTCATCAAACTCGTCACTAATATCACCTACAATCTCTTCAATAATATCTTCTAATGACACTAATCCAGATGTTCCTCCATACTCATCAACAACTACCGCAAGATGTACTTTTTTCTCTTGGAATTCTGCCATTAAATCGTCCAATTTTTTATTTTCTGGAACAAAAAATGGTGCTCTTAATAAAGTTGTCCAATCAAATGTTTGCTTATCAATATATGGCAATAAATCTTTAACATACAATACGCCAACGATATTATCCATACTATCTTTATATACTGGTATTCTAGAATAACCGTTTTCTATAATTTCTGGAATAATCTCGCTATAAGGTTGCTCTACATTTAAAGCAAAGACATCAATACGTGGTTGCATAACCTGTTTGGTATCTGTATTTCCAAAACTTACAATCCCTTGTAATATTTTTTGTTCTTCTTTAGTGGTGTCATGCTCACTTGTTAGCTCTAATGCTTGAGACAATTGATCTACACTGATATTAGATTTTTGTTTTCCTAATCTATTATGAATTGTCAGCGTGATACTGCGCATTGGCAAACTTAAAGGCGAAAATAATACATCTAGAACACCTAATGGATAGGCCATAAATGTCGCAAATTTTAAATTGTTGCGACTAGCATAAATCTTAGGTAAAATTTCACCAAAAAGTAATATTAAAAAGGTAATGACTACTACTTCCACTATAAATTTAACTAAAGCAGAGTTTATACCTGCAAACAAATAGTTACCTAAAAAGGCAAATAGTATTACAATACCAATATTTATAAAATTATTGGCTACTAAAATGGTTGCTAATAGTTTTTTAGGCCTAACTAGTAGTTTAGAAATTATCTGTATTTGTTTTTTACCTTGTAATGCTTCGTCTTCAAGATCAGATTTTGTTAATGAAAACAATGCCACTTCTGCTCCTGAAATCATAGCAGAACATATTAATAATACAACTAAAAGTACAAAACCAAGTACAATATTGATATTATCAGAAATTACTAATGCTAAAAAACTCGAGGGTTCAGGATCCATAATCACTTATTAAAACGGTAGATCGTCTTCGCTAGAGGCTGAAGACGTTTGTTTTGGAATATCAGTTTTTGGTGCTTGTTGCTGTTGTACAGCTGGTGTTGTAGGAGCTGCCTCAGGATCACGCTTTGTACTTAAAAATGTAAAGTCAGACACTTGTATCTCTGTACTATAACGATCATTTCCAGATTCGTCTTGCCATTTTCTAGTTTTTATGCGTCCTTCAACATAAACCTTATCACCTTTTGTTAAATATTTTTCACAAATTTCAGCAGCTTTATTGCGCACTACTATATTATGCCAATCCGTATTAGTAACACGCTCGTTAGTTTGCTTGCTAACATAAGTCTCGTTGGTTGCTAAAGGAAAACGTCCAACACAACCACCTCCTTCAAAGTAGTGCATTTTAACTTCATCTCCTAAATGCCCAATTAGCATAACTTTATTTAATGTTCCTGACATAAGTAGTGTTTTTTTCTAATACAAAATTACAGCTTTAAGCTTCAATGTAAATAAATTTAATAAAAAATATTGAGGCGTTGACAGTAATGATTTAAAAATTAAATTTTTCAATAAAATTACCTATCAATATTGGCACTGGAAAATCCTTTATTTTACCAAAAGCAATACCTTCTGGAAGGTTACTATCTAACGATACAATCCAAAATTTAGTGTATAAATGCTGATGGGATAATTTATGTACTATTGATTTTTCGTTATATAAAGACAATTCTAAAAATTGTTCTTTTAATGGTGCTATCAATTTAATTTGCTCCTCAATACTATCAAAAGACGCATCTTTATCAGTTTCTATTAAAGGAAATTGATATAAATTTTGCCAAATCCCACTACCTAGTCGCTGTTGTAAAACCGTTTTACCATCCTTAGAAAAAATTACAATAAAGTTAAAATACTTTTTGGAAACCTTAGCACTTTTAATTTTTACAGGTAAATCAGTAATTACAGCTTTTTCTAAAGCAACACATGTGTTGTTAAAAGGACAATTATTACAATCTGGATTTTTAGGCTTACACAATCTTGCACCAAACTCCATTATGGCTTGATTAAAAGTAGCAGGTTGCTTAACATCAATTAATTGTTGTGCTAACATCTTAAACTCTTTAAAACCTTTACCTGTATTAATAGGAGTGTAAATACCATAAATCCTAGACAACGCTCTGTAAACATTACCGTCAACAACTGCAGTAACTTCATTAAAACTAATAGAAGCAATTGCACTTGCTGTATAATCACCTACTCCTTTTAGTTTAATAATGTCATCAAAAGTATCCGGAAAATGTCCATCACGCTCATCTACTATGTATTTAGCTGAGGCGTGCAAATTTCGTGCTCTAGAGTAATAACCCAATCCTTGCCATAATTTTAACACTTCTTGTTCCTCAGCCTTAGCTAAGTCAAAAACAGTAGGGAAATTGGTAGTAAAAGCGGTGTAATATGGCAAGCCTTGAATGACTTGTGTTTGTTGTAAAATAATTTCGGAAAGCCAAATATAATAAGGGTTTGTAGTGTTACGCCAAGGCAAATCTCGTTTATTATCTGTGTACCAATTAATTAATTGTTTTGCAAAGTTCATTTATTAGAAAAAAGTAAGAAAAGCAAAAGTAAAGTTTATCGCATTAAATTTTAATGAATTAGGTTTGAAATATTGAATATTAAATGCCTATATTTGCCAACCCTTAGAAAAATTAATAACGCAAACAAGAAAAGAAAATGACTAAAGCTGATTTAGTAACAAAGATTTCTGAAAAATTAGGAATAGAAAAAGGAGATGTTCAGGCAACTGTAGAGACTTTTATGGAAGAAGTTAAGACATCTTTAGAAGGAGGTGATAATGTTTACCTTAGAGGATTTGGTAGCTTTATCATTAAAACAAGAGCAGAAAAAACAGGAAGAAATATTTCAAAAAATACGACTATCAAGATTCCTGCTCACAACATACCAGCGTTTAAACCTGCAAAAGTATTTGTAGAGGGTGTAAAAACTAACGTAGACGTAAAGTAAAAAATATTATAAACGAATTATTAATTTAAAAACATTAACCCTATGCCAAGTGGTAAGAAACGTAAAAGACACAAGGTTGCAACGCATAAGCGTAAAAAACGTAGACGCGCTAATCGTCACAAGAAGAAGAAATAGTACCAAAAAGTAGTTTATATAACTACTTTTTTGGTTTATTAAAATTATCGTTCTTTGAAAATAGAGTTTATAATAAATATGTAAAACCTTGCGTATTTTTAAACTCAAACGGATTTAAAAAATCCTGTGATTATCATACCTTTTTTTGTTTAAAAAAAAGGTATGATATATTGTATAATCCATCTATACTTAGTTGTATGGATAAAAATTAACCTTAAATGGATAAAGAATTAATTATTAGATCTAGTCCAGAAGCTGTTGATTTTGCCTTATTAAAAGATGGAAAATTAGTTGAATTACATAAAGAGGAAGATGGGAACAACTTTGCGGTTGGTGATGTGTTTATCGCCAAAATAAGAAAAGCTGTTCCAGGACTAAATGCAGCATTTGTCAATGTTGGTTATGAAAAAGATGCATTTTTGCATTATCATGATTTAGGACCAAAAATGTCATCTCTTTTAAAATTCACAAAAAGTGTAAGCACAGGTAAACTAAAAGATTTTTCTTTAAAGGATTACCCATTTGAAAAAGATATTGATAAAGACGGAAAGATTACTGACGTCTTAAAATCAAATCAGTCTATTTTAGTACAAATAGTTAAAGAACCAATATCTACTAAAGGCCCAAGGATTAGCTCAGAGCTGTCCATAGCTGGTAGATATATTGTTTTAGTGCCATTTTCCGATCGAATTTCTATTTCGCAAAAGATAGAGAGTAAAGAAGAGAAAGAGCGCTTAAAACGCTTGGTAAGGAGTATAACTCCTCCTGGTTTTGGAGTTATTGTACGAACAGTAGCAGAAGGCAAAAAAGTAGCCGAACTAGATAAAGATTTACAAAATTTGCTTAGTCGTTGGACAGCAATGTGTAAAAAATTGCATAAAGCAAATCATCCTACCAAAGTATTAGGTGAGTTAAATAAAGCCTCTTCTATTTTAAGAGATATATTTAACGACACTTTTACAGGGATTCATGTAGATGATGAAGCATTACATGCACAAGTTAAAGATTACGTGCAACAATACGCACCCAAAAAAGAATCAATAGTCAAATTACATCAGTCTAATATTCCTATTTTTGAAAAATTTGGAATAGAAAGACAAATAAAAACTGCTTTTGGTAAGACGGTCTCTATGGCTAAAGGTGCATACCTTGTCATCGAGCATACTGAAGCGCTTCACGTCATTGATGTAAATAGTGGTAATAGATCAAATAAATCAAACTCTCAAGAAGACACAGCACTTGAAGTAAACTTAATATCTGCATCAGAAGTAGCACGACAATTAAGATTACGTGATATGGGTGGAATTATTGTGATAGATTTTATTGACCTAAATACCGCTGAACATAGAAAAAAACTTTACAATCATCTTCGTGACGAAATGAAAGATGATCGTGCCAAACACAAAATATTACCTCCTAGTAAGTTTGGATTGATTCAAATTACACGTCAAAGAGTAAGACCAGAAATGAATATTAAAACAAGAGAGGAAAATCCTAACAGTTTTAATGGAGAAGAAGTCGAAGCACCAATTAATATTGTGCCTAAAATAACTCACGACATAGAACAAATATTTAAAAAAGACTATAAGAAGGTGACTTTAAACACACATCCTTTTATAGCAGCCTTTTTAACAAAAGGTTTTCCATCAATTCGTTCAAAATGGTTTTTTGAACACAAAAAATGGGTTAAAATACAACCAAGAGATGCTTACACATACCTTGAATATCATTTTGTTGACAAAGATGGTAATCAAATTAAATAATAAAAAAGCCTACTATTTTATAGTTAGGCTTTTTTTTTGCACCAAAGTGTATAATAAAATTAGTAGGCCAATCTTCGCATACTTAATAATACTATTTACAATAACAAATCTTAATAGTTTACAAAGCTAAAAAGACTTCAAAACAGCTATAAATTAAAAAAGCCACATCTTTTATAGATGTGGCTTTTTTTGGTTTTTAATTGGTTGTTAAACTAGTGTTTATTGTTTAGGTCCACCGCTTACGATTGTAAACTCAGAACG